>CAMAVB010000001.1 GCA_945861465.1 Candidatus Kuenenia stuttgartensis
CAAACTGTATCAGATTGAAATCGATAAACGCGAAGCCGAGGTTTCCGCGCGGCATGGTGAAAAAACCAAAATCGGTTTCGGCGGCCAGACAGTGCGCAACTATGTGCTGCATCCTGATCAGTTCGTCAAGGATGCACGGACAGGTACCAGGGTCGGCAATCCTCAACCGGTGCTCGATGGCGATCTGGATCTGTTTCTGGAATCATATCTTCGCTGGACACTCGGAGGTTTGTCGACAGAAGAAAGTCTGTAATCGAAAAATGGACTCAGCAGCAATTCCAGCCGAGATGCAGTAGAATCGAGGCGATTTATTGGGATCAGGGCGGATCAACCAGAACGCGACTGCCTCAGTGATGCTTGTCTGAACTGGCCAAATGAATCGAATTGCGTCACTCAGAGAGTGACGAATACTTTGGGTTGCGGGCGAAGCCCGCGCCAGGATTCTTCCGTATTACTAACAGTTAATTTCTTGTTCTCCCGCGAAGATTTACAGGCGTCTGTTTTCAGAAGTCAGGTCCGGCAGAAAAATGATCGGCAGAAAAATACAGACTTCGACTTAGTGTCTTTCTGCGATTCATTTTTCTGCCGTCAATTTTTCTGCAGCATGTGTTCCTGTCTGGATGACCCCGCTGTTCTTGTTTTCCCACTTCGACGATCGGTTGTGGGCGAAGCCCGCGCTGGGTATTCCGTGGTCCTAAATTGCGAACTGACCGAAATGATCGCGCGTGTGTCCGCACTGAACTGCGATCCCAGGACTCCGGCAGCGAGTGAATTGCGATCTTTGCGCGACATGGACGACTGTGCCGGTTCAGCCTCACTCCGTGGGAGTTTTCGAATCCGTCTTGTCGTTAACTGCGTCCATTTCGCCGCCGTGAGGTCGGATCAGTTCGAAGTAGCGGCGAATGGTTTGACGGTGACCCAGCGGGATGGATTCGGATTCAAGGGCCGATTCACTCAGTGCTTCATACTTGTCAGCCTTCTGGCGGTACTGGCGAACGGCCTCCTGTTCCTGTTCGGGATTCGTCGTCGTTTCGATATCGACATCGCCCGTGCCGGAATCCTGTCCGGTGAGTTTCATTTCCTGAGCGGTCTTTTGCTTTGCCGTTTTCTCGCCGGCAGAGTCTCCGGCACTGCCCTTGCCAGCTTTATTCCCGCCCTTTTTGTTGCCCGGTGCCTGATTCTTACATTCGCTTTCGCACTCAGATTTGCACTCACTCAGGCTTTGGCATTGCTTCTTCAGCAGATCAGAAAGTTTCTTCTTCTGTCCCTGCTTTTTGCACTCACCTGCCAGACCCTTCGCACCGTCCCGGAACTTGCTCTTGTTTCCGGATGACAGCCCTTGAGTCATTTTCTCGAGTGCCTCTTTGACACTCTGCTTCTTGCTGCCTTCGCCAGAATTTTTCTGCGCCTGTTCAAGTTTTTCTGTGACCGCTTTCTCTGTCTTGCGATCCAGTTCCGGCATTTCCATCTTTGCCAGTTCCTCAGCCGCCTTCTCCATTTCCCCTTTGGCCATGGCTTGCCCGGCAGCAGCCATCGCTTCTGCCAGGGACAGGGCTTCGCCGATTTCCTGCATTTGTGCCTCGGAAGCCGGATCAGTCAATTGCTGCTGCATCTCCTGCAGAGCCGCTTCCATTTCCGACAGCTTGGCCAGTGCTTCTTTGGGATCGAGACCTGGTTCGGTCAACTGTTCGAGTTGTTCGTTCAGTTCCTTCAGCAACTTCTCCAGTTCCGGATCGTTTTGCTCTTTCTGGAACTGTTCCAGGTCTTCCATTCCATCGGCGGCTTTAATCGCCTGCTGAGCGACTACATCGTTCGTTACGACAGACGCCACGAGTTGTTCCTGCGGGCCGGACAGCAGTGCGATCACCAGCGCCGCAACCGACATGATGACTCCCCAGCCCCAGGTCTTAGGCGCACGAATCGGAGCGACCTTTACAGGATCTACTGTCAGCAGGTGCTGCTCTGCATCTTCAATCTGCATTCGACGCAACGAGCCTTCTGACGGACTCTGCAGGAATTGCAGCGCGGTTTGAGCGCGATCTTTCAAATCGCAGCTAGTATCAATGTGCCGTGCTGCGGCCTGCAGAGTTCGTGACCTAAAGAGGGCGATGGTGATACCGGCAATGGCTGGGACGCAAACAGAGGCTGCCACCCAGATCCAGGAGAATGCCCCCTGAGTCAACAGGCGAGTCAACGCGATCAAACATCCAGCGGCTCCACCCGCAAGCAACCCGGTCGAAGCACATTGCCAAAGCCACTGCCGCTGCTGACGAGTCTGAACGGCCTGAACTCGCTGTTGAACGCTGTGCATTTTGCTAATCCCGGATTCGACTTCAAACTTTCTTCCATCAGCCGGTACGCATTAGCGTCCGGTTTCCTGAAAACTTCTGCACAACCGGGTGCTAACGCACTGCGGCTGATACAAGTTGCGATCAAAGCAACCAATTCCTGAATAGTATCGCCCGACAATCCACTTTGACAGACACTTTGTCGCACTTCGAACCGACTTCATGCCTCAAAGTTCTGCAATTCACCACTTTTTAGCCCTCCAGCGCCGGCCAATTTGTGAATTTGTAGGGTGTGACAAGCGGCAGCGCTGGCACCCCAGTGCATTGTCAACCGTGCTTTGATGTGTGCCACTGGCTCTGCCAGTATTCTCCATCGCCATGAAGCACTGGCAGAGCCAGTGGCACACAAACCATCACTGACCGAGCACTGGACCTGTCTAGCTTCTAGCTTCTAGACTCTCGATGCCACGGACCGACCTTTTTTCATCGGCAAATGCAGCGCAAAATCGATTCTTCTCAGGGCAACATCCATTACTAAAAGGAACGCCGCGACTGTCAGCAGCCACGGCCACAACGGCGTTGGTCTGCTTGTCCACTCATTGGGACGGTCGAAAACTTTCGCAGGTTCCGGATTAAACTGACCGCCGGAAACGGTGGCAATTTCCTTCAGCAGAGTCTCGTTAGTCGGCTGGATGCGGAGTTCATCGCTGTAGCCAACCATCAGGCCTCGCGACTGGCGATACAGCACTTGCCCGTCTTTTTTCAGAGCAATCTCCATGTTGTACGCACCCGGCTGCAGTGTCGCGAAGTCTGCCGCATAACGACCTGGAGCCGTTTGTTTCAGAGCTGATTTTTCGCGTCGCAGCGACGGATTGATGATTGTCATTTCGACTTCGGAATTATTCAGAAACTGTCCAATTTCACTGACCGCATCGACGGAAATGGCAGTCCTTTTTCCGTCTCGCAACGTTGCCACCTGAATGCCCTTCGTGTCACTCTTTCGCATCGTCTGACGCACAACCTGCGTCCAGAATTTGCCGTAACCCGGCCATGTCAGCCATTCGGCCGACCAACGACTTTTGGCATCGGAAGTGAACGCGGCCGTCATGCCAAGACCGTATCTCCACCATGCGAGAAGCGGATCGCCTTTTTCTGTCGCGAGGATCACTTCACACGTCGGTTTGGGTCGAGTCATTACGTAACCCAGCAGAAACGGCGCAGATTCGAAATCGATTTCGGCGAGAGCTCGAGTGGCTCGTACGACCTGTGGGACGAAAGGTTGTTCATCAATGGCCGACTTACTGGCGGTGACGGTCTCCTTGGCGAAAATCTGCGGAACCTGGGCCGGGTCTTCAGCAAGGTAATATCGACCTTTGCCAATGCGGGCGATCGATTCCAGCAGCTCTGTATCGGTCGAGCCATCTCCGCCAACGGCAACTGTCGAGACCGTCATCTTCGCTGAGACCATCTGCTGAGCCATGCCTTCGAAGTCGCCGGAATTGGAAATTCCGTCCGTCAGCATGATCACATGCTTCAGCTTGGCGGACGTAGAATTCAGAATCTCAAACGACATCTCCATCGCAGGGTACATGCTTGTCCCGCCGCCCGATTCAACTCTGGCAATTTCATCGCTGATCTTGCCCTTGTTGCTGGCGGACTGCATTTCGCTGATCACGTAAGTTTGATCGTCAAACGCCAGTACGGCCACCTGATCGCGATTGCCGAGCAGTTCGACGGCGGATCGAGCTGCCGTCTTTGCCATTTCCAGTTTGTCGCCGTCCATTGAGCCCGAACGGTCGATGACCAGCACCATACCGAGCGACGGTTTCTCTTTTTCCTTTTCGAAGTCGCTGCGAACCGGCAAAATTTCTTCGAGCGTGCTTTTGTAGTAGCCTCCCAGACCAAACGACTGTTCGCCGCCGAGCATGATGAAGCCACCGCCGAGTTCCTGCACATACGTGCGGGCAATCTCCATCTGCTGCTGAGTCAGCGCAGTGGCAGGAACGTTGGACAATATCAGCAGCTCATAATTCTGAAGCCCGGCGAGCGAATCGGGCATGCCCTGAGGCGGACGCACATCGACCTGAATGCCTTCGTCTTCAAGAGCATAGGCAAGTTCCCGAATCAGGTTGGGATCACTTTCGATGATCAGAACTCGCGGTTTTCCCGCCGTGTAAACCAGTCCGGAGTCTGCATTGTTGTCCAGCAGCGTGTCCTGTTTCAATCCGGACAACCGGACTTTGAATGCCGCCATGCGATCGCGATCGACGGATTGCTGAAAGCGAAATTTGTTCTCGCCCGTCTTGAATTTGCGCGTCTCGCTGATCACCTTGTGATCGCCGCGAAAAACTTCGACCAGACCTTCGTCGTCGTGGTTTGACGAGATCGTCACATCGACAAAGAACGGTTCACCTTCGCGTACTTCAGCAGGCACGCTGACTTCGGAAACCTGTACTTCGGGCTCGGTTCGCGTGGGAAGGGAAATCGTCGAAACGGGAACACGGCTTCCTGAGGCCGCAGCGGTCGCATTTCCTTCGGTCTGATTGCCGTCGGTCAGCAACACAATCTGTGGCACATATCCCGGGGGCATATAACCAGCCGCCGCTTCAATCGCCGCTGCTAAATTTGTTCCATCTCGCCGTGCCGTGTCTGCCAAAGAGCCAGCAGGACCGGTCGTGCCCGCCTGTGTCAAATCCGGTTTCTGCTTTCCCATCAGCGACGGGCGAGCACCAAATTCCACGGGGTCTTCCTGCACACTTCCGACCGCCGCTGCAAACGGAAGATACGCGACTCGATGTGATCCCTTCTTCTCAGCCGCTTGCTTAAGGAATTCGGTCGCTGTCTTCTCGGCGTTCTCGCCAACGCTCGAGCTTTGGTCAACGACAAACAACACGAACTGTTCGTTCGTTCGATGCAGCCACGTCAGCCCGGCCAATGCCAGCACCAGCAGGAGTCCAACGACCGATCGAGTCACCAGCGAAGCAATCCGCTGCGGACGCGGAAAGTCGCTGAGACTTCGAACAAATCCAACGCCAAGCACAATCGCGATCGGAACAATCAGGATCAGCAGCGTTGGTCGAGTGAATTCGAATGGAATCATGGCTAAGAAATAAATCTCCTCTGATACAGAAACCATTCCACTGACGTCAGCACGCATGCCAGAATGATCAGGTAAAACCAGAGCGGCTTGCCGAACCAGCCTGCCATGATTGTTTTCGATTCAGGCGAATCGAGCAGTTCTTTCAACGGACGCAGATCGGTTTCGCGTTCACTTGCAAGATTCACGGCGACTTCTGCCAGTGAATCGATTTCCGGTCCTTCGACCTTTTTGGCAGTCGTTGGCCCGGTCGCAGTCAGCTTCCAGAGTCCGATTTCATTCAATGGCCCCACAGTGACCAAAGACGAATCGGATTCAATGTCGGATGGTTTCGAAACAGCAACGCTTGATATCTTCTGCAGAGGAGATTGCAACGAGACATTTGCCGCTTTTGTTGTGACCGCCAGTGTGGTCACCACACCCGTCGGAACGGACGCTTGCAACTCGCCGGTTGTTCCGGAGAACCAGCCGAGCGAATTGGCGACCATGATCGGGAACGCTGTGCGAAACGCCAGATCGCTGCTGTCAAGACTGACGCTGAGTGCCAGGCATTTGCCATTCGGGCGTTTGACTTCGGCAAAGACGATTTCGCCGGACAAAGTCTTCGCAAGTGAATGCGGCGGAGTCTTGAACTGCAATTGCCGGGCCTGTGGAATCAGCACATTGTCGAGGCGAATATGATTCATCAGCGGCGACGCCTTGTCCTGATCGGTCACGATTGGATTCTCCAGCACTTCGCCCTGATCCCATTGATCGCAACTGCCAATGGAATCGATCGCAAAGACGTTGCCAGACGGCAGTGTGGCGGGCAACGGACCATGCAGAACAATGATCGAATCCAAAGGCCACTGTTCCGGAAAATCTTTCCGGACGGTGACTTCCACAAGCGGGTTTGCTTCAAACACTTTCTGCAGGAACAGATTGCCCGGAGAAACCACGAGAACCTTCTGCGTCTTTCTGGCCGGCAGCAGCGCCCAGGCAGAATTGTCGGTTGACAGCAGATCCAACTCACTTGAGGTGGTCGAGCCAGAGACCTTTGTGTTTTCCGCCGCTGCCGCCGCGATTTCATCGACGGTGCCTGCGACGATTTGGGTCAACACTGCCTTTAACGGGCCGCCGTCGAGTGTCGTCTTTTCGATCGAGCGACTCCAGAGTTCTTCCGGCTTCAGCTTGAGCGAAATCACGTCCACAGGGATGTCGTTCAGAGTCAATTCCAGACGGCAGGCCACGGGCGACGTGGAGGCATTTTTTACGGACGCAAGAATCTCGTAGCCCAGCGGATCGATCAGACTTCGTCTCACCTGAAGCTGCGTGATTCCAATGTTGGGAGCTTCGGTTGCGAACAGACGATACTCCACGGGCGACGGTTCGTTCATGTTTTCCACGGGCTGTTCCGGCGGCGTTTCTTTACTCGCTGATTTTTCAGCGACGTCAGCCACAGCAGTCGTGGGATCAGTCGGCAGGGCTTGTTTATCGCTGTCGGTCAGTCCGACGGCTTCGACGCAGCCATCCGTCATGACGAGCACCTGGCCATGAGGATGTTCGCCGATCAACCGACGTCCCAGTTCAATCGCAGTGGTCAACGACGTGGGATTGTCTGAGAATTCAATCCCGTTGATGGCGTCTCGCAGCGTCGGAGCGTGGCCGGTCATACCAACGACCACTTCCGGAGTGCTCCCGGCCAGTACGATTGCTACCTCATCTCGAAACCGCAGGCCGTCGATGAGTTCCAGCGCACCGTTCTTTGCAGCATCGAGCCTCGTCGGTTTCACATCGGTGGCTCGCATGCTGGCGGAATTGTCAATGACGATCACCAGTCGCCGAGCCTGCAGCAACTGCCATGAGAAGTACGGATCTGCAATGGCGAGCACAATGAACAGCAACAACAGCAACTGCAGCAGCAGCGACAGCAGGTGCCGAAAATGCTGCCAGATGGATCGAGGCGGCTTCTCTTCGTAAATCTGTTTCCAGAAAAGATTGGTCGATACGGGCACGCGCCGCAGCCTGACTTTCAGGATGTACAAAGCAATGATCGGCAGCGCGAGGGCGGCCAGAGTCAGTGCGATGGGGAGTGCGAAGGACATGTCTTATGTTTATTGGAAAAGATGTTCGCTTAAGGACCGGCGAAGAAATAACTGTCGTCTTCCGGACGTGGGGCACGTTTTCAACGTGCCCGGCACGATGGAATCGTGCCCCACCCATTTCTGTCTCAGTCCCAAGCCTACGAAAGAAAAAAAGAAACACAGAAAATCCCGCCGACGGAGCGGCGGGGCTACGTTAGTTACCGACCGGCACCGGATGCTCTCATCATCCTCATGATTAAGTCATCGAATCGAATCACTGACGGCGACTGAGTACAGCCCAGCGCATATGTGTGACAGTAATCTCGTACTGCGGTCTGGTGGTCCGAAAATAACTGCTTGTACATTTTCAGATTACGCTCTGTCACCGTAACTTTTCGCACGGACTCCGTTTCGATATCGACGAGTTCTGCGTCACCGAGCAACGCAGGGTTCGCTTCCGTGGGGTCATGCAACTGAATCACGTGAGCATCAAAACGGCGATAACGAAGCTGATCGAGTCCTCGCTGGAAGCCGTGTTCGTCGAAGAGATCACTGACGACGACGGCCAAGCCTGTTCGGACACCTCGGTGGAGCAATCCCTGGACGGCTTTTTCCAGATTCGTATCTTCGCCAGAGGCAGGCAACTCTTCTAAAAATTTCATGATCGGCAGAATGCGAGCCTTTCCGCGTGTGACCGGCAGTTCCGCTATGACTCCGTTCGCATAGGCAATGATGGCGATGCGATCCAGATCAGCGAGCGCGATGTAAGCGAGAGCGGCGACCAGGTGTCGGGCGAGATCGAACTTGGGCGGATTCCCAAAGGCCATGCTGCGGGAACAGTCGATCATCAGATAGACGTGCAGGTCCTGCTCTTCCTGGAACCGCTTGAGTAGAAGGTCTCCGTGACGAGCGTAGACGTTCCAGTCAAGATACCGCAGGTCATCGCCGGTCGTGTATTCACGGTGGTCGGAAAATTCGATTCCCGATCCCATCTGCATCGTACGCCTCTGAGCCAGCAACTGACCACGGAACACACGTTTCGAAATAATCGAAAGGTATTCAAGGCGAGTCAGAAAGTCGGACGGAAAGAGCATGGGGAAATCGCAGGGTTTACCACGGAATACACTGAATACACGGAAGAATCGCAGGAAAGCAAAGAAGAAGTAAGGAGGACAAATAGGGGGGAGGATGATTTAGCGGGCGATGCGTTCGATTTGGACTCCGCGAGTTGAGAGACTGACTTTAACTCCAACACGCACCTCGGATTGCGTACGACTCGCCTTCGTAGATTATTCTTCACGCGGTGCGAATTGACAATGGCGAGCGGCTGGGCGTGAGCCCTCCGTGGCCCCTGCATGAACACACGGAGGGCTGACGCCCAGCCGCTCGCCGCTGCCTCTTTCTGCGTTTCCTTTCCGTGTATTCTGTGGTTCCACCTGTGATTCCAGCAAGCATTGTCTACGCGGCAGCCAAGGCATCTTCTTTCACGTCGGTCAGCATTTTCTGGATCACGTCATCGGCACTGATGCCTTCGGCCTGGCCTTCGAAGTTCAGGATCATACGGTGGCGCAGCACTGGCAACGCCATGGACTTCAGGTCCGCGCGAGCCACGTGGTAGCGGTTGTCGAGGATCGCACGGATCTTTGCTCCCAGAATGAGGGCCTGCAGACCGCGAGGGCTCGCGCCGTAGCGGACGTACTTTTTGGCTGCAGCAGATGCCAATTCGTGATCGGGATGAGTCGCCACGACCAGAGCAATCCCGTAACGTCGCACGTCGTTGGCAATCGGAATCATGCGGGACAACTGAGACATCTGCAGGATCCGCTCACCTGTGAGCACCGCTTCGGCTTTGGTTTTCAGGTTTTCGGTTGTTCGGTCGAGAATGGTTTCCAGGTCGGTCACCGTTGGATATTTCACCAGCAGCTTCACGAAGAATCGATCCAGCTGAGCTTCAGGCAGCGGATAGGTGCCTTCCATTTCCAGCGGGTTCTGCGTCGCCATGACGAAGAATGGTTCCGTCAGGCGGTGCGTCACGCCAGCGACGGTGACCGAATGCTCCTGCATGGATTCCAGCAGAGCAGACTGAGTCTTCGGTGTCGCTCGGTTGATTTCGTCGGCCAGCAGGACGTTTGCGAAGAGTGGACCCTTCTGAAACTCAAATACTTTTCGACCGTCGCCGGATTCGGCAATCACCTGAGTGCCGATCAAGTCAGCAGGCATCAGGTCGGGCGTGAATTGAATGCGCCGAAAATCCAGATGCAGTGCATCCGCCAGAGTTCGTACTGTCAGAGTCTTGCCGAGTCCCGGCACGCCCTCAAGCAGCACATGGCCACCGGCGATCAGCGAGATCAGCGTGTCATCCAGAATTTCCTGCTGTCCAACAATGACCTTCGAAATTTCTGATCTCAGCCGATGAAAGTCTTTTCGAAAATCATCAAGTTGCTGTTTCAGCTGGTCGTCAACGTTCATTGAGTGTGAGCCCTGTTGGGACGTCATAGTGCGAGCGGTCGGAATTGATGTATTTCTTTGGCGAGCGGGGGATGTCAATCCCCTGATTGACCGCGTGGACACGGCAAAAATCAGGGGACTGACGTCCCCCGCTCGCCGGACCCATTTCCAGCCGCGCGAAGTCTATGTATGTTCTGCATTCATCTAAATGAGTGAAAATAGGGGGAGACACTTCACAGAGCGCCCCCTTAATCCATCAGGCTGGTTTCTAGCAATCGTGGCACAGATTTGGTAGCTTCAGTGATCGCTTGATTCTCGGAGAATGTAATTTCGGAGCAGATTGATGATTGCTGTCCGTTTCTCTTGCGGCTGGTCACGCTACTTCCTGGCCGCGGTTTTCTCCGTAATCGCAATCTGCAACATGACTGGCCCTCTGCGGGCGATCGCGGACGAACCGTCTGAAGAAGTAGCCGAACAAATCAAAGCGGCCCAGCGGTTTCTCTCGGTGCTCGAAAAGAGTCCCCGTCGAGGGACGGCGCTAGATCGAGTCTACGGGCATCATGTTGAATTCGGGACACTCGACAAGTTTATTGCCGGGCTGAAAGAAAAGACGACGGCCAATCCCAAAGATGGCACATCATGGACGCTGCTTGGGTTGATTGAAGCTCAGCGAGGCCAGGATGGAAATGCTGTCGATGCGTTTCGCCAGGCGGAGACTCATCGACCCAACGATCCGTTGACGTCTTACTATCTTGCACAATCGCTGCTGCGAATCGGGCAGAATGAGGAAGCAATCGCGGCGTTCGAGCGAGCGATCGAACGCAAGCCGCAGCGAAATGACCTGCTGGAGATTTTTCAGCAGCTGGGCCGAGTTCACCAGCGGGCTCAACGAACCGAAGACGCGATGAAAGTGTGGCAGAGACTCGAATCGCTCTTCCCGGATGATCCGCGAGTGCTCGAACAGATTGCCGTAACACTGGCTGAGGAAGGTGATGCTGCCGAAGCATTGTCGCGTTATGAGCGGTTGGCGAAACTCGTCAAAGACGACTACCGCCGCACGATGTGTCTGATCGAAGTTGCCGAACTGAAAATCAAGAGTGCTCAGAAGGAAAACGGCATCGCTGATCTTGAAAAAGTCATGGCGGAGCTGGATCCTGACAGTTGGATCTACAAAGACGTTCGCCGTCGGATTGACGACGTGTTCCTTCGATCGGGCGATCAGGACAGTCTCGTCAAGTACTATCAGAAGTGGCTCGGAACGCATCCGGAAGACGTGGAAGGAATGGCTCGCCTCGCGCGGTTTCTGGCCCAGTCGGCGCGGGTTCCTGAGGCGACTCAGTGGATGGAAAAGGCGCTGAAACTGGCTCCATCGCGATCCGATCTGCGAAAGTCGTTCATCGATCAATTGGTTGACGATCAACGAATTCCCGAAGCGATCAAACAGTATGAACAACTTGTTGCCGCTGCACCGACGAACTCGGATTTTCTGCGAGACTGGGGCAAGCTGGTCCTGAAGGATAAGTCGCAGGATCTGGAAGTGCGAAGGAAGGCAGCCTTTCGCATCTGGAATCAGATCGTGTCCAATCGCCCGGACGATGCGATCACTGTCGCGCAGGTTGCCGACTTGTTTCGCCAGGCGAATCTTATTGACGAGGCACAAACGCTGTATGAAAAAGCCGTGAAGCTGGCTCCGGCGGATCCTCAGTATCGTGAGTACCTCGGTGAGTTCTATCACATTCAGAAGAAGACCGACGACGCATTGAAGACGTGGGCATCGATTGCAGAAGGCACGCAGCGAACGGCGGAAAACGTCGCGCGGCTGGCGGAGGTTTACAACAGCTTCGGGTATCTCGATCAGGCCGTGAAGGAAATCGGCGATGCCTGTAAACTGGCTCCGAAGGAATTCGTGCTGCAGATGCGAGCCGCCGAATACCTCATGCGGGCAACGAAGTACGACGAAGCACTCACGTTTATCGATGCAGCCCAACTTCTGGCGGCCAGCGATGATGAACGAGATTCATTGATTCGGCAAAGGATTGAGATCTATCAATCCAGTCAGAAGCTGGAAGAGGAAATCGCAAGGTTAGAAACCAGCGTGAAAGCCAACGCGGCTGCGACTCCGGCCGACTGGACCGTACTGGCTCGTTATTACGAAGCAAACCGACAATGGTCGGATGCGACGGAAGCTGTCGAAAAGGGACTTTCGATTGATCCGAAGTCCGTCCCGACGCTCAACGCAGCGGCAAGGATCTCGGAATCATCCGGCAACTTCGGCCAGGCCGCAGAATATAGTCGTCGGCTGGCGGAAAGCGATCGACGGGCGAAGGGTGACCATCTGATGAACGTCGCTCGTCTGGAAGCGCAGATGGGACGCTCCGAACAAGCTCTGGCAGCGGCGAATGAACTCATCGTGTCGGCACCGGGGAACACGGACAATTACGAGTTCCTCGCGCAGATGTGTTTCCGCCTGGGTAAATCAGACGAAGGTCTGGAAGCGCTGCGCAAGGCGGTGCGGATCAATCCGAATGAGCCCCATCTGATCATGGCTCTGGCCGCAGCACTGGCGGATCAGTTGCGAACGGACGAAGCCATTGAAGTTTACTGGCGTGCGTTTGATAAGTCGGAAACCGTTGAGGACAAGACGAATCTGACTCAGAAACTCGTGCCGCTGTATGAACAGATCAACCAGCTTGAAAAGCTCATCGAACGATTCGAACGTGATCGTCGTGAGGAAGAAAAGCGACGTGAGATGACGATCTGCCTGGCTCAGGCGTGGCAGACTTCGGGCGATTTCGGGACGGCTCGGACGGAGCTGGAGCAGTTGCTGGGCGAAGACAGTCGCGACACGAATCTGCTGCAGCAACTGGCCAAACTGTGTGAAGCCAGCGGCGATCTGGAAGCGGCGATCGGATATCAGCGGCAGTTGATTGCGATCGCTCCAGGCCATGAGACGGAGTTTCCGTTGGTGGCGATGTTACAGACTCACAGTGATCGCGACGAAGCCATGGAGATTCTGGTCAAGCTGACAGCTCGTGAGGAAGATCCGGCGCGGCTTTTGAAGAGCATTGATTCCCTGTTGAATCAGGGAGCCTACGAAGCGGTCATCAGCATTACTGAACCGCTGCTTAGCCAACAGCGCGAAGATTGGGAGTTGCTGTATCGCGAAGGAGTGGCGTGGGCGAAGCTGGAGAAAAAGGACGAAGCCCGAAGCCGCTTCGAGCGAATTCTGGCGCTGACGATTCCGCATGACACGTACGGACTGTTTGCGACCGATGAATTCAAACGGGCTCAGGCAAAGGCGAAGTCGGAGAATCTAAAGGGGAATCAAACGCAAGGGCCGCAGAAACGATCGCCGCTGCAGTTAGTGAACAACTCCAGTCAGGTGCAGGCTGCGACTGGGTTGATTTCGGAAGACTACTACGGCGGCAGTTCTTCGCGTCCGCAGACCTGGACTCCGCGAGAGTACGGAGTGGCTCGCATGGCGAGTTTCGCGTGGCTGATGAGATTTGAGGACGATGCAGCCAGCGAGAATCAGGTTGCCACAGCCGCGCCGGGTGCTACTCCAGATTCGAAAGTTGCTGCTCCTGCTCCGGAAGCAAACGCAAAAACAGTGATCACCAGCATCGCCGAGAAGGCTCAGGCTGAAGGAGCGAGTCGTAATGCGATCTATGACTGGCTCTATGCCGCAAGACTCAAAGGAGACCAGGCGACGACGTTTCAGATCGCGCGCGATCTGGCGGAGACCGGCGGTCAGGAGGAACAGCAGTTCTTTTTGACATCACTGAGAACCCGCCATGTCACTACGACTCCGAACAGATCGAGTCAAGATGACCCCAATGCCGGCAAGACGCCGCTGTCAGAAGAAGATCTGGCCTTGATGCTCAAGTGCGTGGACGACCTCTCAAAAGATGCCGACAAAAAGGGCAATGAGTCGGCCGCTGTGATGGGTGGGCAGATCGTTTATGACTCCGACGGCAATGGGTACATCCTGGTGGGAGGTTCGTATGTAATGATCGGTGCCATGGCTGGAGGTAAGCAATTCACAATGCAGATTATCGAAGAACTGAAGCTTGCAAAACGTGACGCAGAGGCGGAAGCACGACTTAATGAACTGTATTCGTCCGCGAAATCGGCGGCGGAACTTTCCGGAGCTATGTCCGTGATGCTTCAGCAGGAAGAGCTTGAACAGCTTCCGGAGTTTTTCCAGCGCTGGCAAGTGGCTGCCCGGGAAGAAATCGCAAAGCCCGCTCCGCTCGGGTCAAAGGCGTCGCAACAGGCTCGACCAATACTGGCCGGGATGTCAAATACGTTGATGCAGTGGATCGGCCGACTTGGTCCGGACGAAGAAAACGCTCAGATCCTGTCGATCCTTGATCAGGTTTTGGATATTGCAACCATCGAAGGCAAACAGCGGCAGATTGCTTTGGCGGCTCAGGCAGCGAAGGCACGGCGGTCATCGACAGCGACGGCGTCTCAAAATCAAGTCAGCATGAGCTGGATCTACGGCAAGGAAAATCAGTACATCCAGGTGACCTGGCCGTCAAAAAATCTCGATTCATCTGTTGCAAGGCTGCTACGGGATGTCCACGAGGTGCTCAAAAGGAACGATGTTCTGCCCGATTTGATAACGCGGCTGAAGGATCGAGCGAAAGCGGCTTCTCCGGAAGATGTTCAGTTCGCGAATCTGTATCTCGCGACGGAGCTCTGGTGGGCCGATGAGCAGGATGAAGCCGTTGAGATTCTTGTGCAGCTTGGGGAAGCACAGAAGAACGATCCGAACGCTCGCTTTGAACTGGCAGAGCTGCGATCTCAGCGCGGGGACATCGAGGATGCGCTGGAAATTGTCGATTCTGTCGTCGCTCGTGACCAGCAACTGCTGCAGCGACGTGAACTGATGGCGTTGACGCTGGCGGAACGACTCGGCGACAACGAGCGTGCTCGCACGGCAGCCGAGAGACTCTTCGGACTGCGATTGGATTCCGCCACGCAGTTATCGCTGGTGGACGGTATGCGACGACTTGGCATGACCGACATGGCGGATGCCGTCATTGCGCGAACCGAGCGGCAGTCCAGCAATCAGCCGCCGGCCCTGGCATCGTTGATGATGTTGTATCAGAGTCAGGGAAAAGCAGACCGAGCCAAACAGCTGGCTCACATGCTACTGCGTAAAACTGTCAGCCCGATGACGACGATGGCCAATGCGACTCGCAATCCGAACCGCTACGGCACTTCAACCGACAGCTCACGCACTCAGGCTTTAACGGTGTTGCAGCAAACGGGCGAATTAAAGACGCTGGTCGCTCAGCTGGAGTCCCAATTGGAACGATCGCCGGAATCGCCGAAACTGTACGAGCAGCTTATCGAGTTTTATGGGATTACCGGACAAAAGGACAAAGTCGGACCGTTGCTGGAGAAAGCGATCGCGTCACGCCCTGAGGCATTCGCCTTACGATTGCAGTTAGCCAAGCACTGGCAGCAGACGGGAAAAATCAGCGAAGCCTGTGATCAGTACCTGACACTCATGCAACAGAAGCCCGACTGGATCTTTGAAGACTTCTATCAGATCCGCAGCCTGTTTCAGGCCGCGAAGAGAAGCGGAGACGTCGCTGCCGCGCTGAAGTCGATGAACCTGAAAAAAATCAGCCAGCCATTTTATCTGGTTGACTTCGTCAGCGAACTTCTGAATGACGAATCCAACGAGAAGATTGCATTGGAGATTCTCGAAAACGTCGTGGAAGCATTTCCATCGTATCGGACGAACCTGATCTCTCAAGTGCGCAATCCTAAGCTCTGGCAGTCGGAAAGCTTCTTTGAGCTTGGTAAGAAAATGGTGCTGCCGACCGAAGCGGATCTTAAGTCAGATCCGTGGACGGGACTCAAGCTCTCTTCATACTCGAGCGGCGGAACCGTCAACTCAAATTTCGACTCTCTGCTGCAGGGGCTGGGTAAGTCGCCGCGCATCGACGATCTGCGGAAATCCATCGAAGGCATGGTCGAGACACATCCGGACTGGTACGCTGGCCCGGCCATGCTCGCCCTCATTGATCTGAAGCAGGGGAAGAAGGTAGAAGGTCGCCAGCGACTGGAAGCGTTGATGGCCCGCGAAGAGGTGATGAAATCAATTCCATACGACTCCGGCTGGCTGATCGCGCAGGAACTGGACGAGTTCCAGGAAACTCGCGAGCTGGCTTTGAGCCTGTTTGAAAAGGCCATGAATGGTGAACGCGGCATGGACCAGTTTGAATACTCGCCGGGACCGCGGTTGATCAAGTCGTACATCGCCAACGGCCGACGCGAAGACGCGCGGGCGTTGCTGATGAAGTCGACTCAAAACGTCCGAATGAACACGTCTCAGCCAGACTATGCTGCCTATCAACGCGCGAGCAATTCGATGACTGCGGCGAACCATTTTCTGGAGATGAAATACACCGTTGATGCCGTCAAGATCTACCAGAACATGCTGAACGATGAAGCTGACCTGAAACTGGCAGGAACCTGGAACGGTAATGCCGATTACTACGTGACTCAGGCAAAAGCCGGACTGTCAAAGGCGATGGCGGCTTTGGACAGTTCTCAGGCGGCAGTGGCAGTCGAACAGTTGCTGACGGTTGAATCGGCGGCGAGCGATGCGACGTCGGGCGGATCCAGGCCATCGCTGGATCTGATGATTCGGGTTCCGACCAGTATTGCATCCAGTGCTGCGACGCCGGAATCGATTGACAGCGGACTGGTGAGATTACTTGTGACACTGGCCAGAGATGAAAAGGTCAGGACAGCCATCGACTCCCGGCTTGAGACGTTGCAGAAACAGCATCCGACGGACCTTTCCGTGGCCATCGTGCTGGCAGCATTTCGCGGTCAAATTCTGGATACTCGTTTTGCAGATTCAGTCCAGACGTTGGCGAAGCTCGTGTCTGAGCAACCACTGGAAGACATCGCCGAGGGCCGCCGCCCGAATTCTCGACAGCGTAAAGTCGCCGCGATGTCAGTCCCGTTGTGGATTGTCGCTCGTGAGGCCTTCAAGAATGAAAGTTTGCGTCCCCAGGCTGCCGAGCTGGCCGAACGATCAATAGCAGCCGCTCGCCGACAAACAGGGCTGCAGAGCGTGTCGAGTATCCTGTTGGAATGGAGTCAGACGCTTTTAGCGAACGGCCAAAAGGATGAGGCAGAGGCAAAGTTGACCGAGCTACTGCGAATTTCCACGGAACGTCCAAAACGAAAAGCGAAGGACGCTGAAAAACCCGTCGGCGCAATCCGTAGGGTGGGACCAGCGAGCATCGCGAGCGCCGGTCCACCACTAGTAGGACATAATCCACGTGATTCCAGGGACCGTGATTCAGTCCCGGAGGGACGACAAGATGTAGCCACGGGCGCGAGCCCGTGGTACGCGATGATGGAGCGTCGGAAGTCCCGAAGGGACGACAGGAATTGCGACTGGGGCGTCTCATGTCGTCCTTTCAGGACTGAAAATCACCTGTGCTTCCCCAACCACGGGCTCACGCCCGTGGCTACAACCTGCCGCCACATTCGTGGCTCAAACGCAGGATCGGTTCGCCCCGCAATGCCTTTCATAAATCCTGTGTTTTGGCGGGAAAAATCCTTCACGGCGTTGCCCAACGGGGCGACCCTAAACTTGCGGACGTGGAGCACGTTTCTAACGTGCTCGGCACGATGGAATCGTGCCCCACTTATTTCTGTCTCAGCCCTTAGCGCCGCCCCGTCGGAGCGTGGTACAAATTTGCCACATGAACCCAGGGCGTTGCCCTGGGCTGTCATAGGGCTGGCCCGTTGGGCCGGAAACGACATCTTGCGCACCGCATTCTTCGCCACCACAACCCTACTGCAACCGCCGGAGGTTGCTCAACGTGCTGTGCCGACACCCAAAATCTCGCCCCCGGACGAAGTGGGTCCGCCGCTCACGATTTCCCAATTTCGCCTTGCCATGACAGTCGCTGACACTGCGGCGAAAAACGGGATGGCCAATTTGTCTCGTAACGCCGTGCGAGAAGCGATGGCAGGCGGGTCACCGGTTCCGGATCCAACAATCACACCTGTGGCCACAAATGGTCGAGTCATGCGATCGTCCGGCGTGCCCGTACCAACAGGAACTGGCCAGTTTGATGCCGAACTCGTGGCTTCATTGCAGGGCGTTGTCACCCAATGGACGGGGGATGAGTATCCCGCTGATGAAGTTTACCAGATCCTCAAGCCGCTCGTGTTTCCATCGTCGCGCCCAAACGACATTATGCTGTTTCCGGACAACACAAAACTGCGAAACGCGAAGTCAATGAGTCTTGGAGCGACGCTCGTGGGCTGGGCGAAACGGGCCGACCGGATTGCTGACCTGAAGACGCAAATCGAAGCGAGGAAGGCAAATCCTTCGGCGATCGTGCCTGCGCTTGTTCTGTTGACGCAGGCCGATCTCGCAGTCAGCGAAGAGAATGCAGCAGCCGAGCATCTGAAAGAACTCGCCGAGTCATTGCAAAAAGCACCCAACCCCGCGATGTATCAACTCGCCTGCCACGCTGCACTGCCTGCCGCCGATCGGAAAGTCCTGGAAAGTGCGGCGTATGCCATTTTGAAAGCAGCCGTCCAGATCCCGTGGACGACTCCGGACAGGAACAGTGGTGAAATCGCCACTGCGACTGGCAAGCTTGATGAAATGGTCAACCACTATCTCGCCAAAAGCGGTGATCTTGACGGTGTCCGCAAGTATTTCGAAGCACAACAGGCTGCCAGCCAGGTCGATGCGGCGCGCTATGGCGGCGACTATGGACTCTACAAACAGTGGAGTGATCTGGGCCGATTTGCGACCGAATCTGCCCGGAACAACGTGCCGTCGATTGCAGCAGATTTTCTGGGAAGAACGGCTGATTTCGACGCGAAGCAGTATTCCCCTCCCGACGTCGCATTTCCGCTGATCATTGTCGCCAATGACTTTGCAAAATTGCCTCCGAAGGAAAGATATGAAGCCTGGCGCACGTGGACGATGCCAACTGAAAATCGTCGCACCGTTCGATGTCTCGCGCACTGGATTCAGGATTCACACATCCCGGACATTTTTGTACCTGCTGACGCGCCAGTGCGGCAGACTCAGTTCGATTCGGTCGTGTGCAACCTGACCGAACTCATTGACGCCGCGCGCGAAACCGGAGCGCTGGCGGAACTGTCGCAGCTCGCAAAGCAGGCCTACGACGAAAAACTGCCGAACGCGGATTTCCTGTGGATGCTGACTCAGATGGAAACATTGGATCGAGATGCGTTCGAACCAGTCTTCCGGCAATTCTTTGATTCCATGCCCGAACGCCGCAAGGATCGCCAGAATCGCACTGCGTTTCCCGACTTTCTGGTTCTGCGAGAATCTCTGCGGTCTGACAAATTGAATGAAATCGCTGTCAGTTACGGGAAGCAGAAACTTCGAAAACCATTCGAGGATACGAACGGCTCCGCATTCGTTCCTTACATTGAAACAGAGTTCGCTGATCGACTCGCGAAAAACTTTGGCAGCAAGCTGGAGTCGAAGTTTCACACACAACTTGCCAACTGGGTGCCCCAGGTCGTCTTGTCCAGTGCTGCCGTGAACGCCGAACAGTTCTGGCTGGGGCACGACAATCTCATTTCTCACTACTCCGGATCGTCCAGGGACACACTCTATTTAAAATGGCCGTTGGTTGGTAATTTTGAATTCCATGTGGATTGTCTGGAAAAATACTGGGGAGAATGCGACGCAGGCTACGGTGGAGTGATTGTCAATTCGAACACCTGGGGCGCTTCCGGCGGAGTTTTCAATTTTACGGGTGAAGATTCCATCGACCGACCAACCGGCATGAAACGCGGAGTGCCGTCGTTCAATCACATCACGATTCAGGCGCATGACGGCATGATGCGATATTTGAACAATGGCAATCTCATCTATGAAGAAAAACTGACCGGCACCGTGCCGTGGATCGTCCTCGCGACCGAGGGCAGCAAGATGTCCGTCTTTCGCAACCCGCGGCTCGCTGGAACTCCAGAGGTTCCGCATGAAGTGGCATTAATCGGGGACCAAAGTATGCCCGGTTGGGGCTGTTCTGGATTTCCTGGCTCGATGCCTTCTCCTCGAATTCTGGCAGAGAAAGTCACCGATGAAAACAGTTCAGCCTTCTATCGCCAGCGCGACGCTGCCACCGAACCGCTTTGGTCCGTGAAGTCGGGAGTCATGACTGGAAGAGCAAACCCGTTGTCGGATCGCGATGAGCAGAGTTCCCTGTTTTACTGTCGGCCTTTGCTGAATGATGAAACATTCAGCTACGAATTCTTCCGAGACGCCGATCGTATCGTGGCCCATCCGTCGATCGGACGTCTGGCGTTTATGATCGAACCGGACGGTGTGAAAACTCACTGGCTGGCATCCGGCGTCTTCGACAACGAATTTCGCAGGATTTCGAACGACAACAGCCTCGTCGAAAGTGAATTCCAGCGTGGTTCAAAGACGTTGCCACTCAAGGAGGCCGACTGGAATCAGGTGACGATGGCACGCCGCGACAATACGATTGAGATCACTCTCAACGGCGAACTCATCTTTGCGAGGCCGCTTCCGGAGATGAAGGATTTCCGTCCCGGATTCTTCCGCTATTTTCCGCAGGAGGCTCGAGTTCGTAACGTGACGCTCAGCGGAACGTGGCCGAACGGATCTGTCGAAGAGTTGAATTCCCACCTGCTCGACCTGACCGAGCCGCTTGGCCCCGCCGACCGACGTCTGATCAATTCAATCCTGCCAGAGCCATTGGGGGAATTGCTCGTTCCGGAATTGCTGGCCAAAGCAAAGGCATTGCCCGCAGTGGATGGCTATGCATTGCTGAAAGATTGGGTGCTGGTGAGCAACGATGTCAATTTGATCCGCCTCGGGTGGAATAGTACGCCGATCGGGCCGGAGGCCGATGCAGCCAATCGAACGTCCTCCGATCTGCAAAGCCCTGCGCTGGAACTTGTGCGGCTGGCGACAGCGCTGAATCGCATTGAAGAGTTATCGAAAGATGTTGAGGCAATCGTGACTGTCAACGATGTCGATAAACGCAACAAGCAGGCTCTGAAAGCACTGCTGGCGATGCAGGGGATGGATCCAGAAGAAACTCGCACTGCCCTGACTGTCGTTCAAACAACGCTGGCTACTGGTTTGCCGCAAACGCTGACTCCGCAGCAGCGGGCCGCCGAGTTGCTCGTCGCGTGGGAAGCTATGAATCACCCTGAATCGCTGTCGTCTGCCGGCGAGATCGCCACGAAACTCCGCGACAACGAACGAGATGAAAAACTGCGATCAAACGACGATCGGTTCCACAAGGTGGCACACGGACTGATCGGACGACTGGATCTCATGAGCCGCAAGGCGCTAGCCGCGGGCGACTCCGCCAATGACGCCGGCAAATCAACAGCCGCCAAGCTCAAGCAATGGGCATCGGTTCCGTACGTCAAGCCCGATCACAGATTTCGCGGTCAACATGCGTCACACTGGTCCTTCACGCCCGGTGAGGTAAAACATCATCCGGCCGAAACATGGACTCAGCTCTTCTTCCAGTCGCCTTTGCGCGGCAAATTTGAGATCCTCGTGGATCGATCCACGTATGGCTATCAGGAAGTCGCCGTGACGTGGGGCATGCATTCGGCAGAACCGCGTCATGATCTGAAGGCGGTGAAGGTCATCAAGTTGATGCATGCGTCGAATGATATCGAGCAGCGTGTGACGTTGCCCGCCTGGGAGCCGATGGCCAGCTTCAGGATTGTTGTCGATGGTTCAAAGATCACCACATTCACAAATGGTGTGCCGATCCATGAACAGACCCTCGAGGGATCACCCAGCCCGTGGGTTGTCCTGCAATCACACAACCCAACGGACGAAGCGACGATTCGCAATCTTCGTATCGTGGGAACCCCGGAAATTCCGGACCAGATCGATCTGATCGACATGTCCGGGTGGGCCTGCTGGCGAGCCGACACCTTTGGCGAATGGCACTCAACCGCCAGCGATGATGCCGCCAACGCCGCTCCATGGCAGAAAGTCGGCGATGAGATCGTCGGCAAACTGAAGACGGGTGCCGCCGGTCCAACGGAAAGTCTGCTGCTGTATCAGCGACCGATGCTGGAGGACGGCGAAATCGAATTCGAGACGTTTTACGTTCCGGGCGAACAGGAAATTCATCCGGCCGTCGGAAAAACAGCGATCCTCCTGCAACCTGACGGAGCAAAGCTGCACACTCTGACCGAGGCTCAGTACGAAACTCGCGATCTGGCACCCGACAATGCTTCGCCGCTGGCCGGAGCCGCAGCGACAATTGACCTGAAACCGAACGACTGGAACCGCGTCAAGCTGACATTGAAAGGCGACCAGCTGACCATCTCAGTCAATGGTATCGACGTGGCGACACATACAGTCACTGAACGAGCTAACGAACGCTTCTTCGGACTGTTTCGATATTCCAACAAGACACAGTGCCGAGTGCGGAACCTTGTCTATCGAGGCAACTGGCCAAAGACACTGCCGACAGAGGACGCACAGGAATTGGCGACTGGCAAATAGCGGATGCACTTTATACCTCACACGGTTGGCATTGACTCGTTTAACCGCGTGCCCAGCGGGCCGCGATTGTTCTATTTGAAATTTCGTATTTGAAATTTGAAATACAAAGCGCGGGGCGTTGCCCACGCGGTCAAACGATTGTGCCATCGTCAACCGCGTGAGTTACAACAGCACGTCGCAGCACTTCACGGGCACGCTCGGTATCGCTTGTTCACGGGGTATAGAACCGTTAAACTTGCGCCGCCTGTCATCGACCTCATTTCCTGATCAGGAGCGTCCACATGATCTCTCGTCGTCTTTTTTTTCAGCATGCTTCATTGCTGGCTGCATTACCTTCCGCTTCGTTGTTGCTGGCTGCGGACTTGAGCAAAACACCGAAGACGACTGAAGGGCCGTTTTATCCTGACAAATTACCGCTCGATACCGATAACGATCTCCTGGTGATCACTGACAGCATCACTTCGGCAGTTGGCGAAATCTCGCATGTCACAGGGCGAGTGCTGGGGGTCGATGGAGCTCCCATCCGGAATTGCCTGGTCGAAATCTGGCAATGCGACAAACATGGAGCCTATCTGCATTCCGGAACATCAAATGCTGAGAACCGCGACCGAAACTTCCAGGGATATGGCCGCTTTCTGACGGACACTGCAGGCAGATACTACTTCCGGACAATCAAACCTGTGCCCTACCCAGGCCGCACGCCTCACATTCACTTTGCCGTGTCGCGCGGTCGTGAGCGGTTGCTGACGACGCAGTTGTTCGTGAAGGGAGACGCAGGAAACGATGGTGACGGAATCTATCAGGCTCTCGGTGACGGCAAAGATGCGGTAACCGCTGAATTCGCGCCCATGCCGGAATCCAATATCGGGGAACTGACAGCGCAATTCGAAATTGTCGTGGGCCTGACACCGGAAGAACCAAATAAGGGTGGTCCGGGTGGCAATCGCCCCGCGCGACCTCCCGGACGCGGGCGACCAGCCGGACCGCCTCGATGATATTCTCCATCGTGTATCCGAAATTCAACGGCAGGAAAATGGTGGGCAGGAAAATTAGAACGACAGCAGCAACTTGGTTCGTTTTTCTGCTGAACCAGGATTCAGGCAGGTCGTGCGGCGTTGCAGAATAATGGATATGACCATAGCATAAAGAAATGCCAACAGTTTTTCGAACCGGCCCATACCGATTCTTCTTCTATGCCGGAGATCGAGACGAGCCACCGCATGTGCATGTTGAACGCCAAAACTTTGAGGCGAAATTCTGGATTGACCCTGTCAGGTTCGCGAGAAGTCATGGTTTCTCGCCGAACGAAGTCAACAGGATCGAAGAACTGATAATCGAACATCAACACAAGTTACAGGCGAGCTGGGATGAATTCTTCAACGGTTGAAACTCAATTCCCGCAGGCCACAGACGCAAACGTCAGCGACGATGTTCTGGCTGTCAATTTGTCCGATGGGCGAATGATTTCGGTTCCGATTGCGTGGTATCCTCGCCTCTCGCATGGAACATCTGTGGAGCGAAGCCATTGGCGGCTGATCGGCAATGGACGCGGAATTCATTGGCCGGATCTCGACGAAGACATCAGCGTGGCGAATCTGCTTGCCGGTCAGACATCGGGTGAAAGTCAAACGTCGTTCAAACGCTGGCTGGAACAAAGGTCGATTCCGCAGATTGATCGGTGAGCATTTGGACATTCATGTCCGATGTTTCATCATGCATCCGAAAGCGAATCGCTGGAAAGTGGTTGGCATGCATGAATTCTTCATGGACAATGCGGTTGCACTTCACAATGCGTACGAACAGCGTTATTCTCGTGTCCGCAGAATGACAGCATATTGGTTTCCCGACTACGATCAGTGCTGCCACGCAGTTGACAGAGACTCAGATTATGCAAAACGATACTTCGAAGGCATTGGTTCCAGTTCTTAGTCGGATTCCAATGGCTTGCCTGATGCTCTTTGTCACGTTTCTGGCAGGTGCTGGGTATCCCTCTGCGCCGCCAGAGGAATTACCACTCGTCCGTGTGATGACGAAGTCCGGTTCGCTGGTTGGCGAACTGCAGAATGAAGACGCGAAGTCGGTGCAGATATTCGACTTTCAGTCCAATCGCAGCGTGTCCCTCGACAAAACTTCGGTGACCCGGATTGAGAATCCGATTACGCTGGATAACGCTGCGGGTTACGTCGGACTTCCGGCAGTGATGGGAAGAAAAATCAGTCTTCTGTCAGAGCGTCAGGCTCCTGCCGGCAAGATCGCCAAGGTCAGTCCGCAGGTCGTATATCTCACGCTGGGAGAGTCCAGTGGTGTGGCGGTCGGACAGAAGGTATCCGTATTTCGCGGCGAAGGGGATATCGTTGATCCTGATACCGGGGAAGTGCTTGCCAGTGAACGAGCCAGGATTGCGGAGCTTGAAATATCGGAAGTCAATCAGAAAGTCTCCAAGGCCCGACTCATCGGCGACCTTGAGATCAAACTGGAAGTCGGTGACGAGGTCGAACCGCAGGGGGGCAAAATCATTGTCGCGGTCTGTCCGCTTTCCAATGATGATGGCTCAGCCAATCCGACTGGCAACAGCCTTGCAGAGGAACTTGTCAGCGCGCTCGTGCAGAGAAACGTGAGCGTGGTCGAACGGAGTGCGCTGGACATGGTGTTGTCTGAGTTGCTTGCACAAAACACGATTCTGTTCGACCAGAAATCCGCACAGCAACTGGGGAAACTGACCGGCGCGAGCATGGTGCTGACCGGGAAGATCATCCAGGAAAAGAGTGCGGGCAAGGCCCATCTGCGACTCATTGATGTAAAAACAGGCGAAATCCTGCTTGCAGTATCCGCTCCGGTGAAATTCACAGCGCGATCCTCTGCATTGAACTCGTCCACAGGATCAAGACCCGGCACGCCAAGGTCTTCGTCCAAAAAAGAGGAGGTGCCGAAACCAAGTGGCGAACTCGAGTACCTCGGCAAGTCGAAATCACTCCCAAAGTACCTGACGACAACGGCGACTTTGGAACGCACTCCGGAAGACGGAATCCGATTTCTGGGCTTCCCGAAACACTACGCCTATGAAGCCGGCATCATCGTCACGCGCGAGCGGAATTTCCTCGATCGCAATTTCATCTTTGAGGTTCTGGTGACGTTTGGTCCAAACGACGGCATTGCGCATATCGGAATTGGCGCTGGAAGGCAGGATGGTTCCGCGAACAGGCGAGCTGAATCCGTTTTCATTGTAGTTTGTGCGCCGCACCACTGTGACGGAGAAGTCCAATTGGAAGGTGGGAAGTCCGGCATGGTCAGGTTAGGGAAAGTTCTCCAGACAGGCGTTCATCTTGTGCGAATGACGAAGGAGGGTGACTCCTTGACATTTGAGGTGGACCCTGAAAATGACGGGCCAACGGATGACGACATTGAGACCGTCATTCCAGACCTGCGCGAGTATGCGCCTTACCTGAATTCGAAAAACAGCACTCTGTTCCTCGGTGGCACTGGCACGCTTGTGGCCACGCGACTAAAGATTCTTCCGTGAAGTTTGTTTACCAAACGGGCATTTTCATTATTCGGGCGTTCTGCTCTGTCGAGCCAACGAATTGCCTTTGAATCTGTAGGCCGGACCAAGCGCAGCCCCGTTCCGGCAGATCGGCCAATTGCCGGAACGGCGCTCCGCTTGGTCCGGCCTACTCCAAAATCAAGTCTTGACAGAGCACGAACCTGACACGCTGGATTTGTCGGTGGCTACGAGAGGATGTCCGTTGCGACGTTGCCATAGACATCAGTGAGGCGGAAGTCGCGACCGCCGTAGCGGAACGTCAGGCGTTCGTGATCCAGTCCCAGCAGGTGCAGAACCGTGGCGTGCCAGTCGTGGATGTGCATTGGGTTTTCGACCGCCTCGTAACCGAATTCGTCGGTGGCTCCGTAGGTCATACCTCGCCGGACGCCGCCGCCAGCCATCCAGATCGTGTAACCCTTGTTGTTATGGTCGCGGCCATTGCCGCTCTGAGCATACGGCGTGCGTCCGAACTCGCCGGCCCAGATGACGAGCGTGTCGTCGAGCAGGCCACGTTGCTTCAAATCGGCGAGCAGCGCGGCAATCGGCCGGTCGGTGGCCGCACAGCTCTTCGTCAATTCCTCTTTGAGAATGAAATGGTGGTCCCATCCGACGGGAGCTGTGATTTCAATAAACCGCACTCCCGCTTCCGCCAGTCGTCGAGCCATGATGCATTGCCGGCCGAATCGATCCGTCGGCAGACCAGCACCGACGCCATACATCTTGAGGATCGACTCGGGCTCGGATCGCATGTCGAGCACGTCAGGAACTTCATCCTGCATCCGAAAGGCGAGTTCAAACGATGCAATCGCGCCTTCGATCTCTGGATGATAAATGTCGCGATCCAGTTTGTGACGATTCAGGTTTCGCACAAGGTCGAACTGCGTTCGTTGCAGATCGCGGGAGATGTGGGTGTTTTCGATGTTCTTCAACGGTGGCCCAGGCTCCTGGTCTTTGCCTAACAACGCCGCGTAAAATCCTGGAATCTGATTGCCGCCGACTTTCGTGCCCTGGCAGATGGCTGGCAGAAAACCGCTGCCATAATTTCGAGCGCCGCCATTGTCCGACGGAGGATTCACTGTGATGAAGCCAGGCAGATTCGCGTTTTCGCTGCCCAGACCGTACAGCGTCCAGGCCCCGACCGATGGCCGCACAAATTGAAAACTGCCGGAGTGCATTTGCATGAAGGCCTGCGAATGATTCGGCAGATCGGTGTGCATGCTGTTGATGACGCACAGGTCATCGACCTGTCTGGCCAACTCAGGGAAGACTTCTGAAATCCACAGCCCCGCCTCACCGTGTTGCGCGAACTTGAACGGCGAGCCCAATAGCCTGGCTCCGCCTCGTTCACGTCCAATGGTCGAGGCAGCGCCCGATTGACGGTTCAGCACGGGCTTGTGGTCGAATAAATCGACATGCGACGGGCCTCCATTCATGCACAGGAAAATCACGCGCTTGGCTCGCGCGGGAAAGTGCGTGGCTCTGGCATCCAGCCCGCCGCCGCGAGCTTGTGTGGCCGCTTCCTCGTGGGCCAACCCTGCAAACGCAATGTAGCCGAATCCGGAAGCGGACGATTTCAGCGCGTCTCGTCGTGAGTAGAGCGAATTCCAACGACCGTCAGGATGTTGAGTTGTCATGAGCGACAGATCCTTAACGCGGGCTTTGCCCGCAACCCATAGTTGCCCGTCACTCCGTGGCGGGAAGACTCGCGTCGGAGACACGAGCAACTATAATGCATGCACAGTGCGCGCATAAAACAGTGTAAGACTCCAGCGAGGCATCGCGGCTTCGCCGCTCGCCTCAGACCAATCGATTGTAAATCTCAGTTGAGCGGATCGACATGGTGTCGAATCGCAGTCGCGGCGTTCTGCCCGGAAAGTTTATCGCATTGTGGCCAAATCCGGAGTGTGGGTTTGCTGAGAACGAGGTAGAAACCAAGCATCGATCGGCCCCACTGGCCCCGTGCCAGTGGATCGAAGGTTTGGAAACTATGTGAACTCGCAATATGCTGTCACAGCCCCACTGGCCTCGTGCCAGCGGACTGCGGGTTTGACAACTCACTGCGACTTATCAAAGGCTCATGGTTGTAGTTGTCAAACCTGCGTTCCACCGGCATGAAGCCGGATGGGGACGAAGCGGTGAAATGGAATCGTTCGTAGTTGTCAAACCTCGATCCCACCGGCGTAAAGCCGGTTGGGGGTCGCCGGAATTCAAAACTTGACTCATCTGCAACATGTTTTGAAAAGTGAACGTAGCTAATCTACATTTCTGAATTCCGCTGTGGCCAGCAAAGCCTGGCAGTAGTTTGCAAGGAGTTGACGAGACGAGTCGACGGTGTCTTCTGTGAGACGTCTTCCCTGCTCGAAAAACGCTGCAGCAATTGTTGTTTCGTCTGCGTCCGGAGCACGGCTGAAGCAAAGCATCCAGGCGATGCGGAGCCGCTGTTCGTGGTCGTCGGATTCGCGGAGCAGGCGATCGGCCAGGGCTGTCGCTCGTGCCTGCACGAACGGGCTGTTCATCAAATACAGAGCCTGAACAGGCACGTTCGTGATCTCGCGATCGCCCGTGACCAAACTCGGTTCGGCAAAATCGAACAGGTCCAGGACATCCGGCAACCGATCACGGAGCACGGGCAAATAGACCGATCGGTGCCGCGAGCCATCAAGGTCGGTGGGCAGGCTGGGGTCGAGGCCGATGAGCGAAATCGGTCGGTCGCCGATCTGTTTTGCGACGAGCGAGCCGTCTGGTCGCGCGGCGTCGAGCTCTCCGGAAACGACGAGCATCGCGTCGCGAATCGCTTCGGCATCAAGCCGTCGCTTGCTCGCTCGCCACAACAGCCGGTTCTCAGGATCAGCAAGGAATGCCTCTTCGCGATAGGCTGAAGCCTGACGATAAGTGCGAGACAGCACGATTTCCCGCACAAGTTTCCTGATTGACCAGCCATCAGCCATGAATCGAACCGAGAGATCATCGAGCAGTTCCGGATGGCTGGGACGCTCGCCGCTGAAGCCGAAGTTGTCCACCGTTCGGACAAGGCCAGCACCAAACAGATGACGCCACACGCGATTTGTGATCACGCGAGCCGTCAACGGATGATCCGGGTGCGTCAGCCAGCGTGCGAACTCCAGTCGCCCACTATGTTCTGCGGAGACCTGCGGGGCATCGGCAAGCTCAATGACACGCGGAAAGCGGCGCGGAACCGGTTTGCCTGGCCGGGCGATCTCGCCACGCTCCAGCAGCGGCGCGTCGCCGATCTGTTCGCGATCCAATACGCCCATCGCCAGAGGCAACGCCTGTCCCGACTCATCCACTTTTTCCAGTTGCCCTTCAATGCCTCCCGATGTCCAGAAGATTCGCAGCGCATCTCGCAGTGTGAAGACCTTCTCGGTGTCCTCGCCGTTCCTGAAGGCGTTCATCGCGGCGGCCATACCGACTTCATGCTCCTTCCTGAGTGCCGCAAGCTGGGCCTTCAGGTTGGCGACCTTTTCCTGCGGAATGGAAGCATGGAAGATCGGTTGTCCGGCACCGCGCGGCAGAATCAGCGGATCACCAGCGATCCGATTCGACGGTGACACGGCGGTGCCAAAGTAGGCTTTCGTGCTGGTGAACACTCCGGCCAGCGCGTAGTAATCCTGCATCAGGAATGGATCGAACTTGTGATCATGGCACCGTGCGCACGCGACTGAGTTGGCCATCACCGCACGCGTCACCGTGTCGATCTGCTCATCCACGACATCGGCCTCAAACTGCAAGGCGTTTGCTTCGTCGAGGTTCTTTGGCCCGATCGCCAGGAATCCGGTGGCGATCAATAGTCGAGCACGCTCAGAGTCGTTGTCGAACGGCAGCAGGTCGCCAGCGATCTGTTCCACGACGAAGCGATGAAACGGCATGTCGGCATTTACCGCGTCGATGACGTAGTTCCGGAATCGCCAGGCATACGGGAACGAGATATTCGCTTCTTTGCCGCTCGATTCCGCAAAGCGAGCCACATCCAGCCAGTGTCTCCCCCAGCGTTCGCCGAAATGCGACGACGCGAGCAATACATCGACTTCCGCCGCCAACGCCGCATCGAAGCCGTCGGCATCGATGCACTGCAGAAAATCGTAAACTGACCTGGGCGAAGGCGGAAGTCCGACCACGTCGAAATGCAGCCGTCGCAGCAAGGTCGAAGGCTCGGCATCTTCGGACGGACTAAGGCCGTTTTCTTCCAGTTTCGCCAGTGTAAAATGATCCAGATCACGTTTTGCCCAGGTCGGGTCCTTCGTGATCGGAGGCTGGTGGGCGACTGGTTTCTGAAAGGACCAGAACCGCCGACCCGCTTCAATGTCCACAGGTGGGATGGCTCCCTTAACCTCATCCTCCTCGCGCGAGTCTATGGCCCCCATCCTGATCCAGGATTTGAAATCGTTGATCACGGATTCCGGCAGACGTTCCTTTTTGGGAGGCATCCTGAGGTCGAGATCGGTGTGCGAGATGGCCGTCAACAGCAGACTCGCGTCCGGGTCACCCGGCACGATCGCCGGACCACGGTCGCCACCCGCGCGAATCGTTGTTCGCGAGTCGAGTCGCAGTCCACCTTCTGACTTGCCGGCACCGGCCGAATGGCACTTGTAACAATGCTCGACGAGTATCGGTCGGATCTTCGTTTCAAAGAACGCGAGCTCAGTGGCGTCGTCCTCGGAGCTCCTGTCTCGGGCGTTCACAACATCCGAGCCGACCAGCAGCAGAAGGGCCAAGCCGAGTGCCAAAACTCGATCCCATGAACCGAGCCGAGCCGAGACGTGTTGAGCTTCCTGGGCCATTCGGCTTCATTCCTCTTCTGTTGCCTGGTGATGGGTTCGACCGGCGAAATAGATCCGGCGAGCGGAGTGGCGTGAGCCCTCCGGTACCTCGTTTTTGTACCAGCAAGCTGACGCATGTCGCTCGCCAATTCTCTCAATCATCACCGCATGGAGTATAGATCGAGTTACCTCCGATTAGGAATTCAACCCCAGAAAAGTCAGTCTGACTGATGCCGCTCGCTGCTCAAAAAAACGAGATTTTTGCGAGCATGGGATTTGTCACGCAGCCTGACGCTGGTTCGCACAGACCGACTCTCCGGGAATCAGTGATCAGTTAACGAAAAACGGCGTACTGGTGATTGCACACCAGAACGCCGAAAGAGTATGAACGATCATCTGCCTGGATTGCGAAAGCTCAAATTCAGGCTGCAATGCGGCGCTTACGCCACGCCATGCCGCCCAAGCTCACGCGGCCAACGCCGAGGAGTGTCAAGCTGCCTGGTTCGGGTACAGCAGCAATAGTGTCTCCGTTGACCCGAAACGCGGACAGAGTGTTGTCGAATGGAATCCAGGACGCGCCGGAATCGAGGGTAGATGCCTCTGGGCCAATAAACCCCTGGTCGTTCAAATTCCATCCGCCGTCATAGCCATCCGTTAGGTACTGGGTCGCAATCCAATACGTTGTGCCAGCGACCAATGTAGGAAAGGCGGTAGATGTCGCAGTAGTGATGCCCGCCGGATCGGTCACGGTGATTGATTCGATCACGCCCCCGGGTAATCCCGCGGCATCGGACATCAGCAGTATGTTGAGAGTGCCCAAGCTGCCAGACAACGCGAGCTCGACAGAAGTGAACGTGAAGTTCGACCCACCGGACACTGTAAACGGCATGGCCATGTCTTGGGACGCGTCCACAATCCACCCAGTTCCCGCATCGAAACTGTCCCCCGGCCCAAATGTGGAAGTAATTACCCCCGCAGTTGCCGGTGGGCTGTCGATCAGAAACATTGATCCCATCAACATCGCTAGAATCAATCGTTTCATACTTCAGTCTCCTGTATTTTGAGTAAGTCAATCGTATTTGCCAGATCGCGAGACTTGGCAATGCGAGGTGTGTTAGTGCAATTGAATTGCATTGTCAACGACGTATTGACACGAGTGAATGATTCTTTGGCTCCGGCATCCTGAAACCTCGGTCTGCGGACCAGACTCGACATACCTCGCCAGTCTTCCTGAAGCCGTTTTCCGCAGTCGCTGTCGTTGAATAACGATGTTCGCCCGTCTCATCATGCACGAACTCAAGTAAGAGTTCCGTCGTGGCGGGAGCATCCGCCTGATCAGCCGGCAGAGCAAAGAACACTGGCGCACCGAAAAAACCAGCGGAACTTTCCGTCGTCAGTTGCTGATGTCCTTTGACGTTCCGCGAGTATACAGGGATCGTCGCGAATGTCTTTCTGTCGAGCGCAAAAAATTCCATGCGACTGCGCTCCGGAACAGAATCCGCAGATGCTCGTGACTGAAGACTTTGTGCTGCACCATTGGTTTGACCAGTTCGATAGACGGGAACTGGCAATGCCAGACGTTTGTCTGCCAGATCGAGGCGATACAGGATCTGGTTGTAGTCGTATCGCGGCGTCTGTTCGGTATTGCCGGAAAACGTGTGAGTGTAAGTTCCTTCAAAAAAGATCACCCGACCATTTTCACGATCGAACATCGGATGTTGTTTGGGATTGTAGAAACTATATTTGTCGTGCGTCACAACTTTGCGAGCGTAGAGCCACGGACCGATCGGTGTATCGGCTTCGGCAAACCAGATTTCACCAAGCATCGACTTGCCCCACGACTCAAGGACGATCATCACCCATCGCTGGCGATATTCATTCCAGTACACGGAACCACCGTGAGCCTTAATCGGCGTGCCCGAATCCACATCGACAAGCTGAAAATGCACATCCTCGGGTTTCAGGTCTCCGGACTTCAACAATCGTTCCTGAAGTGGACCACGCACCGCCGGGACACCGCGTTTCCAGCTGTATTTAGCGACGCCGTTTTCGTTGCGATCAACGACGGCGTTCGTTTCGGTGCTGTCCGCTGTCAGGCATGTATACGATTCGTATTGAGTCAGATCCTGAAAATCATTCGGCGTGGCTCGGACTCGCAGCGTGGGAAACGGCTGCGGAAAATAGACGTACTCAACTCCCTGCTCGGTCACTTTGAGCGGATGCCCGTCCGGAAACATCGGCGCTTCCAGAGGGATCTTTTTCACCAGTTCGAATCGTTCTGCGTGTGCATCAAACTCCACCAGCCCACGTTCGTAGGTTTCCATCGGCGGTTTGATTTTCACATAGTTCGCAAACATGCGTTCGCGATGATCTTCGTCCTGCAGCACCGTCAGGCCACCAATCCATGTCGGGCCAGGGCCTGGCATGTCGGCCGTCGCCTTTGCATTGCCCGCGTCATTCAGGAAGTAGCTCAGATCGACACCCACGTCCGGTTGCAGTCCGCCGTTTTCCGGCAATTGCGAGGTCGCTCCTGGAACATCAAAGATTCCGAGTGGATGAGGCGGAAGATTGGTGTCACCCCAGAACCAATGAATCCGGCCATTGAAGACAGCATTCACGACGCTGTCGGAACCCAGCACGCCGGCGTTGAGTAACGGCTGGGCCAGCGGAGGCTTGTCACCGAGCAACACGCTGTCACGATAAATGCCGCCACCGGTGACTCGGTAGAGCCGTTCTGCAATGTTAATCCGTTTCAGTTTCAGGACTGCCTCGCCCCCGGAAGTCACATCGAACGCACGCCCGCGAGCACCATAACCGCCATCGGGTGATTCGTAGCCGTGGCTGGACACTCGAAAGAACGTTCGTCGATTTAATAAGCCCGGCTCGTCGAATGCAACCAGCCCCGCAGAATCCGTCACAAACCGCACATTGTTCACGGTCGTCAATTCGACGAGCGGCACTCCGCGCCCGGTTGCTTCATCGACGACTTTGATTCGAAAACAGTCGGATGCCTCTTCTGCGTCTGCAGACAACACACAGAACAACGCCGCCAGTAACATTGGAAAATATTGCATCACGCGCTCGCATCATTGTTGCTCGTGTCTCCGACACGAGTCTTCCCGCCACGGAGTGTCGGGGCACATTGGGATCCAAAGTTGTAGCTGAATTCGTGAGAATTCAGTTGTTCGAGCAAGAGGATTGAATTGCTTCTAATTGGACAGCGCCATGTTCGGCAGAGTTGAGAGTCGTAAGTGATTGTTATGATTGGGTTTAATTGCGATTGACGAAAAGGTGAAAAAGAAGCGACCCTCCGCGTGATAAATCGTTTCACGGAGAAACCACGGAAGGTCGCCCCATGTCAGTGATGTCAGTTCGGCAGATTGCGGGGCTCGGCGGGAAGCTGAGTCGGTTTTTATATCGGTTTCGGAATTGTTTTGCGAGACCGGCTGGTCGGGCTTTGCTGTTGGCGTACGTGCTGGGCCTGATGTCGGTGGTTCAGCGGAAGAACGTCGAAGCCATGGCGCTGGATCAGAACATCGCACCTCGGACGTTGCAGCGGCTGCTGGATTCGATTGCCTGGGACCATCACAAGGTCCGGGATCTGTGTCAGCAGATTGTGGCCAAAGAGCACGCGCATCCTGAGGCCATTGGCTGCATCGACGAGACGGGGACTGTGAAGAGTGGCCCTCACACGGCGGGCGTCAAGCGGCAGTACAACGGGAGTCGCGGCAAGATCGAGAACTGCGTCAACACGGTCGCGTTGTCGTATTCGGCTCCGGGCTTCAGCGTGCTGCTTGACACGCAGTTGTATCTCCCCGAGGAATGGGCGAATGATGCAGCGCGCCGAAAAAAAACTTCATCCCCGACGAAGTCGAATTCCGCACGAAGCCACAGATCGCGATCGATCAGATCGATCGCGCGCTGGCCAACGGCATCCGCGTCATGGGCTGGACGGCGGATGAATTCTATGGACAGAACGCCGCGTTCCTGAATGCGCTGGACGACCGTGACCAGGCGTTTGTCGTGGAGATTCCTGGCGACGTTCGTGTGTGGACGCGGAAGCCAAAAGTGCTGAGAAAACAGGGTAAAAACGAACCTGAGCGACAAAAAAAGTTTCCGCGACTGAAGGCCAGCCAGAAGCCACCGAGCGAAGTTCGCAACCTCGCTCGACACTCGCCCGCGTTCCACGAACAGGCACCGCAGCGCTATCGCATTCGCGACTCACACAAGGGCAGCGAAGTCTGGGAGATCCGCTGGGTCACCTGCTGGAGACAGACTCACGACGATTCCATCGTGAGCAACCAATGCACGCTGATCGTTGCTCGCAACGTGCTCACCGACGAGGTGAAATTCTTCCTCTCGAACCGCGTCCCCGGTCGCGACGGATGGACACTGCGGATGATCCTTCGCATCGCCTTCGGTCGCTGGCCGATCGAAGACTGCTTCCGCGAAGCGAAGGAAGAACTCGGGCTGGATCACTTCGAATGCCGCAGCTGGCACGGCATCCATCGCCACTTGTTCCTGGTGATCCTGAGCCAGTTGTTCTGCGCCATCACGCGGCAGAAACTTTCGCCGAGCGAAGACGTCGAAAGCGGCGAACTGCTCACCACCGAACAAGTCCGCCGCGCCGCCAGCGTCGTCGTCGCGTCCATCACACTTCCCCCGCGATCCCGAAACCAGGCCTTCGAGGCCGAAGCCAACCGTCAGGCCTACTACGCCCGCCGCAACGCCTCCGCCGCCAAATCCCACCGCAAAAAACGCCGCGTGAAACTCGCCCGACTCGGTATCCACCCCGACAAAATCAAGTCCCTCGAACACCCAAATTCCCAGTAATCCGCGACACTTCCCCAAGAACTTGGCGCTGTCCAACTAATTCAGCTACGGTAGATCCATTTCTGCCGATCGCCCAAGTCAACCCGCGTGTGCCCACAGGCGACATAATATACCGAACTCGGACCGCGGCACACGTCGGGTTGAACCGCTTGTTAAGCGTCATGTTTCATTTAGCCAATCCAACGCCTCACGTGCTTGCTCGTCCACTTGTTCAGAACGGTCATTGGCCGTCGGATGATAGGCAAGCTGCATCAAATCGGAGCGAAGTGTTTCAGCCAATGCCCGTGGCATTTTACGAATGAGAGCTGCAATGCACCAGTACTTCCAAATCCCGTCATTGCCACCAAATACATGACGGATATGCGGAATGACCGGTTCGCCTATGGAGGCGAGAAAAATCGAGATTGAGCCAGAGATTGGCCAGTTGCAATCTTGAAGCCATTCCAGAAGTTCTGGCAGCACGGGAGCGACTGCGGGATACCCGAGTGCAACGATCGCTCGAGTATGCTCCGAGTCGGATTTGTGTCGCGGGAGTAGAGTATGTGGGTCGACGATCATTCCGTTGGCGCTCGATTTGTTCCGCCTAACGCCTAATTAATAGCCGGTCGTCATTATGTCCAGAATCTTTGCCAGCAGGTCTTCTTCCTTGATCTCCCCTGTGTGGCGGAACACAATTTTTCCGCCAGGGGCGATGAGCACCGAGTGCGGCTGCGGACCTTCCCAGTCGGGATCGAGGGCCTGCATCAGCGAGTCCATACTGGGTTCGGTGTAGAGATAGTTGTTTGACTTACGCCCCTCTTTTTCCAGTGATGGCTTCAATTTCGCGGGGAGTGCGGCACGCTGTTTGTCAAGAAATGCGGAGACTCGCACGCGGTCGTCGGGGAGATCGGTGCTGAGTGTGATGAGTTCAAAATCTCGCAGGCCCATGCGGCGGGAGATGCGGACCAGTGCGGGAAACTCCACGATGCATGGGGCGCAACTGGTGGACCAGACGTTGATCAATCGATACTTGCTGGTATCGTTCTTCACCATTGCGGCGACTCCTTCCGAGGTGATATCATCGAGCGTGACTTTCGCCTGTTCCCAATTCTCGTTGTCCTTCATGACGTCGGGGATTTTTTCCCGCCACTTGGTCGAACAGCCGAACGGTTTCGTTTCTGCCACGGCCACAGGCTTGCCTTCCAGCAGAGCCAGAATGGCGTCTCTCGCATCATGTCGTATGACAGTCGAGGCATCCGGAAATCGCGAGTCATCCAGCCAGCCCTGATATTGCAATTTGCGGGCTTGATCGAACACGAAAACGTGTGGTGTCGCGAGACAACCGTACGACTTCGCAACGGTCTGCGTCGCTCCGTCGTAGAGGTACGGAAATGTGAAGCCTTCGTCTTTGGCATACAACTTCATGTGTTCGAAACTGTCGTCGTATTTTGAATAGCCCAGTTCGTCGGGCCGAAGTCCGTCGCCGGAATTCGGATTGATCGCCACGATCGCGACACTCTTTCCTGCCAGGTCGTTCAGCAGTGTGAGCAAGCGAGGATCCTGGGCATGACACACAGGGCAATGGTTCGATGTAAAATAGACAATCAGTACTTTTGTGTCTTTAAAATCAGACAAGCTCCAGTTGCGATCATCAATGCCCGGCAATTTGAAGTCGGGTGCTCGATCGCCGATCGCCAGCTTCTGAAATCCGGGCGGATTGTCCGCCGCGAATCCATGTGGCAGGAATGACAGCAGGCAGACCAACAGACTCAAAATCGTCTTCATCATGGGATCCCTGAGAAACGGCTACCGGTCGTGTGGCGATTCGTTTGGAGCGCAAGACTCCATGGACGACCAGCGCCATAGTGAAGCGAAGCTCAGGAGAAATTGGAAGCGACCGTGGATTTTTGCCAACGACTGGCCAGTTTGTGAACCTGCGCCGTTCGTAGGGTGGGACAAGCGACAGCGCTGGCCCACCATCCATTCGATTTGGTGGGCCGGCGCTCCGTTGGTCCCACCCTACAAATTCGCAAGTTGGCCGACCGTGGGATTTTGCCTTACTGCATCGAGGCTTGGCGATAGAGGAGAACCTGCCTTCGCGATTCCGCTGGCACGTAAAAAAACGCGGCACCCTCATTTCGAGTTTGCCGCGTTTATGTCGATCCGGGTATCAGACGCTGGTTTCGGGCGGGATTCGCAATTTTGTCTTGAATCCTTGCCCGCAGAATCAAACGGCCTTTCAGAGTTCAGATTGAAATGTTTGATTCAACATTTCACACTGGCTGAGGAAACTACCGGGAACGAACGCCATACTACAAAACGAAAGCTCGCTTTGCTACTAAATTCTGCAGCTTTTTAAGAACAGGCATTTGACCGGAAAACACGGCACATTACCCGTAATCTGTTAACGGACCAGACCGCGCAACCACGCATTCTTGCGGCGTTCCATTTCCATCAGTCGATTAAAGAAGCCGCCAGCTCGGCCACGCTGTACGACTGAGAACTCATCCGCCTGCTTCGACGACTTGCGAATTTCCAGCGACTGTAATGACTGAGTCAGGTTACCGGAAGTGATCTGTGATGGAGCAGATTCAAAGCCCATCGCCGATGACGTCAGCCCAACCATCGCCACGGCTGAAAGTGCAACAAGCAAACGCATAGATGAAACCTTTCGCGAAAATTAGTGGAGTAGCTGGAATTCTCGTGCGACTCCAGGTACCGAAACTCTAAAAGAATACTCGGCATTGAGCTCTCAAAGAATTTTTTGCAGCCACAGCTTTCAACTCACTCAACGCGATTTCTCGCCGAATTTGCCGACGATTCCGCGTTGTGCCGCAGGACCGTTGAATTGTTGATCTTCAGCAGAGTCGATGATAGTTCGCACTGTGTTCCCAGGCGTCAAAGTCCGCAGCTCGCATTGAGACGCAGGTCCTGGCGGGCGGCAACGAATTCGGCGGACGACCTTTTGTCGGCAGGGATCTGCAACCGACTGATCTGGACGCGGAGGACTCCACTCGACGAATCGCGAGCCGATTCGTGCTTTGTTCATGGAAACCGTTCAATTGCCCGATTAGACTACGCCTCGTGTCAGGGTAAAGGTTGGCCCACGCCTAACTGCAAACGGTGCCGATTCCGGACTCTGTTCAATGGTCTATGTCGCATTCCCATCCGTCGAGCGAGACTTGTCTAGGAGAATTTCTGAATGAGTTCAGGTGATACTCAAAATACTGCTCCAAACGCCCAGCGTTTGTTGCTGGCTGGTTTTATGGCCATTCTGGCCGCAGGCGTCGGCTATTCTGTGCGAGGTGGAATCCTCGGACAGTGGGCCAATCAGTTTGGCTTTACAATGACGGAGCTGGGTGCGATCACAGGAGGGGGGCTGACGGGCTTCGGCATTGTCATTATCCTGAGTTCGCTGATTGCGGACAAGGTTGGCTATGGCAAACTGATGATCCTCGCCTTTCTGCTGCACCTCGTTTCCGCCGGGCTCACTCTGGGTACTCCGATGGCATTTGCTTCCGGCGGCAAAGCGGCAGCATTTACATGTCTGTTTTGGGGAATGTTTATATTCGCGGTTGGCAACGGTCTTTGTGAGGCAGTTGTCAATCCGCTGACCGCAGCATTATTCCCGAAAAACAAGACGCACTATCTGAATATTCTCCATGCCGGATGGCCTGCCGGGCTGGTCCTGGGAAGCGTGGCATCGGCACTGATGGCAGCCACGACAGATGATGCAGGGAATGTCGTCACTGCTGCTGTCGACTGGAAGATTCAGATGTCGCTGTTTCTGATTCCGGTCATTGCTTACGGTGTGATGCTCTTTGGACAAAAGTTTCCAAAGTCGGAAGCAGCGGACGCTGGCGTGTCCACGGGAAGCATGGTTGCTACTGTATTCGCACCATTGATGCTGTGCCTGCTCGCGATTCATGCGATGGTGGGTTATGTCGAACTGGGAACCGATTCGTGGATCTCCAAGATTACAGGCGCAATCATGGGGAGTCCGACAAAGGGACTTATTCTGTTTTCCTACACATCAATGCTGATGTTTGCACTTCGCTTTTTTGCCGGCCCGATTGTCCATCGAATTTCTCCACTTGGTCTCTTGTTCTGTAGTGCGGTTCTGGGTGCAATCGGCCTGACATTGCTTGGAGGCGCAACGACAGTCGCAACCTGCGTCATTGCCGCGACAGTGTATGCACTTGGAAAAACATTCCTCTGGCCGACAATGCTGGCGGTTGTTTCAGAACAGTTTCCGAAGGGAGGCGCGATTGCAATCGGAATGCTGGGGGGTGCCGGAATGCTCTCGGCTGGATTACTCGGCGGTCCAGCAATCGGTTTCAAGCAGGACTACAATGCCTCGGCGAACCTCAAGGAGAAATCCCCTGCCGCATATGAGCGATATAACGCCGGCAAGGAAGAGAGCTTTCTGGGCTTCAAGACAGTCGGCCTCGACGGAGCCAAAGTTGGTGCCCTCGAAGACAAAGGTAAGGAACTTGCCCGCGTCGGGAAGCTCCTGGCCGCTTCTGGCCAGAAGGATGAAAACTACGAGTTACAGGCAGCCTGGTGGGAGTCTGCGAAGGCCTTCGAAAGTGAAGATGCCCAACCGGTAAAAGACGCCGGGATCTATGGTGGTAAACAGGCTCTGAGGCTGACAGCGTACGTGCCAGCCACGATGGCCGTGTGTTATCTCCTGATGATGATGTATTTCAAGGCAACGGGTGGCTACAAAGTAGTTCACGTTTCCGATGAGGAGCCTGAGGCTACGTCTCCATAGTAAGTGTTGGCTGCGATAAATTGATTTCGTCATTCGAGGCCGGTCAGAATCTGACCGGCCTCGTCTGTTGGAGGACAGGCGTCAGCCAGTCGCTTTCGCACTAGTGAAAGTTCAATTCTTGTTGTGCCGCGAAGATTTTCCGGCGGCGGTTTGTTGAGGTTGTTCTCGTGCATAAACTCTCGCCCTCACCGGGGTTCGGCCTCGGTGACCGGCAAATCGCAAAGTAGCCGTCACGCTCCGCCGTGACGAGCCTGGAACAGGGCCACATTGATGAAGACCCCGCGGCGATTGATCTTCAACCCTTTGCGAATCGTCTGATCAAGGAGCCTTGTTTCAGTTAATGATTGTCGTTTGATAAATGCTCATCACGGCGGAGCGTGATGGCTACTTTGGGTTGCGGGCGAAGCCCGCCCCGAGTTCTATGCAAACAGCGGGCTAAGGCATGAGCTGCAGTTGGAGCAAATTGCCGCGTAATTCAGCGCGGATGTTGCCGGGGAGATCGATCGATGATGGCGGCGGATCGAATAACATCGCGGCCAGGCGGTTCCAGTGATCACGACTCATGTCGCGGCGGCCCCAGTTTTGCTGAATCCACAACACCGTGAGCGCATGGCGGACGACAGGTTCCGGATGTTGAGTCAACCTGCGCACGTCCAGACGGCAATGTTCGGGTGTCCGTTCAAGGACGGCTTCGGCGAGCAGTGATTCTGACACGGCGTCGAGACTTTGCAGTAACTCCTGAGTCTGTTCAGCCAGCCGCACGATGGAATCCTGCACGCCTGGATTGAATTCGGTCGCCAGCAGCGGCAGCAGTTCGTGCCGGATGCGATTGCGGGTGTGTCTGATGTCATCGTTGGTCGCATCCGACGCATACGCGATGCTGTGCAATTCAATATATTCCCGGATCGCGTCGTCACGAATTGTCAGCATGGGCCGAATGAGTTCGACAGTGTCACTCAAACGCCGTCGTTCCGGAATGCCTCGCAGACCACGCAAACCAGTGCCGCGCAGAATATTGTGCAGCACCGTTTCTGCCTGATCGGCGGCATGATGACCCGTCGCAATCAAATGCATCCCATGCTCCCGGGCGGTGGTTTGCAGAAATTCATAGCGGGCGATCCGAGCCGCTTCTTCAAGACTTCCTCGCGAAGCACGTTCAAGCTGCCCAGCCGTACACTCCGCGATGACCGCCGCCACATCGAGCGACTGACAGACCGATCGGACAAGTTCTGCATCCTGCCGCCCCGCATCACCCCGCAGTCCGTGATCCAGATGCGCGACGACAATTTGCGGAATGTCCAAAACGCCGCGAATTCTGGTCATCCCGTGCAGCAACGCCATGCTGTCGCGGCCACCGGAAACCGCCAACAACACGCACTGCGCTGGCGAGTTGAGGCGTTTCAGATTCTGTTCGAGCTGACTTTCGAAACTCATACGATGTGCGGGTGCGGAGTGAGACATGGATTGTTGATCGAATGAGAACTGTGACTTTGGACGTAGGGTGGGACAAGCGGCTGCAAAGCCGCGCCGGCCCACCATTACACCCGCAAACATGGTGGGCCGGCGCTCGCGTTGCTCGCTGGTCCCACCCTACGAAACCTTGCTCATCATACAGAATGCTGGTGACTTTGGGACGGAACTCAGCCGTCAGCTTCAGAATACGGACAGTCGCGGTTTTCAGGTAGGTCCTGCTTGCCGAGCAGGACTTCGCGGCCTCGCCGCGACCAGCGACCACACGAGGTGGAAAGAACAGCAACACGTCGCCGGGGAGCGGATGTGCGTCCCAGGGCGGTTCGAGCTTTGCTCGAAAGTCCTGCCCGGCAGGCAGGACCTACGGGTTCGCCTTGCGGCGAAAGCTATTCCGGCGTCAAGTTCTGAAGTGCAGCACACTCGTTTTCAATCGTCGTGTCAAAACGATAAGCTCCCGTTGCTTGTGTCGAGGCGATGCTAAATGCCGCATGTTAAGGATTTCCATGACAAAGTCCGTGAAGAAGCGAAATCGAATTCTGATTCTGGGAGGTGGCTTCGCGGGCGTCTATACCGCGATGTATCTCGACAAGCTGCTCCGTTCAGAACCTGATGTCGAGATCGCACTCGTCAGTCGAGAGAACTATTTCGTCTTTCAACCAATGCTCGCCGAAGTGATCTCAGGGAACATCGGTCTGCTCGATACCGTCAGCCCGATTCATCGGCTCGTGCCACGTTGTCGCCTCTACATTCGTGAAATCGAATCGATCGATCTGCTGGAACGCACGGTCACTCTCGGCCCGGGATTCTGGCCACAATCTCTCGTGCTTGAGTTTGAACATCTGGTGCTGGCGCTGGGGACGGTCACGGATTTTCGAGGTATCACCGGACTTCACCAACATGCGTTGCCATTCAAAAATCTGGCAGATGCCGTCCGATTGCGAAATCACCTGATTCATGTTCTGAATGAAGCGGAGATCGAACCTGACCCGGAACGTCGTCAACAACTGCTCACGTTTGTGGTGGCGGGGGGTGGCTTTTCAGGTGTTGAAGTTTGTGCGGAGTTGAACGACTTTGTGCGGCAAATGGCGAAGCAGTGTCGAGGTTTTTCACCCGCTGACATTCGCGTCGTGCTGGTGCATTCGGGCAAACAAATTCTTGAACGTGAAGTTGGCCCGAAACTCAGTGCCTATGCTCAGAAACTCCTGCAGCGGCGCGGTGTCGAACTGTGCCTCGAGAATCGACTGAAGACCGCGACTCCCGATGCGGCCATTCTGAGCAGCGGCGTTCGAATTCCAACCAAGACGCTCGTTTCGACTGTTCCCTCCTTCCCTAACCCGCTGATTGACACCCTTGATGTCAAGAAAGAGGGCGGACGCATTGTGGTGGATGGTCATCTTGAGGTCATTGGGTCAGAAAACATCTGGGCTCTGGGTGACACAGCGCGCGTGCCGAACGCGGCTGATAACGAACATTGCCCTCCGACTGCTCAGCACGCGATCCGACAGGCAAAAACGCTGGCGCACAACATTGCGGCACGAATCCACGGCCGCGAGCCAATCGTGTTTCGCTTTCCAGGGCTCGGAAAGATGGGATCGCTCGGACATCACTCTGCGGTCGCCGAACTCTTTAACCGGATACATATTTCAGGTTTCCCGGCCTGGGTGTTATGGAGAACTGTGTACTGGTGGAAGCTCCCGGGTTTTGATCGTAAGTTGAAGGTGGGATTTTCCTGGCTGTTGGATTTTTTGATCCCACCGGAAACCGTGCAACTCAGAATCGACGGCGGTTCTGCACTCGGGCAGCTGCACTTTGAACCCGGCGAGATCGTATTTCGCAAGGGCGACCGGGGCGACTCGCTCTACATTATCCTGTGTGGAGAAGCAGAAGTCATCCGGGAGTCTGAACCAACGGAGAACTCAACCTCCGCGGGTGAGAATGTGGTACGACTCGCGACACTCGTGGCCGGAGAGTATTTTGGCGAGATTGCTTTGCTCAAACAGAAGACGCGCAGTGCCACCGTCCGCTGCACCAAATCCCTTGATCTGCTGGCACTGCCGCAAGGACAGTTTCAAGCCTTGACGACCAATCTCCCGGAATTGAAGAACAGCTTCGAACTGGTCATGGATCGCCGCATGAAACGGGATGCAGACGCAAACCACGGCTAATGCAGTTTCTGTTAGGCGAGCGGCAGGATAGAACTTACCATTCGCAATTTGTACGACGGACTTCCAGTCCGTCGAGTAGCACCATGCGACGGACTGGAAGTCCGTCGTACCGGTAAATTCACTTCTGCCGCTCGCCTTACAGGCTGAATCCCTGATTGACCCCCCTTTGCCAGAACTTTCATCACTGGAGACACAACATGGCGCCAAACGCAATTCGCTGGATCTGCTGTACGGTCGTTTTTTCTATTCATCTGCAGTCCACAACGGCTGATAACTGGCCGGAGTGGCGCGGGAATCATGGGGACGGCACAAGTGACGAGAAGGGTCTTCCGACGAAATGGAATTCCACTGACAATGTTGCCTGGAAAGTCGCCCTGCCGGAGCCTGGAAATTCGACACCCATTGTCTGGGACGATCGCGTCTACATGACTCAACCGGTGGTCGCTCAGAATCGTCGCGCGCTGATGTGTTTCCATCGCAGCGACGGTCGGTTGCTGTGGCAGGCGGAAACAGAATGGAAAGAGGCCGATCCGACACATGCCACCAACCCCGTGTGTTCGTCATCGCCCGTGACCGACGGTGCAAGAGTCATTGCCTGGTTCGGATCAGCAGGACTGTTCTGTTACGACATGGAAGGTCACGAACTATGGAATCGTGATCTGGGAATTCAGAAACACATCTGGGGCTATGGCTCGTCGCCCGTGATTCACGGTGACTTGTGCTACCTGAATTTCGGTCCCGGCGAGCGATCGTTCTTAATTGCCGTGAATAAGAAGACCGGCGAGACAGTCTGGCAGCATGACGAACCGATCAACACGCAGGGAACAAGCGAAGCAAAGTTTTCGGGCGCGGACTATTACGGTTCCTGGAGCACGCCGGTCCTGCGGCATATCGGAGAACGCGATCAGCTGATTATCAGTTTTCCGTTTCGGGTATGTGGCATGGACCCACTGACCGGCCACGAACTGTGGACAAGTTCCGGCATTAACGCCCTGGCTTACACTTCGCCCCTGATTGCCGATGACACCGTTGTCGCGATGGGAGGGTACAACGGAATGTCGATTGGAATTCAGGTCAAAGGCAACGGAGATATCACGGAATCAGGCCGACTTTGGCGACATCCGAAGACGAAACAACGCATCGGGTCCGGCGTGATTCACGCTGGCTATCTGTTTATCCATAACGATCCTGGAATCGCCGAATGCTTTGAACTGAAGACCGGGAAAACGGTCTGGGAAGAGCGGCTCTCCGGACCCGGAACCTCGGCCACGAACTGGTCATCCGTCATGGTCGCGGACGGTCACTGCTACACGATGACTCAGGGCGGCGATTGTTTCGTCTTTCGAGCCAGCCCGCAGTTTGAACTGGTATCGACGAATTCACTTGGAGAAGCGTCCAATTCCTCCGTAGCGGCCAGCAACGGACAGCTGTTCCTGCGCACGCATCAGCATTTGTGGTGCATCGGAAAGCGTTGACACGTTTGGTGTCCTCTGCAAGCCAGCAGAATTCGTCCCAGCAGAATTCGTCTTGCATTGGCAGTTGAATCTTCTGGGAAAAACTGACGGCTGGAGCAGGGCGAGTGGTTTGAATTTCGAGGTCCAGCTCATCTGCCTGCTACACACAATTGCCTTGTAAGAAACTTTTGACAGCCACTGGATCCGCGTGGTAGACTGTCAGCATGATAATCAATATCCCACCCGACCTTGAACAGATTATTGACAGGCAACTTTCCTCCGGTCGTTTTGCAGATGCGGTAGATGTGATCCGCGCAGCACTGACACGTCTGGTCACCTTCACAAATCTGGATCTGTCCACGCTGGAAAATCGGGACTCACTGGAAGAAGTGAAAGGGGAGTTAATTCTTGACCTTCTCGAAAAACTCCACGCGGTGGAGTTATTCGACCTCCGCAATGAGTCGCCCGCCACCAAATGGTCAGGCAGCGGAATCCAACCTGGTAAGTCCACTGTCGAGCGTTTGCCAGAGTTTTTCACAAGCTCTGATGATTCTTTTGTTCCAACAGCCATTCCGATGCCAAGGGGACGATTTGTCCAGCCCGTCAAAGGCGGCAAGCGACTACCTGAATTTCATGGCATTGAATGATGTCGAGACCCCAAATCCAGCAGACTCTCTGACTCAAGGCGACATTTTCGGTAGCTGTCCGATCATCGCCTTCGTCGCCTCGGAAGATGGAAGCTATCGTGTCGCGGAGTTCGAAGCCAACCTCATAGTACTCACGCAGGCGTGCGATTTGGCAAACGCTAAAACTCAGCGTGTCCAGGTCTGCATCGTCCATGATGTGCAGACCATAATTGCCCAAGGCGTGGTCACTGCAAACGTCGTCCGCGACCAAGTTCGGAATCATCGAGTCTTTGGATGGTATTTTCTGCCCGAACATCAACCGATGATTTCTGAATCAATCGTTGATCTGCGGGACATCCATACGCTGCCACGAACTATGCTTGAACAATTCGCTTCCAGCGGAAAGCGAATTGGCAGACTCATCCCGCCATACCGGGAACATATGGCCCAGCACTTTGCGACTACGTTCTCGCGCATTGCACTTCCCCAACCATACTCAACAACGTAGTGAACGCAATTCAAGAAACAACTATGGCTGCGTAATCGCCACGGGTGCGATGATCTTTGAACGATGGTTGCGGTTGTGATGGATCGTGTTCGTCGCTGAAGCTGCGTCAGGCGGGAACTCGATCGTCGCTGGTTTTCCAGTTTGCGGATTGGGTTCATAGAGTGGTGATCCGGTGCTGGCGACAGTCACGCGAATCCGGTGGCCTTTGTTGAAGATCTGGCTGATCCAGCCGACGTCGAAGGCCACTTTGACGACTTCGCCGGGCTTCATCAGGACTTCGTGATCAAAGCCGTCCCGGTAGCGAACTCGCTGAGGATAATCGACGATCAGAATTGAGCGACCATCGGGATAGACGTCGCTGATTCGAACGATGACGTCGGTGTCAGGTGCTGTGGATGACAGGTACAGCTCGGCGCGAATTCGTCCGGTCATTTCTGTCGGAGATCTGAGTGATTCTGTTGTGAATGTTCGCACTTCCGACTGTTTTTCGAACGCCTGAGCATTCGTCGCACCCGGAAAGCCGGTCCCCGGAATCTCCATCGGATGCAGCGGATCGCTGACGTAACTTGTCACACTCATCTCACTTGTGGGTGAGGCCGTTGTCAGCAGACCGTCCGCAGCAAGATATAGCGGAGTCGATTGGACTGCGGGCGGAAAATTGTCAGCATTTCTCCAGACGTTGCCCGGAGCTTCCGGCTCACCGACAGCACCCATGACGTAATAGCGCACCGCCGGTTCTTGATCGACGCCCGTGTCTTTGCCTTTCAGCCAGTAGTCGAACCACCGAATCATATGTTCGAGTTCCGGCCATGTCGCATCGACCGGGTACACGAGATCGCCAACCTTGCTGCCCTTATTGAGTCGACCGTGCAGCCAGGGGCCGACGACCAGCTGTTGCCTGCCGCGTGAGTTTTCTCCGCCGTGCTCCTGTCTGCCCTGAAAGCTGGCGATGGAGCCCTGATTCATGAAGTCATACCAGCTTCCGATCGTGAAACAGGGCACATTCATTTTGCCGAAGTGCAGCGAACAATCTTCATCCCGCCAATAGTCGTCGTAGTGAGGATGCGTCATCCATTCCTCCAACAGGCGATCGTTGTCGGCTGGCACACGGCAGTTTCCCGCCAGCGACTTGAATCGTGACGGGCGACTCGTCCCGCCAATGCGATAGCCTTCGTGGAACAGGCTCAGCCCCGTATCGACCATGTACTGCGCGGTCAGATGAGGCGGTTGCGTGATCGCCAGGAAGTTCTGCGCGTATCCGGCCTGTGAACTTCCAAACGTCCCGACCTTACCTGTACTCCATGGCTGCGTCCCCAGCCACTCGCAAGCGTCGTATCCATCCTTGAGTTCGCCCCAGCCGAGAGCGCGGTAGCCAACCCAGGTGCCTTCCGATTTGTGAGTGCCTCGATAATTGACCATCGCAACAACATATCCGGCCTCGGCCAGGCTCGCCGCTGCCTTGCGAGTTCCCGCGCCAGTGATGTCGGCGTAGCGTTGTTCAAACAACACCGGCCAAGGCCCAGCGCCTGGCGGAAAATAGAGGTTCGCTGAAAGATGTTTTCCGTCCCGCATCGGGATCATCTGTTGTTTCTCGGTGATGGTCCCAAGGTCAACGTCCTGAAAGGCGACCGCCTGATGCTGGCAGAGACCGCCAAGGATGATGCAGAGAAGCATGGATCGCATATCATTTTCCTTCAGGACAAACCACAGGCCGCGACCATTGTCGCGCAGTTGTGGCGTACTGTAGCCGTCTCGCTCCGCCGAGACGAGTCTTCGAATCACATTGGGTGAAGAATGCGGTCGCGGATTTTGGTAGGTCCTGCCTGCCGGGCAGGACTTCGCGGCTTGCCGCGACCAGCGACCAGTCGAAGTCGGATGAATGGCCACGTGGCGACGTGGAGCGGGTGTGCGACCCATGGCGGTTCGCCTTACGGCGAAAGTCCTTTCCGGTAGAAAGGATCTACTTCAGCGACTGCACTATCGCGTGACGACTGGATGTAGCACTTGCTATTCTTATGACTCACGCCTTTGAATCACCGGGAATTGCAGGGAGACATGAAATGCGTCAATCAGTTGCGCGAAGAGATTTTCTTTCCAGTGTGGCTGCTGCAACACTTTCTGCAACGGCATTCTCGGGCAGTATTCTCGGTCAAGTGGCTGCAACTGTGGCCGACGAGAACAAATCCGCCGTCTGGAAAGCTGGTGTTGCCAGAACGGTGATCACTCCCGAAACGTCCGTCTGGCTGGCTGGCTACGGGACCAAACGAGCGCCGGATGGAAAGTTGCACGATCTGTGGATGAAGGCCCTGGCCCTCGAAGACAGTAATGGAAAGCGGGCTGTGCTGATCACCAGCGATTTCCAGGGCGTGCCGAAGATGATGAGCGACCGCGTCTTTCAACAGTTGAAGGAGAAGTTTCGGCTGGAGCGGTCGCAGATCATGTTTACGTTTTCTCACAATCACTGCGGACCTCGGCTGGGCGATGACCTTATCGACTACTATCCGGTGGAAGCCGAGCAGGAACAACTGGTCACTGAGTACACCGATCTGATGGTGAAACGAACCGTCGAACTCGTCGGCGAGGCGTTGTCCAGACTCGCCCCGGCCAGCCTGCAGACTGGCGATGGAAAAACGACGTTTGCCGTGAATCGACGCAACAATCGAGAGGCCGACGTTCCGGACCTGATCGCGAAAGGAACGCCGCTTGTGGGTCCGGTGGATCATACCGTTCCGGTCATGACTGTGACTCGACCGGACGGCAAGCCCGAAGCGGTCCTGTTTGGTTACGCCTGCCATCCGACGACGCTGAGCTTCACAACCTGGTGCGGCGACTATCCCGGTTTCGCACAACTGGAACTGGAGAACAAACATCCCGGTGTGACAGCGATGTTCGTGAATACCTGCGGAGGCGACCAGAATCCGCTGCCTCGTCGTGAGGTCGAGTTGTGCGAAAAGTACGGGCACATGCTGGCCATTGCCGTGGAAGAGGTCCTTGCGAAGCCACTGAAACCAGTGTCGTCCGGGCTGAAGCTAGCGTTCGAGATGGTGGATCTGGCTTATCTCAATGTCGTCTCGCGGGAAGAACTAACGGCGTTACTTGAGGACAGCAACGCCTTGAAAGCTCGATGGGCGAAACGGCTGCTGGCAAAGCTGGAAGCTGGTGATCAGTTTCCAGCGGAGTATCCGTATCCTATTCATGCCTGGCAGCTAGGCAGCGAGATGCTGCTGATCGGCATGGGCGCGGAAACAGTCGTCGATTACGCACTGCGATTTAAAGCAGAGTTCGGCGAAGGCACATGGGTACTTGGTTACGCCGACGACATGATTTCCTACATCCCGTCGCGCCGAGTCTGGGACGAAGGTGGCTACGAAGGCGGCTCCAACCTGTACGAATACGGTCGTCCCGCCTTCCGCTGGGCCGGGGACATCGAGGACCGTATCGCGGCAACGGTACACAAGCTCGTAAAGCAGGTGCGTGAGTAGTTTAACGGCGTGGGCATCGCCCCGCGCTTTGGAATCCAAATCACCGGGGCGGCAGTTCCATCGGCGAGCGGTTGGGCGTCAGCCCACCGAGTTCATTTTTACCCGTCCGCCGCCGGAATCGCACTCGGAGGGCTGACGCCCCGCCGCTCGCCTCTCGCAACTTGCAACTTGCAACTTACCTCTCCCCTCGCCAAATCACCGGATGCGTCGCCTCAAGATCAAAATCCGGCCAGTTCTGCTGAATCCATGCAGCGGCGTCATGCATGTTATGAAACCGCCGCGGCGGTAGTTCCCCCGGCGAGCGGTTGGGCGTCAGCCCTCCGTGCCCATTTCCGTCCGCCGCAGGAATCGCATCCGAGGTCGCAGGAATCGCACTCGGAGGGCTGACGCCCTGCCGCTCGCCAAGTCCCGGACTTATGTCTGTCCTGGCCAGACGGCAGTCAGGGCAGGTTCACAAACAGCAGGATTCGTCCCAACTCGGATTGCAAAGAAGCAGCGAGTCCCCCTGTCTCGGCACTGGACAGTTGATTGACACTTGTGGCACGAGTCACGACAGGCGTGGAAATGGTGTAATGGTGAGGAGTTCCTTTGAGAACTGTTTTTGCCTGTCCTGCAATGACATTCGCGAATTCACCGGCGACATCATCGACTATTTCCCGGTTCAACGCTGTTCCTTCAGGAAGGTAGCGCGCCGCCAGCCGTGACGCGGTTTCTTCGGTCAGGACCAGAGACATTGTTCCGGGGACGTTGCGCTTGAGCGTCAAGCTGGCTGACACGAATGTCCCAGGCGATGAGTCAAGCGGGTTGTGGATGTCCGGATCCGCAAACGCTTCGACCTGAATCAGTTCCTGAAGGGCTGTCATGGCCGCCGTCGAAAAAGCAATCACGACTTCCTGAGGGAGAGTCGCCGGAGGCTTGCAGTCGTTCATTCGTCGGCTTTCGTCTGTTGAATCTAAGTCTCTATTGAGCAAACCCGGAGAGCGTTGTATTTGAAAGGAGATCTTCGAGTATTCAAGAATAGTGGACATGTCTGAAGGTGATCATTGTATGCTTAATGTACTGGCAATGGTGTCGGTGCTTCGGGCCTGAAACGCCCAACTTCAGAACATCAGCGTTAATCGAAAAAACAACTCCATTTTCTGATGGCCGCACGACGTGCGCCTGATCGCCTTACTGCTGCCAGTAGTTTCTGTCGAGCGTGCGATAATTAATGGCTTCGCTCAGATGTACTGAACTGATATCTTCGCATTCTTCGAGATCCGCGATCGTGCGACTGACTCTCAGGATTTTGTCGTGGGCGCGAGCTGACAGACCCATTTCTTCCATCGCGTGTTGCAGCAGGCTTTCAGCATCCGGCTGCAACTTGCAGAACTTACGGATCTGTGGTGGTTTCATCTTGCCGTTGACTCGTGTCGATTCGCCCTGAAATCGTGCGGACTGTCGCTTTCGCGCAGTCACGACAGCGTGCCGCATGGTTTCACTCGACGTGCCTTCGGACGTATCGGATAGTTCTCTGAAGGGCACCGGCGGCACTTCGATATGAATATCAATGCGGTCCAGCAAAGGCCCGCTGATTCGACTGAGATAGCGTTCGATCTGCAGCGATGTGCAGTTGCAGCTGCGTTTCGGATCACCGCGAAACCCGCACGGACAGGGATTCATCGCCGCGACCAGCATGACGCTGGCCGGAAACGTCACGCTTCCCATGGCGCGGGAAATCGTCACGTTCTGATCTTCCAGCGGCTGACGCAGGACTTCCAGGGTGCGCCGATTGAATTCCGGCAGCTCATCCAGGAACAGAATCCCGTTGTGCGACAGACTGATCTCACCCGGCTGCGGAATGCTGCCACCACCGACAAGTCCGGCTTCGCTGATCGTGTGATGCGGCGAACGAAAAGGTCGGCGGAGCAACAGTGGCTGGCCCGGTTCCAATTGGGCGACCGCACTGTAAATTCGTGTTGTCTCAAGACTCTCTTCGGGTTCCAGTTCGGGCAGGATCGTGCAGAGTCGCTGCGACAGCAATGTCTTACCGGTACCGGGTGATCCGATCATCAGCAGATGATGACTTCCAGCGGCTGCAACCGTGACCGCCCGTTTGGCCATTTCCTGACCCTTGACATCCACGTAGTCGATTTCGTATCGACCGAAGTCACGTCGCGCGTGGTCCCAACTGAAGACGACCGGCTCCAGCGGCAGCTGTGCCGTCAGAAAACCAACGGCTTCCGCCAACGTGCCGACGGCGATGACATCGATTCCTTCGACGACTGCAGCTTCCATCGCGTTCGCGGCTGGCACGACAATGTGGGTGTGTCCAGAATCTCGCGCAGCAAGCGCCATCGACAGGACACCTTTAACGGCACGCAGACTTCCGTCGAGAGCGAGTTCACCGATGTAAATGGCTTTGCGACTGAAGTCCTGTTCGGCCTGCCCGTCGGCCGTCAGCAATCCGAGTGCTATCGGCAGATCCAGCGATGCGGCGTCTTTGGGGAGATCTGCCGGGGACAGATTGATGACGACGCGATCATCAGGTCGGTGATATCCGCTGTTGACCAGCGCGCGTTCGATCCGATGCACGCTTTCTTTGACTGCGGCTTCCGCGAGTCCAACCAGAATCGTCTTGGGCAGCGCGCCGGGCGAAATATCGACTTCCACTTCGACCAGGCGCGCTTCGATGCCAAACAGAGTGTAAGTTGCAAGTCGCGAAAGCATGTCAGAACTTCTGCGCGGACGGGTGAAATGATCTCAGGTCCGCGCAGTGTGACGGTCTTTGGCAGACGTTGCAATTCAAGCGCAGCGAACTTGTTCTTCGCGCGGGCTGGCTTGAGGCTCCGATCGGCGAGCGGGGGGACGTGAGTCCCCTGATTCTGCGTGCGTCACCAATCAGGGGATTGACATCCCCCGCTCGCCGATGAAATACATCTATTCTGACCGCTCGCAATATATTTCCAAAACGTATCAGGCGGCTTCGCTGTCGCGTCCCTCATCGTCAGTATCAAACTCGTACTCAGAGGCATCGTCGTCGTCATCGTCGAACTCGCCCGATTCGATCGCAAGTATCTCCGATTCGCCCAGAAGTTGCACGGCAGTAGTTCTGGAGACCTTGGTCATGTGGTGGAATCCATCCTGACCGCCGGCAGCACCGAGTTTCCTCAGAATCTCCATGCTGTCGCGTTCCGATTCGAAAGGGCCCGAGACGTAAAACGCTTTGCCGTCTCGTCCCATTTCCACAAGCTGTTGACCGGCCGATGCATCGATATCACCAAAAATCAGTTTTGCAGTCCGGTAGTCCGGATGTGGCTTGAGATCATATCTCGCGGCAAACTCCACGGCGTCTTCGACCAGACGACGGGCTGACGGTGCATCAATACGCACATAGTCCATGCCCCGCGCTGTCATGCCTTCCAGCATATCCTGATACTGCGATGGATACACAAACTTTGCGAAGCAATCTTTGACGCCCAGACAGTAACGGTCCACAAGGAAGTTGCTGAAGAGGATTTCGCCGGTGGAAACACGCCGCGCAATGATCACCGGCCCAATCCCACGTGACTTCAGCGACTCCCCCATGATACATTCCATGATCGGAGATTTTGAACGCAGGAGCACCTTTTCGGCGTGGCTCATATTGCTTTTCAGCACCAGTTCATGACGCTTGCCGTCGCGTTTTTTCTTTTTCTTTTCCAATTGTTTACGTCGTCGTGATTCCGATGCGGCCATGAGATCCTCCTTGATTTGTGACAGCTCCAGAATGCAACGATACCGCACGCGGTCGGCATTGGGTCGTTTAACCGCGTGCCCAGCGGGCCGCGATTGCCCTGTCTGAAATTTGAAATTTGAAATACGAAGCGCGGGGCGTTGCCCACGCGGTTAAACGAATGTGCCATCTTCCACCACGGGCGGTATAACTCCCAATCGCACATTGCGAATTATGCCATCGGAAAGCAAGTTGTAAAGTCCGACCTTCGTCGAAACAGCGGATCCATCCGCACGAGGGGACTGTCGTTGTAATCGTTTAACGGCGAGCCGCAGGCGTCGTTCCCAGGTTTCGCCTACGCCTGCGGCTCGCCGTTAAACGAAAATCCCGTCATTGAAGACTAAAACGACGGTCCCCTTACATCGCGCCGTATTTTTGCAGCAGTTCCACAAGGTCGCTGTTCTCGTACCGGGTCGCCCAGGCGAGTGGCGTGGCCCACGGTTGGTCGCCGGGCAGGTTGGTTGCCGCGCCGCGCTTGAGCAGGAAAGCGACCATTCGTCTCAAGCGCTGCGATTGCGAGGGGTCCGTTTGTGGGCCGCAGGCGCGGACTGCTGCGGCCAGGGGCGTCGCCTGAAATTCGACGTCTCGGGCGTTGATGTCGGCTCCGGCGTCCAGCAGGATGGCTGCAAGGGACCGGTCACCCTTCTCGGCGCAAGCGTGGAGAAACGTCCTGCCGAGCCAGTCAGTTTGATTCGGGTCGAGACCGCGCGCCAGCAGGCTCCTGACTAAAGTCGATGGTTTTTCAATGATGATGCCGCTTCTGGCATCGATGCGTTTCAGGACTGCGGGGTCTGAGCTAAGATACAAATCCAGCAATCCGCGGTCGTTCGTATTCATCACGCTGTTGAGAAACTCGTCGTGATCGACGACTTTATCACCTTCGCGAATGGCTTGCTTCAATTCCTCGATGGACATGTTGTAAGGCGGTGTGAATGCTCCGTGGTGGCGTAAGAGCTGCTGCAGCGGCCTGGCGTTGTCGCCGTGATACACTTCGCAAATCGTGAGACAGCACCCGTTCGAATCCGTGCCGGCGTTGGGTTCAGCACCGTGCTCCAGCAGCAACCGAGCGACTTCGAGATGATTCCTGCAGCATGCCTCGAACAGCGCCCGTCCTTGAGGTGCCGCGTCCTCGGGCGTGTTGGGATCGGCACCGTGTGCGAGCAGCAGGCGGACGATGTGCAGATATCCTTCGCGCGATGCATACGACAAGGGGCTGATTCGCGCTGAGTCAAGTCGCGTGGCCAGCCCGGGGTCTTTCTTCAGCAGTAGCTCGACACGCTCCTGATCGCCGACGGCAGCCGCAATGGAAATGGAGTAACTGGCTCCGTGAGCCAGCAGGCTCCCGACAATCACGGAAGTGTTTCGCAACGAAGGGTGTGATCTGCCGCGTGTCTCACGATACCAATAATCCGTGGCACCGTTCACCGCCAACAATACCGGGGTCTGTCCATCAGCGCGTCGGGCATCAATCGGTGTTCCCAGTGCGACGAATCGCTCGATCAGACCCAATTGCCGGGTGATGACGGTCCAGTGCAGGGCATTATTTCCCAGTGCGTCACTGGCCCGCGCCAGGTTTGGTTGCCGACGCAATACTTCGCCGACTTTTCGCGCATTCCTTTCGAGGATGGATTGTTTCAGCAAATCGAATTCAGGCGCGAAGTTGAACTTCTTTTTCATCGCCTGTCGGAGAAGCAATTCGATCGGACGATTGCCACGTTCCTTGGCGCAGTGAAGCAGCTTGTCCCACGAATTATAGGTGTAGATCGACTGGCCCGGGTCTGCGCCATGATCCAGCAGCAATCTGACGATTTCTGCACGTCCCGCATACACCGCCAGATGAATGGGAAACTGGTACCAATACTGCGCATTGACCAGTCGTTGGTCCTTTGCGATCAGAGCCTTCGCTGTCGCTGCGTCGCCAAAGGCGCTGGCTTCAAACAGCGACCACGCATCATAGCCGTTCAGCCTGTCAACGCCGTAGACGTATGTCTTTGTCTTCATTTCCTGCGGCTGCGTCATGCGTGGCGCTGACGGCATTTGCTCTCGTGAAACCGGGTTTGTCATCTCAGCATTCTTCGCTTCGCGGGTTCAGCACTTCGTTGTCGTAACCGATCACGCCTCAGAACGAAACCTGCGCAAGCAACCACAGATAAACACAAATTCACACAGATAGAAATCAACAATCAATCTGTGTTCATTCGTGTCCATCTGTGGTTTAAACTGTCATTCTCGAAATGTCGTGAACGGTTACTCGTTATCGACCTCAGAATCAACCATTACGCGGCGCGATCATCCTGCGTTCGTCAGCCGTTTTCACAGCATCGGCCTGCTTCTGTCGCAGTTCGTCAATCGCCTCCTGCAGCGCCTGGCGAGTCTGGCGATTCTTTCGCAGTGACTGACTGATGTGAATTCGGCTGGCGACCGCATCGCCCAGTGCCAAAAGCACGAGCCACATGGAAAGTAACAGCAGGCTCATGACGTATGTGGCGGCAAATCCGGGTGAACTCTTGAACTGCGGAAGATAGTCGCACATCGAAATCAGCGCCCCAAGCGTAATCGTGAGCGCCGAGGTTTGCATGCGACGGTGATACTGCTGCTCCAGAAATTTAAGTTCCGGTGGGGAGATCCCGGCATCGCTCAGGAACCTGCGCCGACGATAGACGTGCCACGACACCATTGCGATTCCGAAGAACCAGACGAACGCACCGACGCCGATGAACATGTAATCTGTAGCCATACGCCCTGCCCGCCCGCATTGATTCCCCGCATCGCGCGGTTATGGAACGCGCCCAGGAATGCGATTCAACCGACGGACAGTTTGCGACAAGTGTCTCGGCAAATCAAGCATGCTGACCACTCAATTAACGAACACGATGCTACAATTCGAGTTCTGTATTGCATCGTTTTGCGGCCCGTCGAGCCTGATCTGCTATGTCTCTTCTGGGGAATGATCCGTTCAGCGGGAAAAACTTTGACCACCGAAAAGTGTGGCTCGATCAACTGCCCGGCAAGAGAGCATTGCCCGAACCGCTGGATGAACCTGTGGTAAACAAGTCAGCAAAGAAGTTGAGAGTAATCGCGTTGGTGAAGAAGCGAGCGGTTGCTTCTCCCGGGGTTTCCTGCAGGATCAGCACATCGCCCGCCTGGATCAGCAGGTTTTCACTCGGATCCTGGAGTGCCCGATGCAGGTCGACACGAATGTTGACCTGCCTGCCGTCGGGGGTATGACGTAAGACCGACAAGAGACTCGGTGAGGGGTGACCGAGTCCACGGGAGACGATCTGCCCGGACAGGTTGCTGGAATTGATGCCGCCGTTGACCAGTGGGCCTCCGCAGCGCGTCACGGCTTCGACGGCAGTGATGTCGACATCGCGGGGGAGCGGCACTTCACGGGCCGGCAGCAATCCTGCCGTGTAATAGACCTCAGCCAGCCTGGCCTCGATGAAGACGATGTCGCCGGTCTTGAGAATCACATCCTCCGGTTTGAAAAGGGGGGGGGGCACCGGGATTAACTCGCAATGGAATCCGCACGGTCTCACTGGAATCGGTGAGAGTGCCTTCGGGATCGTCACCGGGACGGAAGCCGCCCCGTTGAATGACAATCTCATTCAACGCGGTGGAACCAGGTAATCCTCCCGTGCGGGCCAGTACATTCAGGACGTCATTTTCATTGGCCGGCAGATCAATGACCGTACCCGTTCCGGCATGTGCTGTGCTGGCGGTGGTGGCGAGACTGCTCAACCCACGAAAGTTTCCGCTACCGCCAAATGTTGTGTTGGATGTGCCATCTTCTGGATTGTCCTGCCGGATTACCAGAATCCGTTCGTAACGAGGACGCATCAACGTCACGAGAATCCGTTCTGTGTCGATACGGACGATCTGGCGCTTGACCGAGTAGGCTTCGATGATGGTCTGCTCGGCCTCTGCGACCGTCATTCCCCCTACCTGGATTGGAGCGACGAGTGGCAGGGGCAGCGTCCCATCTTCACGAATTGGGATCGGCACACCAACTGAAGGGGGAAGATTCGTGGCGTCGGGCACCATGACGGGAGGCAATATCCCTCGGTCTCCAAGTACGCCGTCGATATAGATTCCCAGAATGTCGCCTGCACCAAGGCGATATTCGCCCACTGGTGGACGTTTCAACCAATTCAGCGGTATTGTTCGTTTCTGTTCACGGGCTTCCGTCAGTAGTTCCGACGGCACAAGACGGACTGGAATGCCTTCCGCAACCGGGTTTGTCAACGACGCGCAACCCGTGAGCATGGGGACTGTCAGAATCCAGAATCGCAGAATGCGCAGCATTTCCACAATTCGGCGACTGACACCGAACAATGGGCTGCAGCAAATGGATTGTTTGGAACGCACGGACGGCTCCGGATGGATCTCCGACGGGATCTGGTTAAGGAAATGCCAGGAGAGTTGTTGTTTTGAATATCACGGCACCTGTCCCAACTGGCATCCTTCGAAGTTATGACGGATCTTCGAAAACTTGCGGCAATTTCTCGGGGACGTTGGATTCCCATATCACGGGCTCAAATTCACTCATGGGGATTGTAGAGGGAATAACGGCGGAGTTGCGTAGGCATGACTCCGCTGCATTTGCTCGTCCATCTGTCGCGCCGGACAACCATTTCTGTGCGGCGTTCTGCCTGGTGCCGGTACGATTGCCCAACTTCCAGTAACAGCGCGGTGGGAGCAGGGGGGGCAAAGGATCACCGCCATTTGTCAGGTATTCAACGAACCCCTGCTCAAAGCCGGCGGCATAATCCGGGTCGATTTCAGCCCGTGAATTATCAGCTCTCGACACCTGGAGTGCATTTCGAGCAAGCTGGCGATGGTACCGGTCTGTCGAGCAACGGTCCTTGTGCAGTTGAAACTGCAGCGGTGCCACGACCAGATTATTGAAACCTGAACGGTACATCGAACAACCACCCAGAATTGTTCCCCACCAGAGCAACAAAAGAGGCAGCGGCGATTGTCGAGCACGGCTGCGGAATTTTTCCAATAGTCCGCTGTTTGCAAATGTCGGGAATTCAGCAGACATTTGGCGACGGGTCCGGGGACAGGTTGCGGCATCAAACGTACTGACAAACGTTCCGATGCGAGCGTCGTCATTAATTCTGTTTTTCGGTCATCCGCACCTTCAACTTTAATGATTTGGGGGATGTTGACGATTTTTCGGACTGGGGAGTCTGGGGTCAGTTCTTATGCGGATTCCGATTCGGCCGGGAGGACGTCGCGAGTGTCACGCCAAGCGAGTTCTTGAACGTCCTCAATTGCGTTCCAGGACTTCTGCAATCAGTCCCTTGAGTCTTTCAAGTGCGGGCTGTATCTGTTGCAAGGTATGTCCCGCGCAAAGGTTGCCCTCGCACTCTGCCGCCGCTTTCGTAATCTCAGGAAAGCCATAGTTGCTGGCCGTGCCACTCAGTCGATGTGCAACCAAGCTGATTTCGACACGATCATTGCGCAACTCGGCGTTAGAAATCGTCGCCAGATGCCTGCCCAACGAGACTTTGTAGCGTTCGACGAGTACTTCAAAACCTTTGGGCGACTGGGCGACCGAGTCCAGCGGCTGAACGATAAGCTCGGATTTCGCCGGGGAGATTGCATCCAGCGTCGATAGGTGTGGCGTGCAGGCGTCCAACAGGGTCGAAATCAGATTTTGTCGAATGATTGGTTTCGTCACGAACAAATTGCAACCGGCCTTAAGACACCGTTCCTTATCAGATGCCATGGCAAATGCGGAAAAGGCGATAATCGGGATTTGAACACCGCTGTCCCTCAGTCGCGAAGTGGCCTCGAATCCGCTCATGATCGGCATCTGCATATCCATCAGAATGACATTAAATGCTTCCGTTGTAGCCAGTCGATCAAGCACAGCTTTCACAGCCGCCGCACCATTGACTTCGACGTGGATTCGAATACCAAAGGGCTCGAGAAAATGGGTCAGAATTGCCACGTTGTCCGGATTGTCCTCGGCTAACAGAACCCGCAGGCCACGTAGTTCAGTTGGGCTGCGACGAGTGTCTGATATCGCATTCGAATCAGAGGCATTCTCGCACGGCTGGGCCTGCGAGATTGACGGGACGCAGGTACGCAGGGGGAATTCGAGTGTGAAAGATGTACCGACATCGGGCTGGGACGCGACCTCAATTCGCCCTTCCATTAACTCAACCAGCCGCTTTGAAATGGCGAGCCCTAAACCGGTGCCCGGGATCGCCAGCGTTGTCTGGTGCATCCGTTGAAACGGCTGGAAGAGCTGCGCGATCTGATCTTCCGTCATGCCAACACCCGTGTCGCTGACACAGATGTGAAGTTTGTCTGGCAAATTGATCTGATGGATGCGTTCCAGTCGGATCTGAATTTCACCCTTCTCGGTAAATTTGACGGAATTCGAGACCAGATTCGTCAGGACTTGCCGCATTCGCGTCGCGTCCGACATGACCTGTTGCGGCAGATCAGGATCGAATCGTATGGCAAAGTTCAACAACTTGTCCGAGATCTGAGGTCGAAACATCTCAACGACTGCTTCTACGACAGCCACGAGATCGACCGGGCGACAATCGACGGTCAGTCGACCGGCTTCGACCTTCGCCAGGTCGAGAATGTCATCAAGCAATCTTCCCAGGTGTGCTGCGCTGCGCTGAATCTGCTGCGCCCATTTGACGTCCTGCGCTGACCGATGTTCGGGCATCGACAACAGGTCGGCATAGCCGGTGATTGCAGTTAACGGCGTCCCGATTTCATGGCTCATATTTGCCTGGAACTCGCTTTTCGCGCGGTTTGCGGACTCGGCGCGAATCAGCATCTGGGCCAGCAATTGTTCGTCGCGATGGCGTTTGCAGGCAATGCCGGCGAGATTGGCGGCCATTTCCAGAAGAGCCTTCTGCTCGCCGGATGGTGTAGCCGCCTGTCGCAGCGAGATCGAAAAACAGCCCGCGACATCCTGATTCACGCGAATCGGATGCGACCAGAAGGCAATGATCTGGTACTGCTCCGAAAAACGGCGCAACTCGATGGACACGGGCTCTTTGACGACGTCCGCTACGAAGACCGGTTGGTCCGAATAGGCTGCGATCCCGAACGATCTGGCGGCCACCAACGGGCTGACGTTCCTGAGTCCACCCTGCATTTCAACGGTCAGACTGGGAGCGCTTGCCAACTCCAGAAACTCATGTTGGTCATCGAACAGCATGATTGAGCATTGGCAATCGTCGATCGCCTCTTCAACCAACTGGCACAACTGATTCAGGATTCCGGGCAGGGGTCGGCCGATTGCGACCTGCTCCAGGATGCGGCCCTGCAAACTCAGTCTCGCTTCAGCCCGTTTGCGCTCAGTAATGTCGGATTCGATTGCGATGAAATTACTTAGACGCCCTTGATCGTCATGGATTGGGCGCACGTGCGTTGCGATCCAGTATTTTCGACCGGTCCGGGAATAATTGATGATTTCAATCTCAAATCCAGTTCCCGATCGAATTTGCTGCCGCATGAATGCAATGGTCTCGGGATCTGATTCGGGTCCCTGCAGGATCGACCCGGGCGTCCGATGAAGGACTTCGTCCTGCGAATAACCAGTGATCCGCTGGAACCCTTCGTTAACGTACTCAATACGTCCATAGGCGTCCGTGATAATCACGGCGTTGTCGGTGCCGGACGCGACCATGGCCAGTTGTTTGAGAATTTTGTGGGTCCGCTGTGCAATGGTCACGTCTCGGTAGTGCCAGAAGTGCCCGCGATACGAATCGCCCGAGAAGATCGGAATGTAGTCGCGTTCCAGAATCCGACCATCTGTCAGACGCAACAGTTCTGACGAGACAGGCTCCCGGCGAGAAAGGATTTCATGGATGCGTTCGTCGAACTTGTCCGGCTCTTCGAACATGTGATGAGAGTGCTCGACGACCGCGCATTCGATGCCAATCAGCAACTGGGGGTTCGCCTTGACGCCAAGCATGTCGCTCAACGTCTGATTCATGAATACGATCTCCCGCGATTCGTCTTCGAGCAGGAGTCCACCCTGCAAATTGTTGACGAGGATCTCGAACCGGCTTCTCGCAAGTCTAAGTCGAGGCTCCGTGTCATTTCCCTCCAGGATGATGCGCGCATTGACGCACATATACTTCTCACCATCCCATTCAATGACATTGATCGTAAGTTCAACAGAGATCAGATCACCATTCCGGTGAATCAATCGCGTTTGCCGCCTCACTCCATCTGACGAACAGAGTTCGTCCCGCACTGAATTCCAGTCCTGGGAATGAAAATCGGAATCAATATCACGGAAACGCATCTGCTGAAACTCTCCGGTCGAATAGCCCAGAATTTTGCTGGCAGCGTCGTTTGTGTATATGAACCGGCCATTGGCTGAAGTCCAGAAAGCAGCGTTCAACTCATGGTCCACTGTGAACTGCGCGAGGTGATGCTGCGACGTCTCCCGCTGTTGCTCCTTCAACAGGCTCAGCAGTCGACGATCGAATGATTCAACCGGCTTCCGAAGCGCCGCAAGTTCGCTGCGGCAGGCCTCCAGGGCCTGTTCCGCCGTATGGCGCGCCTGAACGGCGCATTCAAGTTGTCCTTGCCAGTCGATGTCGCTCATCGTCGTGCAGCTTCAGTTTGGTGTTGAGAAAGCATTGATCGGAGTCAATATGTTAAGGATTGTCCCGACAATGCGGAACCTTGATGTTTGCCTGCGAATTGCCGGTGTCGCCGCAAGAGAAGTGGAGAAGTCGTTGCGTCATCCTTTGCTTTGCGGTGAAGTCGAAGTTTCAAACGCCGGAGTCGAACTGAGTTCGCCGCTGCGTCCGCCATCCAGCCTCCGGTTCCATTCACGCAACAGACTGCGAATGGAATGGATGGCTGTGATCAGAACAGATTTGGACTGCTCCACGGTCTCGCAACGGCGGCGGTTCAGATGGGCGGATACGATCCGCATCATGAGTTCGACATCCTGCGATTCGGACTTCTCACACGCGCCATCACATCCGGCGTTCACGAGCAATTTCAGCGTCTTGTTGTCCAGACGTGCAGAAAACGCGACGATCAACGCCGGGGGATTGATAGCACGAATCGCGGCGGCCAGGTCGGCGGCCAGACTTTTGCCGTGGAAGTCATTGTCGATGAAATACAGGTCGAACTCCCCGCTCAGATCGGGCGATTCGCGGCACACGATTTCCAATTCGGGGAATCGCTCATTCAACCTGTAGGCCAACCACGCCGAGGCATCAGGATCGTCGTCAACAACCAGTGCCCTGAATTTCATTGTCATGTAAAAGTTCTCATTCTCTGGGAAGTTATCGGAAAAACAGTAAGTCGAGTCTGAAATGGACCTGAAGTTAGATCGCCTGCAGGAGTGGATCACCAGGCACGGCAAAATTCAGGATCGTCAGCGCTCGCTGGGGGGCAAGTCGCTCCAGTTCGGAGATTGCCGGATTGACGACCCTCGCTTTGGCCCCCGCCGGAACAACTAACAGAACGCGATCCGCGAGCGCTGATCCCAATCGGGCCACCAGACGTTCTGTCAGCGGCCCCAGATCAACGATGACCAGATCACACTGTGATCGAAGTTGGTGCAGCAAGTGGGCGAACTGTCGGCGGGCAATATGCGAATCGGTCAGCAGTTGGTTGTTGCCCAGTGGCAGTGTTCGCAGCAAACTCAGCTGACTTTCGACCAATTGTTTGCCAAGGTTCCCCTCCAACAAACATTCGCGCAGCCCCGCCGAACCCTGCAGACCCAGCAGGCTGGTCAGAGAGCCATCTGTAAAATCAGCATCGACGAGGACAGTGTTCAATCGTGAATACGAGAAGGCCCTAGCCAGATTCAGGGCCACTGTTGAACTGCCCGATCCGCCGCTGGAGCCAGTGACGGCGACGACTTTTCCACCCGGAGTCGCATCCAGCAGCAACTGCAGGTCAATACTCAGGCGATTAATGGCACGCTGGAATTCCGGGTTGCTTTCAGACTGCGAATCGGCCATCGTCGGCAGGACTCCTACCATCGGGATGCCGGGTTGGCCTTCACTCAGATCGTCACTGAAACGATAGCCGCCAAACAACAGGCCAAACGCCAGCGTCAAAGCGATTCCTCCGACTGCACCGAATCCCCCACCTGCCAGACAGAACATCATGCGTTTGTCTGAAGCTGGACGCGTCGAAACGACTCCGCGAGATTTGATTTCGATAGTTCCGGGCAGTGTGTGATTGCTCTCCAACCGAATCTGCTCGAGGGCACGTCGCGTCTCTTGCAGCGATGACCTCAGCTGGGTCCGCTCATCCTTCAGGGAATCCAATTGAATCAGCCGACCGTTCAGATCGCGCGCTTCCTGCTGGAAACTCTTTCGCTGGTCCACGAACCGTTCGTGCAACGCCGTAAGATCGTCCAGTGATTCGGTTGTCCCCTTGGAATCACCCTTGGTGAGTGCGCCCGTCGTGCCCAATGTGGTGAGTTGGATGCGTCGCTCTTCGATGGCCTGGTCAATGACTTCGATCCTTGCCTGCATCTCGACCACATCCACATGCTCCGGAGCATGCCGGGCATTGAGAACCGCGAGTTCCGCCATCTGCTTGCTGCGCTCGAACAGCATGTCGGCCAGGGCATGATCCAGCACGACCAATCGCTTGAGCTCCGCATCCCCCACATCGACATCGTTGTTCTTTTTTGAACCCGACATCGAGGCGATGCTCATCGCCAACTCGGCGGCGCGTTTGTCGGCATCCTCGGCCTGTGTGATCTTTCGAATATGCGCCGAGACAATGGAATCGGCACCGTATTCCTGTCCGATGACAAGTATCTGCTTGTCCAATTCGCCAAGTTTCGTCAGGATCTCCTGCTCGCGAACACTTAGCTCACGATCCCGAACCGTGTCCTGCAGTTTCAGACGTTCGATATGCAGCTCTTCGTAGGCATCCAGGACAACATTCAGCAGTGTCGCGGCGGAATTTGGATCATCAAAACCCGTCGTGACGGTGATCAGGCTCCCCTTTTTATCGACGGCGACGGTCTCTTTCAGGCGGTTCATGCCGTCGAGGTCGGCCGTCCACCCGAGCTCTTTCAGCAACTTTGACTTCACCGCACGCTCCATGACTGACGGACTATTGAGGAATGATGCTTCAGCGGCGACAAACGCATCGAACAGCCGTAATCGCGAATCATCCTCATCGCCGTAGAGAATGCTGGTTCTGTTGGGATAGACCTGAATGATTCCGCCACTGACATAGACAGGGTGTTTTGAAAGATAGCCGCCTGTCGCCCCCAGGCTGGCGAACAGCACGGCCAGAGCGGCTGCGATCCAATAACGCCCGCGAAGTGTTCGCAGGACGATCTTAATGGGATTGATCGCCCGCGCCGGTTCATCACCGGCGTCGGGGTCATCAAAGTGATCTTGAAACACGGCGGCCCGTCGCAGCATCTCCAACTCCGCTGGATCCACGTCCAGGGACTGTGTCGCATCGCCGAAACGCACAAGTGCGTTTTCCGACTGAATATTTGATGGCTGGCCACTCATCAGCGAACCCGTTCTTTGGTTGCAGCCGGCACATTCAAGCGTGACGACAGGTCTCGTTCCCACACGACCGCGGCCCCCCGCTTCAAAGTACGACGGGCGCGAATCGTTGTTTGAAATACCACAGCGAAGTAGACCAGGCTCGCCAACCACAACGAAGGGCGGCGGAAGATCCGGTCGATGAACTTCCATCGCAATTCCTGTGCCGGTCGGGACAAATGCGGGAATCGCTGGACCAATTCCATGTTGCCACGCCGGCTGCGAGTCTTGATCTTGATCAGATCACGCAACGTGCGGGGTGGTGTCACCTGAAACGTTCCGTTCATGACGGTGATGCGTTCTTCGTTAGAAAACAAACGCCGCACATATTCATCATCAGCCGTGATTGGAGGGAACTCCCCCAATCGGTGATGGCCTGCTGCGCTCAAGGCGTACACTCCCGCCCCGAGTCGACCGGCATCAAAATACGGCTGCAACTGCCAAACAGAGTAAAATGCCTTCACCAACCAGTTGCTTTGACTCAAGTTCCATTCGACTTGGGGTGCCGCCGCCAGGTACTGACCGAACCGCAGAACTGCTGCCGTGCTGCGCAGCGAATCGATAGTCAGCACAACATCGGCATCAACATAAAACCTGGGAAACGCCCGGGCCATGTGATCACCCAGATTCAGGGCGGTGATCTTGGACGGAATAGTGGTTTCCAGGACTCTCACGCTGTCGCCAAACGATCGGGCGACATCCGCAGTTCGGTCCGTGCAACCGTTGCAGACCACGACGATGTCAAGTTCACCGGGGAGCGCACCTTCCAGTAAATCACGCAGGCACCGCCCCAACACGGCTTCTTCATTATGCGCCGGGATCACAATTGACATCGCGGGATGAACCGGCTCATGACCGATAGTGGATGATTCCCGATCCAGCGACGGAGTCACTGAGACGCTTTGCGGGGCGGATCTAAAATTGCTGGCAACCATAATGCATGCCTTCGGGAAGTGTGCTGATGTTCGATGGTGAGATTTGAACTTGTTCAGGATTGAGTTTCTGGAAGCAGCTCGCTCAATTCGTCTCGCTGGGCGAGAACTTCTTCGGCGGAAAGTTTCCACCATGACCCACGTTGCAATTTCTCAGCGACTTCCGGATTGAAGCGGGCGCGGATCTGGCGGGCCGGATTGCCCGCCATGACCGCGAAGTCGGGGACATCCCTGGTCACGATGGAACCGGCACCGATGACGGCTCCGTTTCCGATCCGGTGGCAACCCGGGGTGACGATGGCATTACATCCGATCCACACGTCATGACCAATCTCCAACCGTCCCGGTGGTAGATCGTTGGTAACGGCAACGCCGGGGGACGCTTCATAAAAAAACGGGTGTGTCGACAGCCGATCGAGCGGGTGGTTCTGTAGAAAGAATCGCACTCCACGAGCGATCGACACATAGCGGCCAATCAGGACTCCCGGCGGGACGAGTGCCGGATCAAAACATTCGCCGTAACTGTAGGCCCCAATCTCAACACCATGGAACTGCGCCATCATCCTCCGCGCCGTGGCGGACTTCATCGGTCCGCCCTCCAGCCGTTGAGCCAACCCCAGCAGGATTCGCGACACACGCCAGCGTCGGCCACAATTCAGCACGCGATACAACCAGAGCAGCAACGGAGACAGTCGGGAAATCGTCAGCTCCCGACGCGACGGATTGGACTGCACTTCACATGCAGATGCGGCGATTGGCGCTGTTGGGCCTTGTTGTGTTGCTACAGCCGACATGCTCAGGCCCCCCGCTTGTTACAGGTGGCCTGGCTGATGAATTGACGCAGGTTACGGATCAACTCGGGCGAGGCTTCGCTGGAAATCTTCATTTCTGAGACAGGCGTCTCAAATTGATCCAACAGGCGGCAGAGATCGGTCTCATCCTGAGCCACATGCACCATGCCCCGCTCCCCAAACCGTTTTGCCGTTGCCAGTTGATGATCGTTGCGATGCTCGCCAAGCAGGGCTTGTCGCGGCAACACGATGACCGGCTTTCCCAGTTCCAGTGCGGAAAGTATTGATCCGATTCCCGCGTGGGCGACCAGCAGGTGACAGCCTTCAAGACGGGCTTGAAATTCAGTCGGCAGGATATTGCGTGCCCATTCGATGTGTTGGGGAGTGTAGGCCCCGTTGGCAATCTGCGCGAAGACGTCACGACCGGGTGTACTGGCCGCCCATTCGTCGATGCTGCGCACCAGCCGGTCGAAGGGTAATTGAGTTCCAACGGCAACGAAAATCATACGACTGATCCCCAAAAGCAAGGGCCTGAATCGCGGGCCAGATCAGGCCACTGAGTCAATGTGACATCCGCACGGCCCACCGCCAGTCGTCCCGACAATGACAATTGCCCGGCATTGGCGATGCTGTCGATGAACACGGTTTTCGCACCACACCAGCGACCGAAGCGGATCGCCCAATAACCGGGGGCCGCACCTGTCGTAATCACGACATCCGGTCGAACTCGGAGCACGATCCATGCCATGTGGAGCAAAAGTCCCATCATTTGAAACGGAGTGCGGGCGTTGGCATCGGAGATCAGCTTGACAGGCGCTGGCGCAACGACTGAAGTGTCGCATGGACCGACGGTCACGAAGGTCACCTGATGACCAACAAACGCCTGTCGCAGCCGTTGCAACTGAACCCAATGGCCGCCTCCGGACGCCACCGCGAGGATCTTTGCAGGCCTTTCGCTCATGAGCTTTAATTCCTTGCCAACGATTATGAAATGAGGGAAGCGTTCGCGGACTATCCTGACGAGACCAAACATTCATCGACGTGCATCGCGCTACTGGCCACGCCTTGAGGGCGATGGGTCACATCGCGGTAGAGATCGACCATCCTGCTGATTTTGTTCGGCCAGAGCGCCAATTGTCGGACACGTTTTGCCGCTCCTTTGGACAGGTGCTCACGCAGTTCCGAATTGGTGGCAATGCGGCGAATGGCAGTCGCGAGATCCTGCGCGAGTTGAGCCGGATTGTCTGCTGGCACTCGGATGCCGCACTCATCATCAACCACGTAACCCGGTCCACCGCGATCCGTCGTGATCACCGGCAGTCCGTGACTCAGGGCCTCGAACACCGCGTTGCCGCTCGGTTCCCGAAAGCTCGGGAACACAAACACGTCGGACTGTTCATAAAGACCTTCAACCTCGGACCGGGGAATCCAGCCGTGAAAATGGATGCGATGTTCGAGATGCAGTTCCGCAGCCAAGTCGCGGCAGGCCGTAAGGTCTTCGCCCATGCCAACCGCATCCAGTGTGAGGTGCGGAATATCCGCCACCAAAGACATTGCCTGGACGAGATCCCTCAATCCTTTGGTCCGAATCGCACGCCCCACATACAGCAGACGCAATTCCGGACCATGCTTTTCCGGCAGCCTGATAGTCGGCGAGACGTCATGGACCCCTGTTTCGGCGGCCACTTCAAATCGCGCGACAGGAATTCCGTGCAGGAGCTCTTTCACATACGGAGCGACCCCGATCACGACATCCGCCGAAGCGTAAGTGTTCCGCAGCCAGGGATCGAATTTCAAACGCAGCTGATCGAGGCTGCGCAACCGTGTGTACCACGGGGCCGAACGGCATTCAGCCTCGAACGCTTTGGGTGTTTCCAGACTTCCAGCCAGCGGCCCGATGATCAACGGCACCCCGAGACCGACCGCCGGACTGGGATAACGCAGGGCCAGCGGCCCCAACTGATGCATCACATCGAACCGTCGCCCTTGCTTCAGTGCATTGCGAATCCAGCGCCGTGCCTGGAGATAGAAGCGGAAGTAGCCGGGCTTCAGCATGCTCGAAAACCGTTCGAGCCGGCCACGCCAGTGAATATCGTTCCAGGCGACAACGTGGACGCCGGGAAGTTGTCCGGCAACTGGAGTCCGTCCGGGGCGCTGCAACGTCAACAACGTCACTTCACAGTGTTCCGCCAGGCCGCGGACCCACTGGCAGCAGCTCCACGATTCACCGACATCTGTGCCGTCACAGCCCGGTGCCAGGATCAAGACGTGCATCTTGTCATTCATCGCGCGACGCTCCTGCGGGTGGGCCAGAGATTTCCGAAGTCGCGGAGCACACCACCGAAGTGATCGCGTCGAGCTCTTGCGGCAGGGCGGCGAGTCGCCAGGGCCGCCAGAGACCAGTAGCACCAGCGCGACAACTGGAACATCCACAGAATGGTCCAGGCGGCGATGGCGGAGAGTTTGCCCCCATGCTTGTTGTGCAGCCGGATCAATCCGTCGGTGAGCATCACATCGCGGCGGTGACTGCATTGCCGACTGCTCAAACTTCCGAAGTGAATGATCTCGCCGACAGGTGCGAATCGCAGTGGACAGCCGGCATTCCAAAACCGCCGACACCAGTCTGTTTCCTCGCCGTAGCAAAAGAAACTCTCATCCAGCAGCCCCACCTTCTCGATCGCCGTGGCCCGAGCGAACATGTAACATCCTGTGATCGTCTCGACATCCCGCTCGGAGTCGCGTTTCCAGTTGAGCAACTGGTAGCGACTAAACGCCGTTGACCAATTGCAGCGAAACAGGCCGCTTGACAACAGAAACAGATTCCACAAGGTCGGATAACCGCCGCAGGTCAACTGCACGGATCCATCGGCGTTCAGCACGCGACAAGCCAGTGCTCCGACCGTGGCATGTTGTTCCATGTACTCGAACGAACGGGTCAGAACGTCGCTCTTCACCAAAGTGTCGGGATTGAGTAACAGGACATACTTACCTGACGCGAGTTTGATTGCCTGGTTGTTCGCGGCTGCGAAGCCGACATTGTCCGAGTTGGCAATCAGCCGGAACTGTGGGAAATCCTGCGCGACCATTGCGGCCGATTCGTCTTTCGAAGCATTGTCAACGACGAACACCTCAGTCCGCAGTCCACCCAGCCCATCGACGACCGACTTCAGACAGTTGCGGAGGACGTCTCGGGTATTCCAACTGACAATGATGATCGACAGATCAGTCATAAAAAAACTCCCTGGTCTGAGACGCACGTTGCGGCCCGGATGAAGCAATTCCGTCCGGTGAGCAAGCTCTCAGACGTCGATAGCAAATGCAGTGCCGTACAAGAGATTTCAAGGGAGGGGTTGAGTGGCAGGCCCCACAGGCTTATCAGCAACAGTCATTTGTTCCGAACATTGTTGTCCGGTGTACTCTCAGAGTTGGCATTCTTTTCGAACGTTGACCGTTGTGGAGGCGATGAACCGTGCCCGAGTCTCAAATTGCGTCTCTTTGCGATGCTCTTCTCATTTTGAGACGTGCGTGATCGTGGTGTGAGAATATTCTTCCGGGCGGCTGGCATCCCCATCCAGACGCCTGATCCAATCAGGAAACAGAACAGGCAGAACAGTGCATTCCAATAATGCACCGTTGACCCGGCAATACTGAGTCCGATCATGCCGATGATCCAGGCCGCGCGGCAGTTGCGGACTGCTTTTGCCCGATATTCAGTGATCCCGATTTGAATTCCCAAAGCGATCACGGCTCCGGCAATCGCGCAGAAGGCGGGTAGTCCGTAACGCACCGCCGTCGCCAGCCAGAAATTGTCCATGCTGCTGCTCACCATCCATGAGGGACGCTCCCATTCTCCCAGGCCAATCCCCAGAATCGGGTGTCTCATGATTTCGGCCGTACCACAATCGAAGATGCGCAGCCGGTTGTAGCCCGTTCCGGTGCTGAACGTAAAATATGTCAGGAAGACTTTCAGCGGACTGCGATTAGAGCTGAGACTGATCACCAGCATAATCGTCCCAAAGATGCCGCTCAGGATAGCCCAGCGACGTCCAATCCTGCGCGTCATCAGGTCCCAGCCGACAAGCATGATCTGCACACCGAGCGCAGAAAATGCTCCCGCCGACAGTGAGAAAAATGTCGCGAGCACAGTCACGCCGGAACGGATCCAGGGAGCCCTGGAGGGCTGCTCGCCGGGCGTGTAATAAAAAGCCAGCGAAAAAGTCGAAGCACAGAAAATGCCGAACAAAATGGGATGATCGAACGAGCCATAGGCCCGATGCAATCCCAGCCGCGGCTCAATAAACGGCAGCGAAGGCCCTCCCAGGCAGGCGCGCGAAATATCGCGCACAAAGTGCTGACCGGTGAATGATTCGACCATGGCGATGCCGCACATCACAAACACGACCCGCATCATCAGACGGCTCATCGCGGCATAATCATCGGCCGTCGAAACAAAACACCGGCCCAACAGGTAAGCCCCGGTGGCTTCAATGAAATAAATACCGCCCGATTCCAGGCCCTGTCCGATGCCTGCGTAATTGATCATTGCCCATGCGGACCAGAAGGCATGGAAAATCATCAGTCCGTCGCACACGTGCCACGGACCGGCTTCCCTGTTCGCCAGCCGGATGAAACAGGGAATGAAGAAGGCCAACAACACCGCGCGATAGGCCGAGATCCGCAGGCTGCCCAGGTTCACCGACAGTTCCGGCGGAGTGGCCAGCGCAAGGAGAAACAAGGCGGCCGGCCAAGCCAGTCCAGATAATCCCTGTTTGATGTTCGATGCGACGCGACCAGCCATGTTGGATTGGGAGCCATCGGTATAAGCGGAAAGCGTGGCACGCCCGGAAGTCACTCTTGCCCGGCGAGATGGTCGCCATGGGAATGGACCACTCCCATTGAGTTAGCTCATGGCGTGCCAATCACGATTTGTTGTTCAGACGTGGTGAAACCGAGGCCAACGTGGAAATTGATTTGCCCACGGAACAGGTCGGGTCGATTGCGCCCGACCGGAATTCGGGCTTCTCGGACCTCGGAGTTGGAAAAACCTGCAGCGGAACGGCCTGCTCCTTACTTCGCAGGCGTTTTTTGAAGACACGCGACAATGTCCCGGTCAATGATTGCAACCGGGCTTTCAGTCCCAGGTGTTTCCACCATGAAGAGAACAGAGGCATGCCAGGATGCCGTGGTGCGTTGACACCCATCAGACGGGAGACAACCGCACGACCCCAGGTCGATCTCCGCGCCCGCAGCAGGTGCGGTTGCGAAGCGTCCATGACCCAGCCTTCGCGGCGTTCAAGATGCAGGTAACCTCGTTCGACCGCTTCTCGAACCAGTTTCCTTCCCCGCTCTGTCCGCACCAGCACCAGGGATTGGCCCGGATCTCCCTGACCGATCGGACGATACCACGGATCACCCACCGAGACATCGGCCACTTCACCCGTGTGATCGGCGCAGACGTGGCAGCGCCAGGAACGATGTTTCTGCAGGATTCGGCCCCAACCCTCTTCGTAGGAGACAGAACTGGTGACGGATTCACCAGACTGCTCGTCGCGCCAGATTGCAGTGATCTCTCCAGGCCAGCCCTGACCTCGATACCGCACGCTCTCAATCTGCGTTGGATCGTTGGCCCCCAGACTCCTGGCCAGTTCGATGGTGCCCTGAATGGAGGGGGTACCGGCACAGAAGATCGCAATGGTCAGTCCCAGATTGCGATCCAGTTGAGGCAGAATTTTTCGTGCCTTCACGACCGCTGCGACATCGCACGGTTTGCCGATGAACACACATGGATTCGAGGCATTTTCAATTTGCCCCAATTCTTCGCAGGGACTGGCCGGAGAGTATCTGGAACCCGCTCCCTGGATCAGCGACTCGCGATTACGGCTCAGCACCGTTTCATTCAACAGCGGTGCGTCTGCTCGTGCTCGGACATGAAGCACTCCCTCCATGCCACTTTGCTCGATGCAATAGAGGGCCAGGCCGGTCACCACGCCGCCGCTGGAACCGCGAAAGCGGATCTCAGGATCGACCGCGAACCCTTCCCAGACCTCCAGGACCGGCCCCCATTCCGCATGCAGCTCCGGATGGCCCGACAGCGGCTTTGGTGGTGCGGCAGGCCAGTCGACGCCGGGGCACACCGCAGCTGCATTCGTAGCTCCGCAGCCCAGGTCCGTGGAATTGGTCAGTACGGGCAGCAGTTCAAACAGTTCCTGTCCCGCTGACCGAATCTGAGGCCGGCGTGCGTGTGCTGCTGTGTCCATCATTTGCAGTTGCGAGGAATTGACATAGGCACACGCACCACAGCCCGTACACATGTGGCCCGAAACAACCTTTTCGATACTCGTCGGCCGGATGCCCATCACTTTAGATTCCTTTATCAGTTACAATAGCGCGCGTTTCCACTACTGCGGTGGAAATCGTCGATGCGTACCGGGATCCTGTTGTTCGCCGGAAATTCAGGATCGACACCAGCAGAATTCCACCGGTCAGCCCCATAAATCCCAATCGAGACACCATCGAATCGCCTGCAGCGAATGTCAACCAACCGAAAACTGCTCCGGCGGCGAACAAGCTCAAGGAGTTCCAGATCGCCGTCGGCTGAATTCCTTGACGACGGTGCAATAACAGTGCCGAACCGATCAGCGCCACAACTTCCCCGCCGCAACCGGCGGCCACGATGGCCTCCAGTCCCCACCCCGACAAGCCCACCGTTGCGGCCGCGATGATTCCCGTCAGTCGCAGAACATTCGAGGCCAGCGGATTAACACTATCCGCTCGGGCCAGTGCCGCCAGACTTGGTACGGCACGCAGAATCCGCAAACCCTGCATGATTGCCAGCCAGCACATCACTGCGGGTGTCACCTGAAACGCCGAGCCATACAGAATTTCGATCGCCAGATTTCCAGTCCCCATCACGCTCAACGTGAAACTGAGTGCGACTAGTCCGAGAACTGCCACAATTTGATCAAGTCGTTCGGCAAACTTCTCGGGAGCTTTCTGGTTGCGGGCAAGCTGAGGCAGAAAGACAGTCGAGGTGATCCGTGAGATCAGCAGGGTGGGCACCATCGTGAGTTGAAAAGCAACCGCATAACGCCCGAAATTCGCTGCCGTCGCTGATGCCAGCACGACCAGGCGGTCCCCCTGCAGGGCACCGAACATGATCAGGCTGTTGCACGCCAACGGCCCGCCAAAACGCAGCAATCGGCTGGCGATTTCGGGTCGATACGCCAGCCGATAGCGACGAGTGGCCACCACATGCGAGACGCACACAAGGACAACCACTTGAAACAGGCTAATCCAGACGAATACCGAAGCACTGTGAATGTGGTTCGCGAACAGAGCCACAACCGCAGTCGTCATCCCGGCGGATGTCAGTTCGACAACCATGGTGCTGCGGAAGTCATGGTTTCTCTGGATGCGTTTGCAGTCGAGGTGCAGCCATCCGCGAAGGCCGGCCACGGCACCGAGGGCCGCAATCATCCAGGCCAGATTGGGATTTCCCAGCAGACTTGCAATGGGCATCGCCAATCCCACCAGCAGCACGCAGCACGCCATTCCCCGAACCACCAACAACGTCTGGGCAGTTGCCTGAAACTCTTCCCGGTCTCCATCCTCGGCCTGAATCAACAACCGATCCGGCCCGAGATCGCTCAGCATGTCGAGCAGGCTCAGCGTGATTGCCAGGGTCGCGAAGACCCCCATCTCGCTCGGCCCCAGGATCCGTGCCAGAATGATGTTGCGCAGGAGTCCGAGTCCTTCGCAGCCAATTTGCGAAGCCGCGACGGGGAGGGCTGTCCGAGCTTTCCAAACAGCCATCTCAGGTCCCCTTACGACTGACGGAGGCTGGCGAGACGAATTCTACAATGTCATCCAACTGCTGCCTCGCGCGCTGCACCACGGCCGGGATTCGGGTCGATAGCAACTGTCGATCCTCGTTCCGCCGTAGAAACGATTCCTGCAATGAGTGCAGTATCTGATCGTTCCCCAGATGCCTCAATTCAAACACCTGGTGATCGTGTCCGCAGGATTCGTAGACACCGCGAGTTTTCAGACTATAAGAGACGGAAGCAGTCGGTACGCCCGAACTGAGGGCGGCAATCGTGCTGTGCATGCGTGTTCCAGCGAACCATTTGGTTTGTGCAATCACCCACTTAAGTTCTGAAGGGGAATAGTCTGGTGAGCAGATCGCAACCCGGTCCCGAAATTCCGCCGCCAGTTGCGAGACGACCTGACGACACGCATCGTAGTCAGATTCTGGATTTCCCGTCGGAGCCATCACGTGAGGGATCAGTACAATGCGTACGTTCGTCGTTTCCAGCAGCCAATTCAGGAACGTGTTGACCAGGTCACGATAGTTGGCCTGCAAGCCGAACTGCTTGACGGCGGATTCGGGTTGATTGTAGATCAAGCCGCTGATGTTGAATCCGATGACCTCTCTCTGATTACGCTCGGCTGGCGAAAACCAATTGGTCTGATCTGCCGGCAAATTGCCGGGCATGATCGTCGGAAGGGCGAAGGCCATGTCCACACCGCAACGGTGTCGGAGCGGATCGAACTGGTTTCCCAACAATTCCTTCAATGCAATGAATCCATCCGTGTCGCGGGCCCAGGCCATGGTGGCCCGCCTGACAATCCGCGATGCAGTCTCCCGGGATTGTTCGGAATGGAATGGACCGTATGTCTGAGGCAGCAGTACCAATGGACGCCCAGCTTCGAGCGCGATCAGTTTCGGCAGCACAATCGTTTGAAAGCGAGGCTGTCCGTAGAGGTCTGTGAAACTGTCACCCGCGCTGACATCCAATATGGCATCGGCTTGTCGGATTGCCTTGGCCGCAGGATTGAATCGGCCACCAGCCCACGTGGCGACCCTGATATTCCACAGACACGCTGCCCGGTAGTAGCGTCGCGAATGAACGGCACCGCAGCGTTGAATTGGAATCTGTCGGTCCCCGAAGTCGACTGTGTCGTGGCGGAGCCCGATTCCGTGATCAAACACGGTGAGCCGCTCAACATCCCGGGAATTCAAGTGCCACAGAACTGAATGACAAAGGGCTGTCACTCCTCGATTGCCCGTATCAGGACTGGCACCGAACAGGCAGACGTTTCTGAGTTTGGAAGGTGTGTTCATGTTAGACAGCATCTAATGCAAGTCACGTTCCGTCAAGATTCGGTGATGAAATACTGACACAAGCCGGAAAGTGTCTCGGAATTTCCGGTCCGAACTCCGGATATCTCAATTTGAGATCGCATGTTGAATCAACTTGAGACGTTCGTTGGAAACGACGCTGTAAATTCGCAGTTTGCCACAACGGCATAAGCTCAACGCCTGGCATGACACTTGCTTTGGGTATTTGTCCTACTGGCTCACGAATCGCAGATTCGACACTCCAGTTACAATTCGATTCCGATCGCAGGACTGGAGAATGATGTGATGCAGAAAAATCCGCTATGGGCTTGGGTTCAGATTCAGCGAGTCATCGCGGCGATCTCGCTGATCATGCTGTCGCCATTGTTTCTGATCTTGTGGGTTGTCGTTCGTTTCACGTCCCGCGGCCCGTTTTTCTATGCACAGAGTCGACCGGGTCTGAACGGGATTGCTTTCCGAGCGTTCAAGATTCGCACGATGCGGCCCGGATCTGATCGTAACAGTTTAAACGCCCGATGCGTACAGAATTCTGATCCTCAAGTGACGGCGATCGGCAAGGTCTTGAGAAATCTGAAGCTGGACGAACTGCCACAACTGTGGAACGTGGTGCGGGGCGAGATGGTCTTTGTCGGACCACGTCCGATCGCGCTTCCGTTGCATGAAGAACTGTGCCGCGAGATACCCGGCTTTGAAGAACGACTGCGATTCCAACCCGGATTGACGAACCTGGGGCAGGTCTGCATTGAAGAAAACCTGGGGCAGGACCGTGTCGTGGAGGATTGGAAGCTGCGTTTTGAAGCCGAAAGCCATTACTTTCGCCATCGTTCGGTCGCCTACGACTGCGTGATCATCAGTCTGACAATTCTCTATGTCATGCGAAAGGTGGTGCGGTCCGTTTCGCATTTGATTCGTCGTGGGGGTCCCCGCAACGGCCATGCACAACAGCAATCAATCCGAACTCAGGTCGTATAACTTGATTTTGCGGTAGATGGTCGCTGAGGAGATGCCCAACAGTCGAGCCGCCTCATAGGCCGAACCGTCACAAAGTCTGATTGCGCGAGAGATCGCCATGCGTTCGATTTCTTCCAGCGTGACAATGTCGTCCTTCGTGGCGAAAGTAAAGCCGCAAACGGCGTTTGTCTGCAAAGGCACTGTCCGGGTCACCGTGGCCATCTGTGACCTGTCGGGCAGAGGAACGAATTCCACCGCCGGCGGCGCTCCCGGCTGAGTTTCGCAAAAGATCTCCTGCGGCAGCATGTCCGACGACAATAATTCGCCGTCATTCAGGATGACCACCCGCTGCATCAGATGGATCAGTTGCCGCACATTACCGGGCCAGTTATAGGCTTCCAGCACTCGCATTGCCGACTGGTCGACACCCTGAAATTTCTTCCCATATTGTTTGGCAAATCGCCGGAGCACGTGGTTGGCCAACAGTCCAATGTCGCCCTCGCGCTCCCGCAAGGGAGGCAGCAGGATCGGGACGACGTTCAATCGATAATACAAGTCTTCGCGGAGATTCCTGTCGCGGACTGCCGCTGCCGGATCACGATTCGTAGCGCTGATGATTCGCGCATCGGACTTCAAATCTTTAAGTCCGCCAACGGGACGATACGTCCGCTCTTGAAGAAACCTCAGCAGCTTTGCCTGCAAGCCCATCGGCATTTCCGTGATCTCATCAAGGAACAACGTCCCACCACTGGCTTCGCCGATCGCTCCGGCCCTGGCTCGATCTGCACCCGTGAATGCGCCTTTCTCATGTCCGAACAATGTGGCTTCAGCCAGTTCCGACGGTATCGATGCCATGTTCTGAGCCACAAACGGCCCTGGTGCCCGATCGCTGCAACTATGAATTGCAGAGGCCACCAGTTCTTTGCCCGTTCCCGATTCGCCGCAGATCATGACGTTGACGTCGGTCGGAGCAACACTGCGGATGATCGAATACACCGTCCGCATCTGCGGTGAAATGCCGATCAGGCCCTCGAATCCGGATTCATCACTCCCCAGTTCCAGATTGCGAAGCCGGAAGAGCAAGTCGTATTGCGCGATCGCTTTGTTGATCGTCACCGTGAATTTTGCGTCATCCAGCGGTTTGGTGAGAAAATCAAAGGCCCCCAGCTTGATCGCGGCCGCAGCGACCTCCTGCGAGCTGTATCCGGTGGCGAACACGATTGGCGAATCGGGAAATTGCCGGCGCAGTTGGTCGATCAACGTGGTTCCATCGACATTTCCCAGTTGCCAGTCCAGCAGAATCGCCTGAGGAATGTCCACGCCCAGAGCCTGCTTGATGTCCGCCGGCCCCTCCGCCGCACGTGAAGCGTATCCCCGCGATTCGAGCATCCACGCCACAAGAGTCTGGAAGTCGAGGTCGTCATCGATCACCAGTACCAGTCGTCCGCTTTCGCTCATAAATTCCTACCGCCCTTTTTATTTCGACCTTGAAGTCGTCGGCAACTTCGCAGCGGAAGGCCACATCGATCACAGTCTGCTGGACTTGGCTCACTTCGTCAATCCAAATGTCGTTGGCACCCAGGTGCTTTTGGACGCTGCCCGGCTTCGGTGGCGTCGATCGAGCGTCTCAGTCCGATGGTGTCGTACGACAATGTCTGCCGTTGACACGGCCAAATGTCAGGGCGTTGTTGCTAAAATCCGGTGCCCGAAGCGACTCAATGATCTGTCAGTTTGACTCGTCGTTCAGGCAGCACCGAATTGCCGGAACTCACTCCGTTCGGTCCGGCCTACGGAAATCCGCGACCGCACGCTTGAGGATCCTTCCACCGATGTGGACCATTCAATTGGCGTGGTTCCACGCTACAATTCGTTTCCTGCGTTGTCCCGTTTTTCCCGGTCTTCGAGCATGACTCCCTATGTCTCTTTTCCAGATCCGCATCCTTCCGTGGCTGGTGCTGACGCTCTTGATAGTTGGCCTTGCCGGATCGTGGGCGTCGCATGGCATTGTGTTTAAACTGACACGGGCTGATATCAGCCGCGTTGAACGTGTGGCGTGCCTGCAGCAGTTTTTCGGTGAGGCCGGAATGTGGGCTCCTGCAATTTACGTTTTGTTCGTCGTCATCGAAGTGATCGTCGCGCCCATCCCCGGCGTGTTATTGTACGCTCCGGGTGGCTTGATTTTTGGTCCGTGGTTTGGTGGACTGCTGGCATTGATCGGTAATATGATCGGTTCAGGCATTTCCTGTGGGCTGACACGGAGTTTTGGTTCAGCATGGCTTCAACGCATCGGCTCAACAGATTCGATTGAACGACTTCAAACGGCACTCGAACGACGTGGCGGGCGACTGATTGTCATGCTCAGACTCAATCCGCTCACGTCGACCGACCTGGTGTCCTACGCTGCTGGATTCACCCGGATCCCCATTTGCAATGTGATGCTGTCGACCGGGATCGGGATGGCTCCTTTGTGTTTCGCGCAGTCATGGCTTTCGGACAGCATCTTCAACAAGTGGCCGCAGTTGCTGTGGCCAATGCTGATCCTGAGTGCCGGCTATCTGATCGTGGTGACGGTTGTCATTGCCAGACTGTTGCGGCCCAAACCCGCCGATGCATCTGTTTTGAGCGAATAACGGTCGGCGCAGACACAGGTATTCGTTATGCTGAGGCTCTACGCTGAGCCACTATTTCTGGCCCTTGTCATTACCCACACCTTTAACTCTGTCTCGTACTCAGTGTAACGGTACTCGTACTCGAATCTTCATGGGATCATCAAGTACAAGTACCGTCCTGGTTTCGTACGCCGTGAGCAATAAACCATGCGCAGGCCCAATCGCACATATGCTGATAAGTTTGACGGCGCGAAGCATCGCGACAGGGCGTACGAGCCTATTGCCGGGATTCTGACATCCGGCGGTGCCCCGGCTCGGCAGGAGCCTCGCCCTCCCAAAATGTGCCCTCCCAAAATGTGCCCAGTCCTCGTCGCAAGATGGGGTGCCATGATCGCTCTGACCACAACGTTCGCCTCATCACTCGCAGATGATGTGTTCCGCGATCGCGTTGCGCCGATACTTGAACGACGGTGCCTGAGTTGCCATAACGGGAACGACCGTAAGGGCGAGTTTTCGTTACAGACTCAGCAGGATCTGCTGGACACCGGATTCGTTGTGCCTGGAAACCCGGGCGAGAGTCACTTGCTGAGCGTAGTCGTTAGTGGATCGGCTGGCGTGCGTCCGATGATGCCGAAAGACGCAGACCCACTGACGGACGAAGAAATCGCAACCCTTCGTCAATGGATCGCAGAAGGTGCAACATGGCCGGAGGCCTTGAGTCTGACGGAACCAGTGGTCGATAATTTCGACTGGTGGTCACTGCGACCGATCACTCCGACTCAGCCGCCGAAATTTGAAGACGATGCGGCGCGCATGTGGGTTCGCACGCCGGTCGATGCGTTCGTGCTCAGCAAACTGCGAGAGCATTCGCTGGAACCGTCTACGGAAGCGGATCGACGCATTCTGATTCGCCGCGTGACGTTTGACCTTGTCGGGCTGCCGCCTGCACCGGATGAAATCGACGCCTTTCTGAACGATACGTCGCCGGATGCGTATGAACGAGTCGTCGATCGACTGCTTGCTTCTCCGCACTATGGTGAACGCTGGGCGCGGCACTGGCTGGATGTTGTGCGGTATGCCGACACCTGCGGCTATGACAAAGATAAACTGCGACCGAACGCCTGGCCGTATCGCGACTACGTCATCCGCTCATTCAATGACGACAAACCGTATACGCGCTTTGTGCAGGAACAGATCGCCGGTGACGTGTTATTTCCTGGTGAGCCGGACGGGATTCTGGGCTTGGGATTCATCGCTGCGGGCCCGTGGGATTTTATTGGCCATGTCGAAGTGCCTGAAAGCAAGATTGATGGCATGGTGGCGCGAAATCTTGATCGCGACGACATGGTCACTGGAGCGCTCAACACATTCTGCAGTACTACAATCCAGTGTGCGCGGTGTCACAATCACAAGTTTGATCCGTTCACTCAGCAGCACTACTACAGTCTGCAGTCGGTGTTCGCCGCCGTTGATCGCGCAGACAGAGTTTATGACACCGATCCTGCGACGGAATCGCGCCGGCAGGAGCTCGTTTTGCAGAAGTCGATTGCGCAGCGGGATCTGACCCAACTGGAGGCTGCCATCCGGTCTGACGGTGGCGACGGGCTCGCGATGCTGGAAGTAGAGATTAACAAGCTGCGTCCACTGGCAGAACCCGTTGCGAAGCGACCGGAATTTGGTTATCACAGCGAGATTGCCGCATCGGCTGACATCGAGAAATGGGTCGAAATCGATCTTGGACGAGATGTTGAATTGTCGTCAGTTGTTCTGCATCCATGTCACGATGACTTTGCGGGAATCGGAGCGGGGTTTGGGTTTCCTGTGCGTTACCGAATCGAAGGATGGACGGCTGCGCAACGTGCAGCGGGTGCCTCATCCAATATCTTTCTGGATGCGACAGCGACGGACGCGCCCAATCCTGGAATCGCTCCCGTCGCAATTCCATGCAGCGTTACCGCCCGGTATGTTCGTGTCGTCGCGTCAAAGCTGGCAGCACGTCAGAACGATTTCATCCTGGCGCTGGCGGAACTGGAAGTACTCGCTGCGGATGGTACCAACGTCGCGGCACATGCCACTGTGACGGCTCTGGATTCAATCGAAGCGCCGGAACGATGGCGTATGTCGAATCTCACGGATGCGATCTGGCCGGCAGCTGCCGATCCGGATGCGGCACGCACACTGTCGGAAGTTCTGCAGGCTCGAAATGCTCTGCTGGAAAAAATCAATACAGAGGAACGCAGAACTCAGCGAGATACGCTGACGCAGAATCTGGCAACTGTCGACAAGGACCTCAGCGCGCTGCCGTCCGGTCGCATGGTGTATGCGGCGGCAACTCACTTCGCGCCGCAGGGGAATTTTCGACCGACCGATGGCAAACCACGGCCAGTGAAGGTCCTGCATCGAGGTAACGAAACGCAGCCACGAGACGATGTTCAACCTGGTACGATTCCACTCCTCGCAGACGACACATGGCAGTTTCAACTTCCGGTCGATCATGCAGAAGCCGATCGTCGCGCCGCTTTGGCGCGGTGGATGACGCGGCCCGATCATCCGCTTGTATGGCGGTCGATCGTCAATCGCGTCTGGCAGTATCATTTTGGTCGAGCGATCGCGGATTCACCGAACGACTTTGGTCGCATGGGCCAGTTGCCAAGTCATCCTGAGCTCCTTGACTGGCTGGCAGTGGAATTTCGAGACAACGGACAGTCATTCCGAAAACTCCATCGTCTGATCGTCACCAGCGCCGTTTATCGTCAGAGTTCGATCAGCAATCCTGCTGCAGAAGCTGTCGATGCCGACAACAGGTTCCTGTGGCGGATGAACCGACGACGACTGGAAGCTGAAGAGATCCGGGATTCTATGCTGGCGGTGAGCGGTCAGCTGAATCCCGAAATGGGTGGCCCGGGATTCTATCTGTTTGAGCTCGAAAAGCCCGAACATTCACCGCACTACGAATACAGCAAGTTTGATCCGGAAGACGTCCGCTCGCACCGCCGCAGTGTGTATCGATTCATCGTCCGGTCTCAGCCGGACCCCTTTATGACGACACTCGACTGTGCCGATTCCTCGCAGAGCACACCCCGTCGCCACGAAACACAGACAGCCCTGCAGGCGCTGTCGCTGCTCAACAATCGTTTCACGCTGACGATGGCGCAGCACTTTGCGGTGCGACTGGAAACGGCAGCAGAGTCCATGGAAGCGCGCATAGATGAGGCATTTCGCCTGCTGACGGGCAGAACTCCCTCAGCAGAAGAACGTCGGCAGACACTTGCCTATGCCGAAGTGCATGGGCTTCCTGCGCTGTGCCGACTGCTGTTCAATCTGAGCGAATTTGTGTTTGTGGACTAGCCAGTTTATGAAACCCATCATTGCCATCACTGCCGGAGACATCGCCGGGATCGGCCCGGAAGTGATTCTGCGCTCGATCGCCCAACCCGCCACATTGGAGGTCTGTCATCCGGTCATCATTGGCCATCTGGAAATGTTTCGTCGAGCGGCTGAGGTCTTTGGGATTTCTGTGTCGTTGCAGGCACTGAATTCCGCAGAACCGAATCCGTCAGTCGTTCGCCGGAACATTCTTTCCGCGCTGGAAAAACAACGAATTCCGTGCATCAATCCGTTTACGGACGTTGTCCTTGCGGCTCCGCGCTCGCGTGTCAGTCGCGAAGCAGGCGATGCGGCGTTCCACTATCTCGATGCCGCCATCACACTCGCGAAACAATCTGTCGTCGATGCAATTGTCACTGCCCCGCTGAATAAGGAAGCCCTGCATCTTGCCGGGCATGATTTTCCCGGCCACACGGAAATTCTTGCCACACGCTGTCGTGTCGGTGAATTTGCCATGATGCTGCATCTGCCGGAATCTGCACTCACGGCGTGGCGGCAGATGATTCGACCGCTCGCCACCGGCAACTCAGCCGAACCAGGCGATGCGTCTTTTTGCGGACTCAGCATCGCTCACGTGACGTTGCACACCTCAATCGAAAGTGTCCCGCAGATACTAACGACCGACAGCATCATCGGCAAGATCCGGTTGATGGACAATTTCCTGCAACGCATCCATTGCCGGCGTCGCGCCATTGCAGTGTGCGCGCTGAATCCGCATGGAGGCGAAAACGGATTGTTTGGCGATGAAGAATCACGTCTGATTCGTCCGGCTGTTGATTTCTGTAAATCATTGGTGAAATCCCTGACCGGTCCATTGCCCGTTGATACGTTGATTCGCCGCGCGGTGAGTGGCGAATTTGATGGCGTCGTGGCGATGTACCATGATCAGGGTCACATCCCCGTGAAACTGATCGGCTTTGACTCCGCCGTGAACATCACACTCGGATTGCCCATTGTTCGCACCAGCCCGACGCACGGAACTGCATTCGATCGCGCATGGAATCCGAAAACACCAGCCGATGCTGCTGGCATGGTGGAAGCAATCCGAATGGCCGCCGCACTGGCAAACGACTGAATTTCACTAATCGTGCTACTGCTCTGTCAACCGTGCTTTGATGTGTGCCAGTGGCTCTGCCAGTGTTTTCCATGTGCAGGTAACACTGGCACACAATCCATCAATGACAGAGCCCTACAACCCCGGCGGCCAGTCGCCTCCGGGCGTGTTAAAATCCGGTGGACCTGCTCCGTAGTCGGGAGGATCCGTGTCATCCTCCGGCGGTGGAGGCGGGTTGCGCAGACGTTGCTGGAACTGTTGAAACGAATGATTCATGGAATCGAGCAGCCGCCTGGCATTCGCCGATGCCATAAACACCCGCTGCGAAACCGATGATCGTGGAAAGAACGTCGTGATGAAGTCGAATGAAAATTCAGTTGGCGAATGTCCGATCATCACGGCATTGGCATACGTGCCGGACTGCACGTCGTCACTGATCTTCAGCGATTCGTACAGATCCTGAGCAGATTGCCGCTGCTGCTGATTCTGATTTGGAATAGCAGGCATATGAATCGGACCGAAGCGGTCTTCATAACGATTGATATTCTCCTGCAGCGCCTGAATGAACTGATGCACCACAGCCGGCGGCATCACAACGCGCGCCACGACCTGTTGTGGCTGTTGCATCCGCAGTAGAAAGTCCACAATGAATTCATGCTGCCCCTGCAACACAACGGCACCGGTGGTGAACACTCCGCGGGCCACATGCGTCGGCACCAATGCGCCGATGTGGGAGTGTCGGATTTCCTGGCTTTGCGGGCCTTCGTTTGCAAATGGTTCGTCCGATGGATTGTCCGGTGTTGGTGGATCTGTCATGGAGCTGGGGTCTTCAAGTGATACTCACGGACAGGGATAAGTCGTTGCCGAGCCTGTCCCAGCAAAAAGGCTTAGCATCGCCTTGATGCTAAGCCCTGGTCAATTCCAGCGAAGTTGAGCCATGAATGACTAGGAAATCGGCTGAGGTTTCACGCGCTTGCGAACGTCTGTTTCCAGAACGCCAAATGCCTGCTCATGCCGTTGCAAAGCCATCGACAGTGCGCTCCACAGTCGCTTGGCGGTGTAGTGATTCAGAATGATTCGCTGTGTCACTTTGACTTCAACCTTACCCGTCGCGTACGGCGTCGGGTTAAGACCAAGGTCCAGAATCAATTCTTCCGGAGTGCTGGACACTCGACAGAAATTGGCATAACCCGCGTTGGCATGCGCATCCGTCACGACGACTTCCTGCGTCTGCTGCACTTCCGGGGCTCGAGTTACTTCTGATTCCGGTGTGTTCTCACTATCGCTCACGTTCGATTTCTCCAAAATTGGGACGTTTTAACATCGTCCGGACCTGAAAGTCCAGACACAAGTTTTTTCAGTTAGCGAACTTATACCAATGCCGCACGGTCACTTCAACGCTGGCCGATGTGTGTTTTTGGATTGTCATCGCCTTAATTTTACAGGTAAACCAAGACGGGCGGTCTGGTGAAATCCCACGAAATTAATTCGGATCTTAATGAATCCCATGGATTCCATCCCGCACATCCGGGTGAGTGACCGGATAAATCGTGGTCCATTGGCCGAATTCAGCCGCGAAAAGGCCGCCGGACGTTTTTGGCAGGTTGGATCTTAAATTCGCGAATTCATTCGCGGGCACACCCTGTTTTCGAGAGCGAATGGAAGTGAGGCACTCGTGGACAATCAAAAACTGAGATCGACAGGGCCGTGGGGAAGAAATGCAAGCCAAACCCCAATCATATGTTGTCCGACGACAAGCCCGCATGCTGAGACGGCAACGGATCCCCAAAGCCGCATTAAGCGAACATTTGCCCAGCGTTGCATCACAAATGTCGAAAGTAGTATGGCCGATAAAGTGACATGTGGCATGACACCAAGGGCGATTTGGGTCTGGAACGGCAACTCAATTTCTGTCGCATCGAAAGTTCGCCGGAAGCACGTTTGAGAAATCAGTATCAATCCAAGTGCCGCAGCGTTCAATGCGATAGGAATCGTGAACCACGGAGTTTCTGAAACACGTTTCGCGGTGTTGTGGGGCATCGAGTCGCCTTCGTCTGCGTGCTTCACACGACACCGAAACAGGCGTTGAATTCCGAGTGCAAAAATCACCCAGACCGCTGTCAGGCATTCACCGAGATTGATCTTTGTCGTGCCGAATCGACGATCCTCAAAAATAATCGGAACCTCCACCATCCGACATTTGACGCGCTGGCATCGATACAGCACTTCTTCCTGAAATGCGTATCCTCGGGCAATCGTCAGAGACCAGTCGATCTCCGCGAGTTTGCTCACGCGATAACATCGAAAACTGCCGCTGTTGTCCTGGTTCGACAGACCGAGGCACAGTCTGGCCCACGCATTAATCGACAGACTCATCAGCTTTCGACCAAGGGTCCACCCTGCCACACCACCGCCAGAAACATATCGAGATCCAATCGCGACATCGCATTGTGGCATCCGTCGGACAAGTTCCGGGATGTACTTTGGATTGTGACTGAAATCTGCGTCCAGGTTCACGACGAACTCAAAACCATTGTCGATTGCGTATCGAAAACCCGCCAGAGCTGCGGTGCCAAGTCCCTGTTTTGAAGCGCGATGCAAAACCTGCACGCGCGGATCAGCGAATGAAAGATCGGCGGCGAGTTGGCCAGTTCGATCGGGTGAGTTGTCGTCGATGATCAGGATTGTCGCTTCCGGCACGATGGCGTGCAGTTCCGGGATCAACTCCGCGATGTTCTCACGTTCGTTATAAGTGCAAAGCGTGATCAGAGTCCTCGTCATGACGCAGCGTCCCTGTCTTGTCCGTGTAGACTGCCAGCATCAGGTCTCCCGGTGCCCTTGCCGAAATCCACGACCGCCCCTGATTCAGAACGCGACATGTTTTCAGACAAAGGCAGCACTCCAAGTTCAGACAATCGGCGTTCCAGACTCAGAGGTTCAATCTGCAGTTGCCGACGTAATTGTCGGACGTCCTGCAGTGCTTTGTCGCTCGCCGCTTTCGTACCACCGCTGCCGGACTTCCGTCTGACCGCTCGAATCAGCAGATTCTTCGGCGTGTGTTCCATGTCAATGAACTCCATCACCTGCGTCTGATAACCGCTTGCCGTCAGCAGTGAAGCCCGCATCGTGTCAGTGGCAATCGCGGCAAAGCGGTCCTTCGTGATGCCATAGGTTGTAATCGGTGGCAAAGCCCGTTCGGGAAGAAGTTCGTTCAATTCATGCTGACAGCAGGGAACGGCGAGGATGGCGGAACTGCCCCACTGGATGGCCTGCGCAATGGCATCGTCGGTGGCCGTGTCGCAGGCGTGCAGCGAGATCATCAGATCAACCGGATCGTGCGACAGGAATCCCGCGATATCGCCGACATGAAATTCCAGATTCTGCAACGACAGGCTCGTGGCGATCTGCCTGCAGGTATCGATCACATCGGTTCGGCGATCCAGTCCCACGATATGACATTCGCGTTTCAGGATGCCGGAAAACAAATAGTGGGTGGCAAACGTCAGATAGCTTTTGCCGCAACCGAAATCCACAATCGTCAGCGGACGATCCAAAGGCAGAGCATCAGCAATATCGTGAATGAATTCGAGGAATCGATTGATCTGGCGGAATTTGCGAGCATGACTGGCGCGCACGCTGCCGTCGCGCGACATGATGCCGGTGTTGATCAGGAATGGGCAGGGCACGCCCTCAGGAATCAGATAGTTGCGGACGCGATTGTGCGATTCAACTTCGGGGGCAGACAGCTTTCCATCCGTTTTCAAGCTCGACACCGAGGGCGTGGTCGTCTTGAGAAACCACACACCCTTTCCGGATTCGCGGGCTTCGCTGGTGCCATAATCTGTGACCAACCGGACATTGCGATAGATCCCCTGACAGAGTCGCGTGAATTCAGCAGCGGCTTCGTTCGCATCGAGATTCCGGTGAGTCTGTTGCGTTTCCGTCTGCAGCGTGAATTGAAACCGCCGTCCGTCGCGGATTTCCACTGGGCGCACGTCCACGCGGCGAATTGATTCAGTGGCAATTCGTGGGCCGCTGAAAACCGCTTTTTGCAAGCCGCCCGAAATCACAGATTGGCAAAGTAATCGGACAAGTTCTTTGGAATGGTCGGGCATTGTTCGCAACAGGTCAAAACTTCGATAAGCTGCCGACAATGGCAACGGTCTGACACACCATACGTCAAAGATTCGGTCAGTATTCGGTGGAATCTCCACACACTCCAGACGGGATTAGAGCCAAATGGCGCTGAACAAGAAACAGCAGAAGCACACGGATGCGGCAAAGAACAAAATTCAACGTCTCCGGGAGTTGCTGAAAGCAGCAAAGAACCAGCCGGATGATCCTCAGGAGATCCCGCGTCTGGAAAAACAGATCGCTGATCTGAATGCGGAAATTGAAAAGATCCGCAACGAGTAATGGCGATGCCTGCGGCCTCGGTGCCGCCAGCCGCACATGTGCCAACGACAGTCATCGTGGTGCATCCGCGAGAACGACGCAGTAAGTGTTCGGTGGAATGCCTGCGCGACCGGGACGGTTTTATGTTCTGCACGTTCCCGCGCATCGTGCCAATCGACATCACCCGCCACGTGCGACTGGGGATCGGCGGCCCGATTCTGTCGGAGGCAGATTCTGATCGCGGACTGCTGTTGCTCGACGGGACCTGGCGTCTGGCCGCGCGGATGGAGCCGTTTTATCAGCACCTTGAAGTCCGATCGTTGCCCATCGTGCAGACCGCATATCCTCGTAAGTCCGAAGTCTATGCGGACCCCAGCGAGGGTCTTGCCACCATCGAAGCTCTCTACGCTGCGTTACGACTTCTCAAACGCGACACGACCGGCCTGTTGGATCACTACCACTGGCGTGAACAGTTCCTCAATTTGAATCCGTGGCTGAAGACTGCCCCGCAGCGAAGCGTCTTCCGCGACGACGCATAACGTGAAAGTCCATTCGGCAGGGCATTTTCTGCGACGACGGATCACAGTGACTCCGATCGCCGAACGCCGTTGAAACCGATTCAGGACGAACAATCCGTCACACCGGAACTCCGGTTAAACCGGTTCTGCGGGCCACCACCGCAGAAATAAGCTCCGGGTAAACTGGAACATGGTGAACGATTGTGCGATATTGCCGGACATGCCGGAATCCCGCCACGAAACTGTTGAATTGTGGCGTTCCGGCAGTTCTGATTCTGGACGTGAACCAAAGAACCTGTCATCTTTACCCGTTTTCCGAAAGTTCCTGAGATGCCATTTGGCTTTCAAGGTAACGGTCGGCGGGCCAGGATCGGCTCGAAATTGTATCTGCCTTGCAGCTTGAAACTGCTGACGTTTCCAGGATGCTGGAAGTTTGAATTCCCGAACAACCAACGAGACATCGACGTCTTCCTGTCTTGGTGAGCCTATGCCTGTAGTTGCCCGCTGCATTCAGACCCTGAGTGGTACTGCTGCTGTCAGTCAATTCCCACTGATCGTCCTGGCGTTGTGCCTTTCGTGGCACGGATCCGTGCAGGCACAGGAAGTTGCCGCTCCAGCCGAGCCGGCTGCCGCAACCGATGAAGCTGCCGTCCAGGAGGCTGCGGAGGCGGATCCCCCTGCACCCAATCCACCGCTGCCGGGAAATCCTGACCAGGACTGCATGCAGAAGATCTTCGATCAACGTGCGTTGACTCTGAAGATTCGTGATATCAATAATCCGCTGGAGCGCATCCCGGAAGCAAAGTATCTGCAACTCCGGCGACCGGTCGCAACCGGTATTCAAGCCGGGGCAGACGGCGCTGCAGATCTTGCGAACGTGAGTCTGGTATTGGAGTATCGACTGTTTCAGGCGACTGATCCGGCGTTTGTGGCCAATTCGGATAACGTCAAGAATCTGTTCAATGAAATGGACCGCGAAATTCGCGGTGCCGGTGGCCAGTCCGGAAACGCGCAGCGAACGAAGGCGTATCGCCAAAAATACTGTGATGCGGTGCTCGCAGTGGCGAAGCGGATGTTCGACAACAATCTGGACGCCCGCTCGATCGCGATTCAGGTCATCAAGGAATTGTATGTCAATAAGACAGCGGCGGGACTGACGGAGAATCACAGCGAATCCATGGCAGCGTTGCTTGGTCTACTCAAGGATCCTGAGCAGCCGGATTCAGTCAAGGTCATGGCCGCTGCAGCCGTCGGTTACATACTGACCAACACTTCCGTGATTCCCCAGGAACAGGATAGTGTGAGTGATACAATCGCGGCAGAACTCGATCGCAAATGCACCGAAATCGCTTATCAGCTGCTGCTGGTCGATACGCTGTTCAACGTCACGCAGCCACGTCGATCGACCGGTCGCCGGGAAACCAACGTCATCCGCACGTTTGTCAAACTTGTGGACGATAAAGAACGTCGATTACAGGTCCGTTGCCGCGCAGCCTTTGGAATCGGTCAGGGAGCCTACGACGCCAAAGTGGATTTCGATCCGCTCACATGGAAAGTCGCCAACCTCGCTCTGGAAGCCAGCGTGTACTTCAATCAAGCTCCGGGCGATCCGGCATGGCAGCAGTGCGGAGCGGATTTGTTTTTTGCCTATCGCCACATCGACAAGAGCGGTCTGGCAAAACAACCGCCTATGCTTCCACAGGGCATGATGAACCGCGCGGCGACATCGGTCCCGGTGAGTGAGTCCGGCAGTCTCAGTGCTTTCAAAATCGCCGTGCCGCTGGTGGTCAACAGTGCCAAAATTCCGCAGGCAGATCAATTGGAATTGAAGGCCTGGATCGATGCCAATAAGGCGCTGGAAGTCAAGCCGTGGGAATAGGGTCGTTCCTGGCACCGACTGATAAATTCTGATTGCGCATCGCCCATGGACGCTCCAAAATTTGCTGAGCGATAGATGATTTCCGGAGCGGGGGAAGATACGTACTTACACGTTATCAGGTATTCACTGAAGTAGGAATTGCGTTGGCGCAATCGCTATTCACTGGAATTATTTGATCCGTGTTGACATCATTGTCAATGGTTACTTTTTGCTGGCCGTTGGCGAATCTCGTTCTATGCTGCCGGTGAGGGAATCTCGTCCTGATGTTTGTCGTTGGGTCGCAAGCCGCTGGTTTTGACAATTCGCAGGGTCCTTTGAATGGCAAAAAGTACGACAACCGGGCAGAAGATTCAACAACGTACGCTCAGAAGAATGAACGTCCGATTTCTCACCATCATGATGGTGCTGAGCCTTGTCGTGATTGTCTGCGTCGCTCTGCTGCACCGTTACCAATTGCGGCAGTTTAGCGGTCAATGGCGTCAAGATATGCAGGCGGCGCTGGAAGGGGGCAACATCGACAAGGCCATCACGGCCTGCACACGCTACCTGACTTTATATCCGAACGACACTGAGACACTAGTACAACTCGGGATTCTGCTGGATGAAAATGCCGCGAGCCGTCCGATGCTGCAGCAAGCGTTCATGACTTTCGAAACTGTTCTGCGTCAGGATGACGGGCGTGACAAAGTGCGACTTCGATTGGTGGATGTTGCCATCAAACTTGGCCGCTACAGCGATGCCCTGACGCATATCGAGATCCTGAACGGTCAGTCCGCATCGGATGCTGAATTGAAGTTTAAGGCAGGCTTCTGCAAGGAGCAAAGCGGGAAAATCCGGGAGGCAGCGCAGCTGTACAGTGAATCGATCCTGGCTGCGGACGCGAAGATCGAGTATTTTACGACACTGGCCAGCCTGGTTCTGCTGCGACAATCGGAATTAGATCTGAAACAGATTGACCCGCTGAAGCGGAATAGCGTTAATGCCTCGCAGGTTGCCGCTCAGATCATGGAAGTTGCCGTCGAGAAATGCCGTCCATCGCATCTGGCGTACATCGCACGCGCGAATTTTCGTAAGTCGAATGGCGACCTGGACGGTGCCCAGAAGGACATTCAAACATCGCTGGAGTTGGCCGAAGATGACCCCGACGTCCTGCTGGCTGCAGGTCTTATGTCATTGGAACGAGCCAACACGGCTGCCACGTACGGTCAACCGGCGGAGGCTGCGAAATACCGAGAAACGGCTTCGAACTATGCCCGCCGCGGAGTCGATCAGGATCTTCGGCTTTACTTTATCCTCGCGCAAGTTCTGGTGGAAACAGGGAAACTCTCTGAAACCATCGCCCTGCTTAACGAAGCCATCGCCCGGCTTCCCGCAGTTCGTGAGCAGGCGGCAGCTGACAAACTCGTTCAAATCACGATCACGGAACGGCAGCTTTTGTTCCTGCTGGCGGATGCACTGATCTCCAAGGCTGGAGCGGACCATTCGGGTACTGGTGAAGTCCCCTTGACGGAACCGCAAAGACTGTTGATCTCGCTGAAGAAGTTATCATTGACCGAACCGCTGGTCGCTTTCCTTGAAGGACGGATGTTTGTGGCAAATGGTAAGTGGCATGCTGCGGTGCGTAAGTTTGAGCAAGCTCGTCAGAACCCGACTCAGATTTTTGCTCTGACCAGGCTAATCGATCTGCAGCTCAGTGCCTGCCACCAGGCTCTTGAGAATCCAGATCTTCGCGTTCTGGCGATGCGACGTGCCGTTGTCACCGAACCTCTGTGGCTTGTGGGCAGGGTCGAGTTTGCAAATGCACTTGCAGACGCCGGCGATTTCCAGGAAGCAATTGATGAGTACCGCTCCTTAATTCGGGTAGTAGGTGTGCCAATCAGGCTGGCGCGATTGCTGACATTGGCTCAGATTGCGCTGCCGGCTGAGGCCCGCGACTGGACAGGGGTCGATCAACTTCTGGAACTGGCACGACAGACCACACCGGATGAACCGGATATTCCTGTACTGGAAGCCGAAGTGCTGACTCAGCAGCAGAATTTAGATTCTGCTGCCGCCGTGCTTGCAGTGGCTCGCGGTCGCTTGCCGGACGTGGTGGCGATCCCTGTCGCACAATCGTTGTTGGAATTACGACGGACTGACACACAAGGCTCTGACGGTATCGCCGCCGCTCTGAAATTCATTGACGAAGCCACAACGCAGTTGGGACGGAAAGTGGAACTGGATCTCGCCCGCGCTGAAGTGGCGATACAAGTGGGCGGGGCAGACGGCCAGCGCATGTTGCAGGAGATCCAGACGTCTCCAGCCTACGATCCAGAATCGACAGTTCGTCTTTACGAGGGCCTGGCTCGTGCAGCCGATCGATTGAATTCCCCTCAGGTGGCAATTGCGTTCTGGAAACGCATCATTGAACTCCGCCCCTCGAATTTGCGAGCTCATCTGGAGCTTGCCAAGCGCGTGCGCACCGACGCAGCGGCATGGAAGGCTGAATTAGCAGCAATTCGCAGCCTTGAGGGACCGGAAGGCCCCAATGGAGATTTCGAAGAAGCCGTAATGTTGATCGAGAGTGTGCTGGCGGAGGCAGTGCCAGCGACAGCGGATTCGCCGCAGATGAAAAGCCTTAACTCTGCGAGGACACTGCTGTCGCGAGCCTTTGTCCAGCGTCCTCATTGGGCGGCCGTGCCACGTGCTCTGGGAAGACTTGAAGAGGCCAGCGGAAATGAAGATGCGGCCTTTGAACAATGTCGCACCGCTCTGGAAAAGGGAGACCGTTCCCGTGAGCTCGTCATGAAAGTCGTGCAGGGGTATATGCAGCGTAAGCGCTTCGATGAGGCCGATCAGGTACTGCAGACACTCGCTCAAAGCCAGCCGGAATTTATCAGTGGCGACCTTGCTCGAATGGCTTGGTCGGTGGCGTGGCAACGGAACCAGTTGGATCGTGCTCTGGAACTTGCGGTTGACGTGGCTGATGGTTCTGAGGACTTCCGGGATCAGATCTGGCTCAGCGAACTCCGCTTTGCCCGTGGGCGACGCGGTGCGGAAGTGGAAGAGCCTCTTGAGGAAGCCATTCGACTCGCTCCCACAGCTCCGGAACCATGGTTTGCCAAGGTGGCGTACTTGACACGCATCGGTCGAGTCGAAACTGCGGAGGCCACGATTCAAACGGCATCAACCAGTATTCGGGAGGAGGATGCTGCGATTACGGCGGCCCGCTGTTATGAACTCATCAGTGAATTCTCGAACACCGAAAATCAATATCTGGCGGAGGCTGAAAAATTCTATCTCAAGGCGTTCGAGTCACGACCTGCTGGTGACGTGGAACGCGGCATCATGGTTGCGGATTTCTACATCCGGAATGCGGACTATCCGAAGGCCGAAAAATACCTCGCACAGTTGCTGGATCCGAAGACTGCCGCGCCGAACTTTGCGGTGACGTGGGCACGCCGTCGCCAGGCGATGCTGATTGCCGCTCGCGGGGGCTACGATGACACCAAACTCGCGCTGGAAATGCTGGAGCAGAATGAAGCGTCGGGAACACTTGTTCCAGCGGACGATCTGCGTGCCCACGCTGAAATTCTCTCGCGACGACCGATTCGATCCGAGCGACTTGCCGCCATCAGGATTCTGGAGCAACTCGATCAACGCAAGGAACTGGAAACCATCGATTCGTTTCGTCTGGCAATTCTGTACGAAGAGTCCGGCAACTGGTCAGGCGCACGGAAAGTCATTCTGGGATTGCTGGCCGTCGATTCACCTGATCCTGATCACGTGGTTTATTTTGTGGATCGTCTGATTCGTCACGACGAACTCATTGAAGCAGAGGCCTGGATGTTTAAGCTGGAAGAGCTGCAGCCGAAATCTTTTCGCACCGTGCTCACCAGGGCGAAGCTGCTGGGTGTGCTCCATCGCTCTCCAGAGGCCGTGACGATTTTGACAGAATTTATCAAGGATCGCCAAAAAAACATTCTCGGACTGCCGGAACTTCTGGAACAAGGCAATTCGAACGATGCGTTGGAAGTGATTAAGACATGGTTGGTCGATTCTGCCAATCGGAATACGGATCGCATCCTGCTCCAGGTCCGTGAACTGGTCCAGCAGCAGCAAACCGAGCAGGCGGTTGCACTCCTTCGCGAACACGTCAGTCAGGAAGACCTGGGCGACGCGACCCATGCGGCCATCATGCGGGTGGCTGCGGACCTGTTGGAGGAGATTGGTGAGCTGAACGCAGCGGAATACCTGTTTCGGCAATTTGCCACGCTGTCGCCACGACAGGAAGCAGCGTTTATCCTTGCCAAGTTTTTGGCACGGCAAGGCCGAGTCGTCGAAGCGCTTGCGGTTTGTGAACCGTACGTTGAGACGGGAGAACCTGAATTAATCGCCTCAGCGGTGGTCAGCGTCGTGAGTCAGGGAACCGCGACGCCTGAGCACTTGCAGCAGGTGGATGCATGGATCCAGGCGGCAGGAGCACGGAAACCAGATTCTCTGATCTGCGGCGTCGCACTTGCGGATCTGCGATTGTTGCAACATCGCTTCGATGATGCCGAAAAGTTGTATCAATTGATTCTGACTAAAGACAAAGAAAATCTGGTGGCTCTCAACAATCTCGCCTGGCTGTTTGCACATGCACCGGGACAAGCTGATCAGGCGCTGGACCCGATCAATCGGGCTCTGGAGATTGCCGGTGCATACCCCGCGCTGCTGGATACGCGGGCCATGGCCTATCTCGGGAATAGCAAATTCAATGAAGCATTGAAGGATCTGAAAGAGGCGTTTGAAGGGAGCGATGAGGCCATCGGCTATTTGCATCTTGCACTCGCCTATCTGGAAGTGAAAGACACTAAATCCGCCGCGACGGCCATGGCCGAGGCGGAAAAGCTGGGCCTGCGCCCCGACGCCCTGCATCCGCTGGAACGCGAGAAATTAGAGCGGGTTCGGAAGGCGCTGCCACAGCAGAGTGGTTGATGGAATGATCCCCAACAGAACTGATAAACATGTCCGAGCTGCCGCCCGTGGCGAATGCCAAAAGCTCTGCCCATATTGCGCCTCTGGTAGTCTTCATGGGATTCCTGATGCTGCTGGAAGGTTTGCGAGCTATCGGCTTTTCATCCGCCGACAGTTCAGCCGTGTGGTGGCATCGACAGCCTGAACTCTGGTTATATCCAGTGCAAACCATCGTGACTCTGCTGGTCCTGGCAGCGTACTGGAGGCAGTACGAGTTCCGTCCGTTCCGAGGAATCAGTCTGGCGGTTGCGGCGGGACTTGTGGGAATCGCCGTCTGGATCGCCCCGGGATGTCTGTTCGAGCGAATGCACATGTCCGCCGGTCCGCTTCAGTTTCTGGGCTTCACATCCCGGGCTGGCGAAGCGCCGGCATTTCTCGCCCCACAGCATCAATCTGGCCTGTACTGGCTGACGGTCGCCATGCGATTCGTCCGTCTGGTCATTGCCGTACCGTTGGCGGAGGAAATTTTCTGGAGAGGATTTCTGATGCGATACCTGACGCAGCTCGAAGGGGACTATTGGAAAGTCCCCTTCGGCACCTTCCACTGGCGAAGTTTTGCAGGCGTCACCACAGGCTTCGTCCTGATCCACGCATCGGTTGACTACTTCGGGGCAGCGGTGTTCGGTGTCCTGATGTATTGGGTGACCGTCAAAACAAAGAGCCTGACCGCCTGCGTCGTCATGCACGCCATCGCCAACCTGCTGTTAGGAGTCTATGTACTCGCTACGCAGCAATGGGGATATTGGTAGTCCTTCAGCGTCCCGCCAAAACCCAATACCGTTCAAAAACTGGTTCACCGAGTTGGGGAAGTCGGGTTAGGACCGTTCGAGAAATAATTGACCGCCTCCTCCTCTCCCCTGGAAGGGGAGAGGGCAGGGTGAGGGGTATAAAAAGAGACAGTTATTTCTCGAGCGGTCCTTAGCGGAGCGAAAGACGACAATCGTAAACCAGTTGTCATCCTGCTGGTGGCTTGCTGCCTCTGGGGAAAAGGAAGTTCATTCTGCAGGACGAGCTGTCCAAGTCCGTCGAGTTTGCTCACGGGAGTTTCTACAATGTCGGATGTCCTGCAGAAGACAGGTGACCGTTTGCCGGTCGTTTGGCTTCTTCAGGGGGTGGTTGATTTCAACACGTACAGAGCGAGATGCAGATTTATGATCAGGATATTCCAGTTGTTGGCAGTGCTACCTTTGCTGGCGGCGTCGGGCGTGGCAGACGATACTTTTTTGACGGTCGAAGAAGCTGGCGCGGACTACGCGCTGCAGGGCGAATACGCGGGCGAAATCAAACATGATGGCCAGAACGTGCCACTTGGTCTGCAGGTGATCGCATTGGGAGATCATAAGTTCGACGCCGTAGCGTACCCAGGTGGATTGCCGGGGGAAGGCTGGACGGGCGAAGAGAAATTCAAGGCCCATGGAGAAACCAAAGATGGCGAGACAAAGGTCTCTGCCGACGAACATGGTTATGCCGTGCTGAAGGACGGCAAGGCGATTCTGTATTCAAAAGACGGAGCCGAAGCAGGAACCTTGAACAAGGTCGAACGCAAGAGCAAGACGCTGGGTGCCAAAGCACCCGAAGGGGCAATCGTGCTGTTTGATGGCACGTCTGCGGATCAGTTCGAACGCGGCAAGATGATGATGAAGGATCTGTTGGCGGCGGACTGTGAGACGAAAGAAAAATTCGGCGACTACAAAATGCATATCGAGTTCCGCACGCCGTTCAAGCCTGCGGCTCGCGGTCAGGAACGGGGTAACAGCGGCGTCTATATTCAGGGCCGCTACGAATGCCAGGTACTCGATTCGTTTGGTCTGGAAGGTGAAAACAACGAGTGCGGCGGGATCTATTCGATTTCAAAACCGAAAGTCAACGCCTGTTTCCCGCCGCTCACGTGGCAAACGTACGACATGGACTTCACGGCAGCTCGTTACGAAGGCGGCAAGAAAGTGAAAAACGCACGCGTGACGATCAAGCACAACGGGATTACGATTCACGACAATCTTGAGCTGACTCATGGAACACCGGGAAAGAACCCGGAAGCCGATTCGCCGGATGTGATTTATCTTCAGGGCCACGGCAACCCCGTGGTGTATCGCAACATCTGGATCGTGAAAAAGTAACAGGGCTGGCAACGCTTTGTGCTCCGTTTTGACCTCATCGGACGGATCAGACCGATCGGACTGATCCGTCCGCTTGCTGCGAAGGACGTCTGAATGAAATCAACTCTGTGGTGCCTGAGCATCTTGTTGCTGATTGTCTCGTCGGCACTGACGCACGCAAATGAAAATATGGATCCGCCTGTATCGGACGAGGTGCAGCAATTCACCCCCGCAGATCTGGCGTTCTTCGAGACGAACGTCCGCCCGCTGTTGGCCGAGAATTGTCATGCATGTCACGGCGATGAAAAACAGAAAGGTGGCTTGCGGCTGGATTCGCGTGAGGCGATCCTGACTGGCGGCGAATCGGGCGCAGCGATCGCCGCAGGCAATGCGGACGACAGTCTGCTCCTGCAGGCCGTGCGTTACGAATCTTTTGAAATGCCCCCCGGCAAAAAGCTTCCAAAGGAATCGATCAGCGTGCTCGCAGAATGGGTGCGGCGCGGGGCTCCGTGGCCGGGAGAGCGAGCCGGCGCTGCAGCGATGAAAAAGGCTGAACGTGGCTTCAGCGACGAAGAACGTGCCTGGTGGGCGCTGCAACCTGTGAAGGCTGTCGCGCCACCTGTGGATGCCCACGATCACTGGAGCCGCAATGAGATCGACCGGTTCATACACGCCGGACTGGGGAAGGAGAGCCTTCAGCCAGCGGCGGAAGCAGATCGAGCGACTCTCATTCGGCGGTTGTCATTTGACCTGATTGGCTTGCCACCCACGCCGAATGAGATCGCCGACTTTGTCGCCGACGCCGATCCTGCCGCATACGAACATCTCGTGGATCGCCTGCTGGCAAGTCCGCACTATGGCGAACGCTGGGCTCGGCATTGGCTGGATGTCGTCCGGTATGCAGATTCCGATGGTTATCGCATCGATCATTACCGTCCGGACGCATGGCGGTTTCGTGATTATGTCATTCGTTCGTTCAACAGCGACAAGCCATACGATCGCTTTGTGCAGGAGCAACTGGCCGGGGATGAAATGTTTCCGGACAACTCCGACGCATTGATCGCGACGGCTTACATGCGGCACTGGATTTATGAATACAACAACCGCGACGTGCGCGGACAGTGGGATATTATTCTGAATGAGATCACTGACACCACCAGCGACGTGTTCCTTGGCGTCGGACTTCAGTGTGCGCGGTGTCACGACCATAAGTTTGATCCTCTGCTGCAAAAGGATTATTTCCGGTTGCGGGCATTCTTTGAAGCGATTGATCCTCATGACAAAGTTGTCGTCGCTCCCACGGCAGAACAGCAGACATACGAATCGCAGTTGAGCGAATGGGAAACCCGGACTGCAGAGCTGAGGGCACAGATCGCGGATCTTGAAGCACCATACCGCATTAAGGCGACCACCGATGCGATCGGAATTTTCCCGCTCGACATTCAGAATATCATGCACGCACTGCCGGAATCACGGTCGCCGCTGGAGCAACAGCTGCACAACCTTGCCTGGCGACAAGTGGATTACGAATACGACCGACTGGACGAGAAAATCAAGGGCGACACGAAGGACCGTCTGCTTGCACTGCGTCGTGAGCTTGCGAAACATGACGCTGCCAAACCCGCCTCGCTGCCGACTGCCCTGGTCGTCACAGATATCAGCTGTCATGCGCCGCCGACGATTATCCCAAAGCGTCTGACAGAAGTCGGCCCCGGATACCTGAGCATTATTGATGCTGCCGACGCAGTGATTGGCCAGCCCGTGCCGAATCAGAAAACAACGGGACGGCGCACGGCGCTCGCAAAATGGCTCACGCAACCCGAAAATCCGCTCTCGACGCGCGTGATTGTCAACCGCATCTGGCAGGGACATTTTGGACGCGGACTGGCGCAGAATGCGAGCGATTTCGGCACGCTCGGCGGCCCTCCATCTCATCCGGAGCTATTGGACTGGCTGACAAATTATTTTGTCAATCACGGATGGCAGATGAAAGATCTGCATCGCTTGATCGTGACCTCGGCGACTTACCGGCAGTCATCCGAACATCCTCAACTGGCCGCGTTTCAACTCAGCGATCCGACCAATCGATTTTACTGGCGATTCAATACACGCCGCCTTGATGCAGAACAGATTCGCGACGCGATCCTTGCGGTGACAGGACAACTGGACCTGAAAGCCGTTGGACCGGGAGTTCAATCCGATGTTCCGCGCCGCTCGATCTACCTCCGGGTAATGCGAAACGAACGCGATGCATTGCTGGATGTCTTTGATTTGCCGCTCTTCTTCACAAGTACGTCGTCGCGCGACACGACGACATCGCCTGTGCAGTCGTTGTTGTTGTTCAACAGTCAGATCATGATGAACCACGGGCTGACGTTTGCGGATCACTTGCAATCATTGTCCGGCGAAACTCACGACACTCTGCAAACCCTGTGGAAATCCGCGTTGGGAAGACTGCCAACAGCTGCCGAAGTCGCGGATGCCCGAAACTTTATTGCCGATCAGACCGCACGCATTGCCACTGAACGCAAGAGCCTGGAACTTGCCGCTGTGCCAATCGGACGGGTGCCTTATCGTGATGGTCAGGCAGTGATTATTGATCCGAGCGAAACGCCGCTCAGGCTGTCGGCTGATTCCACAGCGCTGCAACACGGGGCGACGTTTACGGTTGAAGCCTGTCTGCAGATTCGGTCGGTGTACGAAACCGGTGCCGTCCGAACCATTGCTGCGAAATGGGACGGGCAGAAACAAAGGCAGGGATGGTCGTTCGGCGTCACGGGCAAAACTTCGCGTCGCAAACCGCAGACTCTGGTGCTGCAACTGTTCGGCGAAGGAGATGGAGAAGGGATTCGTGAGGCGGCTTTGTTTTCAGATCAGCAGGTCGAACTCAATACGCCGTACTTTGCTGCGGTCAGTGTGACTCCTGCGGCGTCTGGACCGGATTCAGGAACCGCGACCTTCTATCTGAAGAACCTTTCAAACGACGATGAACCGATGCAGGTCGCGACGATCACGCACAGCATTTCTTCTGACGTCAGTAATTCGGTCCCGCTGAGTCTCGGATTTCGGACTGGTTCCGATGACAGTTTCTTCGATGGCCTGCTGGATGACATTCGTCTCTCGTCCACCGCGCTGCCCGCGGAACAACTGCTCCTGACGTCTGAAAAACCTGGTCCGGAGACTCAGGCTTTCTGGCGATTCGAACCGGTTCCGGGGATCCTGGAAGATTCGTCTGACCATGCCATCCGCCTGTCAGCCCGACGCGGCACCAACACTCCCGCCACGCCGTCTCATGCAGCGCTGGCAGATCTGTGCCATGTGATCCTGAATTCAAATGAATTCCTGTACGTCAGGTAGCTTGACTCTCTGAGTCGAGTGCCTTAGGACCGCTCGATAAATAACTGTCGCTTTTTATACCTGCACTTTAGGCGAGGAACTCATCGCCTTTGGCAACTGATGTTTTCAAAAACACCGAGGCTCACGACAATGATTTAGAGGTTACCAAGCTTCTAACGCACTGAAGGAGCCACGGATGGCCAAGGGTAAGAAATCGTCGAAGCGTCCGCAAGCGAAGCACAAGCCGAAGAGCCGTTCATCGCAGCATGACAAGCGAAAGCGACTCGACACACCGAATCCCCGGCGGAAGAAGACCGTGAAGGCGAAGGTGCCGCTCACCGGGACGATGGCAGGTCTGGTCACGTCGATGGCCAGCATGCTGGATCGCGCATGGCGTTCCGGTTTTCGATCATTATGGCCGGGATGATGCTGGCCGGTGACCGTCGCGTGGCAGCCTCATGGTTCATGGCTGCCGGAGTGCATGATGACTGGGATCGGTTTTATGATTGTCTGATCAGCGTCGGACGCAGGACACGATTGCTGGCTCAGCTGTTGCTGATTGCTGTCGTAAGAAAGTTTGCGCCCGGTCCGGATGGTCACATGATTGTCGCGGTTGACGATTCGCCAATGCCGCGATACGGACGGCATGTTGAAGGCGCGGGCGTGCATCACAATCCGACGGCGGGGCCAGCCGATGGCGAATGGATGTACGGACACAACTGGGTGTCGCTGTGTTTTCTGGCGACGCATTCGCTGTGGGGAGTGATCGCATTGCCATTGCGATCGCTGCTGTATGTGCGTGAGAAGGACGTGCCTGCGCTGGAAGAGAAATATGGCTGGAAATTCCGCACAAAACTCGAACTGGCGGTAGATCTCGTGACATGGTTCGTGAAGTCTGTTCGTTCGCTGGACATTGAGTGCAAAATCTGGCTTGTCACCGATGGCGCTTATGCAGGACGCCCGGTTTTGAAGCCGCTGACCGATCTGGGTGTCGTCGTCTTTAGTCGGTTGCGGAAGGACGCCTGTCTGTTTGATCTGCCTCCTGCGCCAAAGCCCGGTCAGCCGGGTCGGCACCGCATCTATGGATGCCATCGCATCAGTCTCACAAAGCTTGCCGCTCGTGTGGGCGGTTGGGAGTCGATGACTTATCAATGTCGTGGTTCGATGGTGACGCGGGAATACAAAACGTTCCTCGCGACATCGCGACGTGTGAGCGGCGTCATCCGCGTTGTGATTGTGCGTTTTGACGATGGCGGCTGGGCGGCATACTTCTGCACTGACGCGCAGGTCGATGTCCGCGACATCCTCGAGACCGTTGCCGCCCGATGGGCGATCGAAGAGCATTTTTATGACGTGAAGGAAATCTGGGGAGCCGGTGAACAGCAGGTCCGCAACATCTGGTCGAACATCGGCTGCTGGCACCTGAATCAATGGATGTATACGCTGGTGGAGTTATGCTCGTGGGATGTCGCAAAACCAAAGCTGACCGACCGCAGCCATCGTCCGTGGGACAATCCCGACCGACGACCGTCTCATGCAGACCGCCGCTCCACAATCGACCGAGAAATGCTGCGAAAACAATTTCTGGCGACTCTGCCCCGCACCCTGAACCTGAGGAAATTCAGAACGCTGATCAACGACGTGATCCGCCTGTCCACATGACCAAGAGGATTCGCTCAACTGACTCCTGTCTTTTCCGCCAGATCGCCGCAATGCAACTCCACGCCCCAAGACTGCGCCAGTCAAACTCCAACCTCGCGGACTGTAAAGATTTTGTCTAAACTGCAGTTTTGTTCAGCAAGTATTCCAGTATTTTGCGGTTTGGCTCAAATCCTTCCCAGTGACTATTTGTTCCGTCGGAAAGCCACAAAGCACGGAATGGCGGATCGTTCTTTGGATCAGCCTTAGCCAGCGAATTCACGTTGACCTCCATGTGCTCAATGACGAAGACTGCGGCCCACTCTAATGCGTACGCATTCGGAACGACTACGGTTGCCGTCTCCACAACAGAATGCACAACAAAGAACGCGAAGACGCTGAGTCCGCCGAGCGTGAGAAGAAGGAGAATCAACTTGCCTCTTTTCAATGAGTCTCCTTTTTGCCTGACGTAGCGACAGCGGCAACGGGGCGCCGCCCAAAAAAAACTATAGTGGCAAATCTCGCTTTATAGGCGATTGCCGTTCACTGCTTTGTTACGAGACGTTGTCCGAAGTTCTCGGTTTGAAGGCGTATTTGAACACGTAGACGAACCACCCAATTCCGCCAGTGACGAGTATCAGCAGGAGCCAAGTCAACTTCGCGTTCGGATTTACAAACGACCGCAAGTATAGGTCCCTGATTGTAACAACCAGTGCCGCAAAGTTCAGCGCCATGCCGAGGAAATGGAGAGGGAAGATGGCCACTGGCGAGACTTGCGCACCGTTTGTGGCCCGGACAATTTGCACGAGAAAGTATGGAATGTACATGGCCATGTACGCGAGGGCAGTGATCATGATGGCTCGTTCAGTTCGTGTCACGTAGAATTACCTCAGACGCCCGCATCAACCCCGCAACGCCAAAAATCAGGCGGTTGCCGCGACTGACTTGCCATGTGAGAAACCGACGACGGCAACTCGCCTGCATCTTATTAGCCAATTTCCCCGCTCTGATCTCTGGTGATACCACGGCCACGCTTTTGCGCGAACCAACGCGCTGCACGATTCAAAAGAAAGTGCATCATGATGCACCAGACGACTGTTACTCCGGGATCAATCGTTGAAAGGAAATGAGAAACTGCAACATCCATCGAACCCCCGTCATGAGGATTCAAATTGGCAAGGAGCATCATAGTCAAGATTGCCGGCAAAGTCAGGATCACACCGGGAATGACGATCGCAGGATGATGGTACCAGCTGGGAGGCGAAGGTGATGAGAGTGGCAACGTGTCAAATGCGAAACGGCCCGCGCATGCATACACACAGATCACGGCAATCAAAAGGCGTACTAATCGGGAATGGGCGAGCATGGCGTACGAAGACTTTACGATTAGTGAATGGAACGCTGTAAAAGCGATAGTCGTTGACGCAAGCGCGATGCCGTTCCGAGTGCCGGGCTTCGATCCTTGGCTAACGATCATGATCAGCCGGTTGCCTCGACTGACTTTCCACGTGAGAAAGCGCCGACGGCAACTCGGCTGGATTGTCTCGTTAGTTGGCCTTCTTGGCCTTCATACTCTTGTCGACTTTGTCTCTGTAAAGAACGATTTCGATGTGCTTCATCACAGGAGCGTTCGGGAGCCATCTTTGATACACGAGTAACGGATGACCATTGAAAGATCTGCCGAAGCAGAGCGATTGTCCAAATTTGTCAGTTGCCGTGAGCCAATATCTCTCCGATCCGCTGTCCGGCATACCCGTACTTTTCAATCCGTGGTGTGAATCATGCGACCAGTTGGCGGAATGGAAATCTCCTGACTTGAAGGTCTGTCGTAGTTCTTCTTGCAGCGTTTCGACTCTCTGGTATGTGGCTTCATCCTTGGCCCGATATTCGGGCCACTGTTGCATGGCTGCTTCAAGTTGCTCGATTTCCGTCGCGTAATGCCTGTGGATGAAGGCCAGATAAGATCGGAGAGTGATGTATTGCCAAGCGACGAACGCCACAGGCAGTGCGATGATTGCGAGAACGATTACAACTCGGCGCCGGGCCCGCTTTGTCATTCGCACCTCGTTTCGGATTGCCAATTAACTCTGAAATACACCCGGCGCGTGATATTGGCCACCGCCGTCTAAAAACACTGAATTTTTGCTGGAGCGTCCCAATATCACACGGTGCGTTCAAGATCAAATATTGGACGCGACGCGGATATCACGGTATCAACACGCCCGAGGAGTGTCAATTTTATCAAACTCGCAATGGACTGCGAGGTGAAGGATGTCTCTGAGCGAAACAGCGAGTTTGGAAAACAGTAGTCGATTGGCAAAGAATGACACTCAGTGGTGGCCAAATTGGATGGAAGACTACGCTCGCTCCAACAATCAAGTTAATGCGCCGCGAGTCGTTTGCGACCGACGTTGAAGAATGGCGAGCCTGGCAGCGGGCGCATCCGATGCACAGTGTGCCTCGGGACCTGGCAAATCCCGATGCCGCATTCCGCACGAATCCCGGCAATGCTCTGGATCTGAGTCAATAGCGCCGCTTTGGCGAGCGGCATGCGTCAGCTTGTCGGTACAAAAACGAGGTACCGGATGGCTCACGCCGCTCCGCTCGCCGGTCTCATTTCTGGCCGCGCGGAGTATAACTCGACTTCTCGGCTGGCGGGTTGGCCTTTCAACTTCAGAAGCATCTGAACGCCATTTCGGGTTCCGCACTTTGTTCGCCGGCCTTGTCGTGCTACTTGATTGGCTCCGCTTTGACGTACAGAAATTTTGGTGCTTTGGAGTAGTATTTGAACATCGCCGGACAGATCCAACCCTCCATCGGTGGATCGTCCAATGAATAATAGTTGCCACCCGAATCGCCGCGAAGCCATGTGAGTTTCTTCTGATGGCCAGGGAACGGAGACGCCCCGAACAGGAGGCGAAATCCCTTGTCAGCGTTTGGAATATCTTTGACCAGCACATCAATCATTTCCGGGACGCCGGCAACGAATGGTTCTTTGACCAAACCTGCGGAGCTATCGTCAAACACCCATGTTCCCTGATATCGATATGGCGCAATCACCATGATTGCGTTCTCACGCGGCGATGGCTGAATGCCAGGAAGCAGTTGATAGTGCCAGGCAACTGCTCCGGCAATCATGAGTAAGCTAAGGCAGACAGCGACAAGTCGAAACTTGCGAATCTTTGGGTGAGCAGCCGGTGCGCGAACGTCAGTATTTTCGGTGTTCATTGTATGAGCGATACGACTTGAGAAGTAGTTTTGTCGAACGACACCGTTCACTGAGCCGCGGCAATGGAGCGATGTTGCAGTTTATTGATTGACGGTGGCCTTGTCACGACTTGCGTTTCGTCTTGCCTCGCAATATCAAATACACCAATGCTCCGATACCAAGCAGAGCACCGGCACCACCAATGGCTTTCGATAGGCGATGGAGATCATCGCCCCCGCCTGGAGCCTGAACGGGTTGAGTATCTGGCGGATTTGATGCTTGAGTCATTGAGGGTAGCGGTACCGAGATTGTCAACGAGTCGATGAAACGATTGATGGCCGTTGCGTCGGGCTTATTTCCGAGAGTCAATGCCATCAATTTGTATACAACGCCCTCGTGTCGAACAATCGCCTGTGTCAACTCGCCGACTGGACCTTTCGCCGTCATGTTCCAGACTTCGTGTCCCGACACCTGTTTCGTGGGCAAGCGAGTTACATCTCCACCGAGTTCTTCCGCAAGTCCTTCTTCAACAGATGATTGAATCAGTTTCTTCCCGAGCGGAAAATCCGTCTGGATCACGCCGAACTTCATTGTCTCGTCATTGGACACCCAAAGGCCCACAAACGGCGGCGGTGGTGCAGGCATTACCTGGAACAGAGTCGCATCTGGCGGCGTTACGGACAGGAACCCATCAGGGGACGTCCATGTCTGTCCATTCGCAAGTACTGGGAGAGCGAGCACGAAAAACGCTGCTGCCAAAACGCGACGATGCATAGTGAGTGCCTGATTCCAGGTGACAGTACGAATCCTGACTTCTTCGACCCGATGGATACCGACGTACCAGGAACGAAACGAACTTTTTTGCATCGTGGGGTCGCGGCAGTTGCAGATTAAATCAGAACCTCGCATCCGAAGTTACTTTGGTGCCGGTATCGCGGGTTCAGCTTTTGCAGGACTTGACTGAGCTCGAAGCGCTGATGCAAGACCTTCCATTTGCGCCGTCAGTGCCAGACGCCACGACTTTTCATATGGAATCATGGTGACCACTTCCAGCTTTTTTAGAGTGAATTCGCCCGCCCCCATATGAATCCGAGCCAACAAGTGAACAGCATCGCCCTCCGGAATGGCTCCCAAAATGTCAACTCGGTCAATCTTGACTGGATCAACAGTATTGATCGGTGCAAGTCGGAACACTGCTGTCATGAATTCACCAGCAGGCCTAGCTTCAATTTCCGCGATCGTCGCACCCTTACCGAAAGTTGCTGATCGGATGGTACTTCTGCCTTGCTCGGCCTCAACACGCAAGACCGGGAGAAACATCTGTTTGAATCGTTCCATTTCAGCCGGGTGCATGAACTTCACGACAGCAGTCGCACCATCAGAACTCAGTGATCTAATGTATTGCTCACAGACGGCTTCCGGTGAGTCCGCTCGGCTTGCCAAAGGCAATGAGAGAATGGCCAGCAAAATCACCGACGCGATGCGTAAGACTTGAGACATTCAGTGCTTTCTCTGAGATATCGAATTGCGATCTATGCGACGGAATGAATTCCGACGCACAGATCGTGTGTTGAACTTGTCCGCTGCGTACTGCTAACGATCTGAATTTGCGAAGGACGAGGAAATCTTATTCCGGTGCATCAGAACGTTCGCCCAACTTGAGGCCAGAGACCAGCAGGAAGTGATCAGAGCCGTGCCGACGAATGATGGTCGAATCGACGGTATGGAAGTGTTTCGAATGAAAGATGTAGTCAATTCGAAGTTTTAATGGCAGAGGCCGCGTAGGCCAGTGCCATGTGGGATGCGTATCGGCGTCGGCGTGGATGAATGCGAAGCTGTCAATGAAACCGGACTCGACCAGCGCCGCTGGGGCCTGAAATGACGACAAACTATTGAAGTCGCCAGCAACGATGGCGGGACGATCAGCATCTGCAGCCTTTAGAATTCCCGCAATCTCCGACGCATGTTTCGATTCGGTTGCTGCGATCGCAGCCATCCCTTCAAGAATGGTGGCTTCCCGGGGAACGCCAAATGGAGTGAGGTGAACGTTGATCACGCGAACATCAGTTCCGCCACAAGGAAACGTTGCACAATAGAAACCAAACAATCCGTCCTGGGGCGGAACAAAAACGACATCTCGTGGTTTCGTTCTGGAAGCGAAGACAAAACGTTCAGCGTAGTAGTGGCCCTGATGCCCAACCGCATGGAATTCCGGGTACGTTGCTGCGAGTTGGGTGCGGAGAAATTGCTCAGACTGAGTAGTCGTTTCCTGCAGGCACAAAATGTCGGCTTTCGACTCTGCGATGGCGTCCAGAACCTGATCGCCAAGTCGGTTGGCATAATTCACGTTGAACGTGGCGACCCTCACCGACTGCCCGCTCACGAAACTCGGCGTCAGCAAAACAACGATGAATATTGATGCAAGGAAGGAGGGACTGCTCATAAATCAAACCTTAGCGACCAAGAACAACTGGTGGGCGCGATTGGATTTCAATATGAGAAACCACTGACGCCAGAGCGGCTGGACCATTTTTGTTCGCCGCTTCCGTCAAGTTTCGCCGTTTGAAATCTTAACTGCTGCCGACGCATCAGCATCTTTCCGGGAAGTTTTGGCTGCAGAACCTGCAGCTGATCAATAGTATCGATCATTGAAAGCATTTGTTCAACTTGGTCGGCGGAAAGTGCCGCAAGAATCCTGGTGTCGTATTCTCTGCGAAGGTGCCGGGTCCGTGTTCGCAACTGCCGGCACGCGAAACAACTCGACGGAAAGTACTGCGGGTTGAACCTCAGTGCTTCGTAGATGTGGCGTTGCTCCTCCACGGAAAAAGTGAATTGCGAACCACAATCTTTGCACAAAATGCGAGCAGTAATGTACAGCGAACGCGGTGAAAGTGATCGAACTTGTTGTTCGACGTTTGCGATCAGCGTCTGGTTATAGTCGAGGGCCACGTATACACCACTCATGATGAATCGGGGCTCAACAGTGCCATGGTCAAGATTGAAGCATTGATTCGAAACACTATCGCAGACCGAAAACGTCGCGAACGCATCTGGCGAGAGGTTGTTCGAGTGGTCCGTCATGGTGAAGGCATGCGAGCTTCATGTATACTGTGTGGTTGAGAATGGCACAATCGTACAATCGCGTGGGCAACGCCCCGCGCTTCGCATCTCAAATCTCAAATACGAAATTTCAAACAGAACAAGCGGGGCCCGCGGGGCACGCGGTTAAACAAACCAATGCCAACTGGCCAACAATCATGACAAAGGTAAACCGCTATGCACAAGCGAATACAATTCAACGACCGCACAATTTTTGCTGCCGCAGCGCTGGTGGCATTCGGAATTGTGCTGCTGTGGGTTGACCCTCTACAGATTCGCGAAAATACGGCAGGGCAGGTCGCGATTGAAAATGACCTGACCCCGTTCTTCTCCCCCACGTAAAGTAAAATGTCCCCTTTTGCGACCTCCCCTTTTGGTTCATATTCCGGGCCTGTCCGCCCCCTAGCGACTGAGCCCGACGCGACGGCGGGCAAGCAGGCAGGCGTCCCCGGCGACCTCAAAGTCCGCGCAGTTCTTCGGACGGGTGGCATAGTGGCGACAACAATACGGTGACGCCGCCGCGCCATCCCCGTCCAACGCAACGCAAGTGCCACCAGGGCGCGGCACGATATGCTCGCCATTCAGCAGTTGCACGAGTTCCGGGTGCAACTTCCGAAACGGGTCTCGTGGAGAGACCGACAATAGATCGAAACCCTGACGACAACACGCGCCGCAACTAGCGCAGTCCTCAGCGGCCAGCTTCTGCTCCCAGCGTTCGCACGCCTGCTCATCGGCACGAACGGGGGGCGCAATTTTCCCCGGTGGCTTGTGCTGACGACAGCGCAAACCAGACTTTGCGGAAACGGCCCAGGCGCATGACCCGCAGCGTTCAGCCTCAGAGCTGGCCAACAGCGAGCCCAGGCGGTGACGGGAGCGAGTCACACTCCAAAGCGAAGACGGCTGAACCACACCACGAACAGCGTCAGCAATCACTGCCGTGGCGGACAGGCTGCGCGTCAACACCGACTCAAATGGTGGCGTCCGAGCGAGTTGAAACCCGGTTTGAGCAATCGTAATCGCCGGATCGTCACCGTCTTTCAGAGGATCTTCCGGCAGCGCGTCCCAATATGGTCGCCAGTTGGTGGTCACGGCCATAAACGCACGCAAGCCGAAGGGTGCCGAGAGCGCCGCCTGCAGTCGATGGCAGGCGTATTCGTAGATCAAATCGCGATTGTTGGTATTCGAAAGTCCCCAGTCGGGCAGGTCCCTGGCGCGGATCCCAGACACCAGCCAGTGGCAGATTTCATGAAAAATCATCTGGGCCAGGGAGTCATCGGCATCGAAATCGGCGGCAACTGAGATCGTCAGAGTTCCTTTCCCATCGTAGGATGCGTACGCCTCAGCCGAGCGTCGCACCTCCAGCCCCAGGTCTGCAGCAGCACGAAGCCAGATCAAATCGACAGGGTCCTGGTATTGATGAACAATTGAGCGTTCGGACATGAATAGCCTATATGTATATTGATCGATTGTGGGCCACTGGCATCGCCAGTGCTTGCCATTTGTACGGAGCACTGGCAAAGCCAGTGGCACACGTCAAGAAATGATTCACAGAGCACCAGATCTGAGCGTCGCTGAATTCTTACGAATTCAACTGCAGACTTCCGAACAATTCTTTCTGCACGTTGCCGTACAGGACAAGGTTAACAGATCCATTCAGTTCCGTTCCCCAACGATTTTTATCACCGATCGCTCTCGATTTCATCCGGCTCAGCAATCCCGGCCCTGAATTCTAAAGCAACTAAAGGGGTCAGGAACCATCGATCTACAAGCCGCTGCTGCTCCGGGACGGCCATCCCGGTGCAGCTTTCTTCCGTAAAAACGATACGATGCCACACGAAGTGTAAACCATCGCCGCTGAACATATCAGGGGAGCTATTCGCTGGTTCTGATGCTATGCAAATCCTTCACGGCGTTGCTCTGTGGGGGCAGCTTGTTCTCGCCGTCTCTGCTATTCGCTTCACCCGTTTCCACGACTTACGCTGAACGAATACACAATCCCAAAACAGGATTTCACTTTTTGATCCAGCCGAGCCCAACGAGAAAACCGTCGGCTTCAGCGAGAGTCCTGGCGGAATACTCCTTGCTGTTGAAGAATCCGTGGCCCGCATCGTCGTAGCCGACCAGCTTGCATTGGCGGCTGGCCTTCTTCATCACGCTCTCGAAAGCGACAACGCTGGCATAGGGAACTGTCTTGTCCGACTTGCCATGAAGAATCAGAGTCGGCGGCGTCTGCGGGCCGATGTGATGCGCCGGCGAGATCACTCGGGCTTCCACGCCCAATCGTTCGGCGCTGAGCTCAGGCTTGGAACCTCGGGGTTCCCAGCCTGCGATCGGAGCGAGCGCGATAGCGGGGTTGAAGAGGATCATGGCGTTCGGACGTTCGTCGCTGCCGAAGCCGCTGATCGTGCCGGTGCAGGCTGCGAGGTGGCCACCGGCGGAGCCTCCAGATGCGGCAATCTTGTTCGGATCAATGCCAAGACGCTGGGCATTTTCCCTGACCCAGGCGATGGCCGCCTTGGCGTCTTTCACGCATTCCACCACTTTGACACCATGCCGGGATTTCACGCGGTAGTCAGCGGTAATAGCGATCATGCCGCGCTTTGCGAAATGCCGTGCCTGATTCTCGAACTGGCCCGGTGATCCCGAATTCCAACCGCCACCGAAGAAAAATACTATCGCAGGTTTCGGCTCGCTGGAGTCCGACTCCCCGAAGATCCAAAGCTTCAGGTCAGTGGAGTCGATCTTTCGGTAGGTCTCGACACGGGCGTCCTTGAATGTTGGTGGATAGGGAGGCTGGGCCAACAGCGGGGCTGCGAACAGGCAAAAAAGTAGACAAATTATCGATTTCAAAACGGATCGGTTGGTTAGATCCGAGACGATCGCTTTCTGCTGAGCTTTCCAGTGCATGTTCTTTGGTTCTCTCTGGTTCGTTCACTTTGGTTCGTTTGCAAGCTGTTTGCCGTCACTGATTCCTCAACAACCTATACTCCGCGCGGCCGGGACTGAGGGACGTGCTGTTAAGTGAGCCGTAAGGCGCTAGCCGCGGGTTGTGCATTCGGTCAGCACCGGCGGCTAGCGCCTTGCCGCTCACAAAACCTCAAATCTGATCGCGCGGAGTAGAGGACCGGCGGAGAAATAACTGTCGTCTTCCGGGCGTGGGGCACGTTTGTAACGTGCCCGGCAAGATGGAATCGTGCCCCACTTAATTCTGCCGCAGTCCTTAGCCAGAATTTCATTGTCGCTGAACTCGCCTCCATAGGACGATAATCACCACCAGAAATCGGTTGTGGGAGATGCGTGCAACGCCACCATGCCGCTCGTCGGCAACAGCATAAAAACCTCAGTTTCCTTTATCAAGTGTTTGGTACTATTTACACTGTTTGCCGGTACTGTATTATTTACTCTTCCTGCCAAAAGACGAGGTCTGATGGGCCACGACGGATATGAGTGTCCATCCTACGATGCAGCAGGCCCGGACGACACGACGCTGGCGTCAACTGCGTTTGCATACTTTTCAAAGTTCGCGCGAAAGCGAGCGGCCAGTCTGCGAGACGCTTCCTCAAAAGCCGTTAAATTACGCCACGACAGGCTGGGCTGCATCATTTCTACTGGAACGCCATCACACTCTGTCACGATGTCCAGCCCCATAATTGGCTCGCGTACGACCGGTGCTGCTGCCAATTGGCCGGAATGAATGCCATCGACGATCGCCCGCGTGAACCGGAGCGGCATTCGGCTGCCGGTACCATAGGATCCTCCCGACCATCCGGTGTTGACCAGCCAGACATTCGCTTCGTGTTTACGAATTTTCTCGGCCAGCAGCTTTGCGTACACGCCCGGATGCCACACCAGAAACGGCCCTCCAAAACATGGAGAAAACGTCGCTTCTGGTTCGGTCACGCCGACTTCCGTCCCAGCCACTTTCGCCGTGTATCCGCTGATGAAATAGTACATTGCCTGTTCCGGAGTGAGCCTGGCGACCGGCGGGAGAATGCCAAACGCATCACACGTCAGAAAAATAATGTCGGACGGATGAGTGGCGACACAGGGGATCCTGGCATTCCGCATGAATTCAATCGGATACGCACCACGCGTGTTCTGTGTGATTGACGTGTCGTTGAAATCCACATGGTGATGGGACTTATCGTAAACCACGTTCTCCAGCACCGTCCCGAACTTCAATGCCTCGAAAATTTCCGGTTCCGACTCCATCGTCAGGTACACGGCCTTGGCATAGCAGCCGCCTTCAATGTTGAAAACCCCGTTGTCTGACCAGCCATGTTCATCATCACCGATCAGATAGCGTTTGGGATCAGCCGACAACGTCGTCTTGCCCGTGCCGGAGAGTCCGAACAGGATCGAAGACCTGGAAGAATTACGATCCGCCGTAGCCGAACAGTGCATCGACAGGATGCCTTTGCTGGGCAGGAAATAATTCATGAACGTGAATACGGCTTTTTTCATTTCGCCGGCGTATTCTGTTCCCAGCAGCACGACTTCGCGTTTCTCCAGACTCAGATCGACACTCGTGCGCGATGTCATGCCGGTTGTATAACGATTTGCCGGAAACCCGCCGGCGTTGTAGATTACAAAATCCGGCTCACCGAAACTCAGCAGCTCCTGATCCGTCGGTCGAATCAGCATGTTGTGCATGAACAAGGCGTGATAAGGTCGAGCACAGATGACACGGACTTTGATCCGCGTGTCGGGATCCCAGCCCGCATACGCATCGACACAATAAATTTTCGAGCGGGTGTTGAGGTAATCGATCGCGCGTTCGCGGTTGATAGAAAAGGTCATTTCGTCCTGAGGAAAATTTACAGGCCCCCACCAGACGTTGTTTTCAGAATCCGGATGCCTGACGACACGCTTGTCTTTGGGAGATCGCCCCGTCTTGTCTCCGGAATACGCGATCAGACAACCCGTGTCGGAAATGCTGGTCCCTGGCTCGTGCCGAATGGCTTCTTCATACAAACTGCCGGGCGACAGATTTCGGAGAACATCCTTGACTGTGATGCCGTGTGAATGCAGTGAAAATGGGGTGGCCATTGAGCGTGTCCTTTGAAACAAGATGATCTGTTGCTAAGGCGAGCGGCAGGATAGAACTTACCATCCGCAATTTGTACGACGGACTTCCAGTCCGTCGAGTAGCACCATGCGACGGACTGGAAGTCCGTCGTACCGGTAAATTCATTTCTGCCGCTCGCCTAAGTATCCCCGTGTTGTCGCTTTCCGTTGCGGAATGTCAATTCGAACCCCCATCTTCAGGTTCCGGCAATGCCTGAATCCATGCTTCAGGAATCAACTCGGGATGACTGGCAGGCTTCCGTTACAACGCAACACGGATTATTGTGCGTAACCTCTAAACCAGGTGGAACTCAAACTGGAGAATACCATGCGATATCTGTTTTCTGCCGTCTTGCTGTGTGTGCTGATTCCCGCGCCGGGCGTCGCCGACGAAAACTCGACGGGTGACCTGTGGTATGGAACGATGGATGTCGGAATGCGTCTGTTTCGCTTCCGTGTCGAACCCGTCCCCGAGGCCACAGATTCCTCGTCACAACAACTTGTCAGTCTGGACGAGGGTGGTCAGATCTTCCGCCTTGATGATTTTCGGCTGGACGACGCAGAACTGCGGTTTGGGCTCAAGCTGACGAAAGCCACCTACTCAGGACGGATTACCGACGGCGGCAAGACCTCAACCGGCAGTTGGAAGCAATCCGGGCAGGAGTTTGACCTGATCCTTCACAGAGTCGCTGTCGCGCCTGCGGATCGACCGGATGAGATCTGGACCGGCACCATGAATGCATTGTTTCAAAAACTCGCGATGCGGTTCCGCGTGTATCATGAAGAAGATGGAACTGAAAACTTCTATTTCGACAGCGTGTCGCAGAAATCGGGCGGATTCAAAGCCATGCGAACTACGAAAGGCGACCAATGGACGATCAATGTCGCGTCGATCGGCGGGGCTTTCGAGGGTGTCCTGAATGCAGAGAAAACCGAAGTGACTGGCAAGTGGACTCAGGGCGGCGCAACGCTGGACCTGGTCCTGACGCGGGATGAGTCGCTCAGTGTTGAACCTGTGAAAGCCCCCGTGCGACCGCAAACCCCGATGGCACCATTTCCATATCTTGTCGAAGGTGTTTTAATCGGAAATGAGTCCGACGGTGTCCAGCTCGCAGGGACATTGACAGTCCCCAGGACGAATCATCCATGCCCTGCGGTCGTGCTGATTTCCGGTTCCGGGCCACAGGATCGTGATGAAACTCTTCTGGATCACAAGCCGTTCTGGGTCATCGCCGATCATCTGTCAAGACATGGGATCGCCGTGCTGCGATTTGACGATCGAGGCACGGGTGCTTCGACGGGAGATTTCTCCGCGGCAACAAGTGAGAACTTTGCTAACGATGTGGAAGCGGCATTCGAGTACTTGACACGAGACACAAGGATTGCAAAAAACTCCGTCGGACTCCTGGGACACAGCGAAGGTGGCATGATCGCACCGATGGTGGCGGCCCGCCGAAACGACGTCGCGTTTGCGATTCTTCTTGCGGGGACGGGCGTGAATGGCAAAGAAATCCTGTTGTCTCAGGGGCAGCTCATTCTTCAGGCCGAAGGTGTGACCGATGAAAATCTATTGAACACTCAGCGCGTGACGCAACTGGCATTGATAGATACCGTACTGGAAGCAGCAGCCGATGCGACACAGGACGAACTGACTGCAGCCGCCATAAAACGACTCACCGAATCGCTGCCGAAAGAGTCATTGCCTGAAGATAATCTGACAGAAACCGTATCCGCCGGAATCCAGCGCATGCACAGTCCCTGGTTTCGATTTTTTTTGACATACGAACCAGCCACAATCCTGCAGCGAGTCAAATGTCCGGTGCTGGCTCTGAATGGCGAAAAAGACGTGCAGGTTGATCCACGCCTGAATCTGCCCGCCATCCATGCCGCTTTGGAAAAAGGCGGCAACACGAATTTCCGAACGGTCGAGTTTCCCGCGATGAACCATCTGTTCCAATCCTGCACGACGGGTGGACTGAGCGAATACCAGATGATCGAGGAAACAATTTCCCTGACCGTGCTGGAGACGATCACCGACTGGATCACGGAAGTGACCACCGAGAATTCGACGAAGTAAGGACCGCTCGAGAAATAACTGTCGACTTTTGGACGTGGGGCACGTTTGTAACGTGCCTGGCACGATGGAATCGTGCCCCACTTGTTTCTGTCTCAGTCCTTAGTGCGAGCGGCAGAAGTGAATTTACCGGTACGACGGACTTCCAGTCCGTCGCATGGTGCTACTCGACGGACTGGAAGTCCGTCGTACAAATTGCGGATGGTAAGTTCTATCCTGCCGCTCGCCTTAGTGCGCGGCATGGCGCGTGCCACCGGGAACGGTTCCTGAAAAACAGCAGGACACCTCGAGCAAAATCTTTTCCATTCTTTGGCTGCTGCAGAGAATTATTTCAAGTGTTCAAAGTAACGGGAATTCCGATTCACAGTGCTGTGATGGATTTAAGAGCGTCCATAGTCTGGTCGAAAAAGAAGAAAGGGGGCGTCGGATCATTCCGCGCGTGACTGACATGGCTTTGCGGCTTTGACTGCGTGGGAATCATCCCAATGGCGATTGTGGATTTGCACTTGAAGGTTCGGCGGTTCCTGCCGATCGTGGCGTTGATCGGACTGCTGCCGACCAGTGCTGTCGAGGCACAGACTAAGCTGTCGGCCGGTCTGGTACCAATCGCCGACAAAGAACTAAATTCACCCATTGATGAAAACTCGCCGAACGCTTTGATGCGTCCCGTGCCGCTGGTCATTCAGCAGGCGAAAGACCCACTGGTGAAACTGGTCTACGAGACTCGTGAAGCTCAGCGGCGGAGATTGTTGTCCACTTCAGAGAACACCCCATGGCAGATCATGCACGGGATGCTTGCCCTCCGGGAAGAGTTTCTGATTCGACACAATGGTGAGCCTGTCAACTGTCTCGAATGGATCAAAACCGGACCGACCTTTGAAAACGAAAACTGGTTTGAAAAGACTCAGGTTCGTGTGCTGACTCAGCGGGGCGGCAAGAATTCCTGGGAAATGATGACGGTTGGTCGCGGCCATCCCTACAACAAGCCGTACGCATTCGAAGGTCACATCAATCAGTTCGTCGCGATCCTGTCGATGAGCGGAGTGCCGCTGGAAACACAGTTCAATACGCCACAGGGCCCGGTCTCCATGCGTGACATGCTCACGTATGCCAAGATGACTGTCAACGAGAAAGATGAAGTGACCTGGACGCTGTGGGCGCTCAGTCGTTATCTGCCTCCGGATGCCGAATGGACCAATGCGAAGGGCGAAAAATGGAGCATCGAACGCCTTGTGAAAATCGAGACGGCAAAATCTCTACAGGGAGCGCCTTGTGGCGGAACACATGGTCTGTTCGCTTTGGCTCATGCGCGCAACGTGTATCTCCGATCCGGCAAACCACTCGTGGGTGTCTGGCAGGAAGCCGAATTTAAGATTCGCCGCTACATTCAGACGGCTCGGATGCAGCAAAACTCCAACGGCACGCTGTCGTCGAACTATTTCCGAGGCCGTGAGTATAAGCAGAACTTCGACAAGCGGATGGCCAGCAGCGGACATCTGCTGGAGTTTCTGATGATGGCCTTGCCTTCGCAGGAATTGAACGCCCCCTGGGTACGTCGCGCGATCGAAGCAACGGCCAACGATCTGATGGCAAATCGGAACACTGAGGTGTTCTGTTCGCCGCTGTATCATGCAACCAGTGCGCTGAGTGTCTATCTCGATCGGATCACAACAGCGGCTCCGAATATTGCCCAAGGCGCACCGAAGACCCGTACGATTTCAAACAGCAAGGAACTCAAGACGGAGGATGCGGCACCGACCAGGCCCGTCGTGGATGAGCCGGAAGCCGTCACAGCGGAAGATGTCCACTCGGAAGCGGTCAAAACGCCGGTGATGGAATCGTCCCGTGTCGATTCGAATGGAGCACCAAAAGCATTGACCGAGCCAGTTACCACAGTGCCGGATGTGCCAGTGCAGGCGGAAACCGGATCTCGACTGGCACCAGGCGAAGCGACTCCTGAACCACAGCCAGCGCGGGAACCAGTTTCGGGTGAATCGATTCCGCTTAAAGTGGAATCGGGCGGGGTAGACAAGATCCGCGTTTTTGGGCCGAGGTCGGCACCAGCAACCCACATCACGCCGAAATCTAATCCAGCTGCTGACAAGATCCGCGTCGATGTGTCGCAGCTGATGCCCAACGATAGTCTCGCATCCAAACTTCAAATCACTGTGTCCAGCCAGGCGGCCCTTGGAATTCCTGTGGCTGCTCCGCAAGGTCCGGCAACTCCCGCACCGCCAGTGCCGGCGCCGTGCGAACTGCTTTTTACGCTGCCGGACGACCAACTGGTGCCGACACCGGTCGCTGATCCTTCGTCGGAACAACCCGACGACAAAGAACTTCCGCCCGCAGAGTTGCCCACAAACAAGAAGTCCGAACGCTGGAGGGCCACGCCGCCCGAGCGCCGGAAAGTGATCGTCGTGGAAGAAAAAAATCGTGGCGTGTAAGTCTGGCGTGTCATCCTTGACTATGGCTGAGCTGGGGGGACTGGTGGCGGAGCCGGTGTACCGAAGGCGGGAGCGAGTTGAGGAACCTGACCAGCTGCAACCCAACCCGCCATGCCTGCGGACCAAACGAGTGTCGATTTTGTAATCTGGCCAGCAGCAATTCCACCCGCAACCTGATCCGGGCTGTATGGTCCCTGTCCCTGACCATTGACTGCCACATGCCATGCCGATGGCAGCGTGGGAGGCATCGCTGGTGCGGTCGCAGTTGGCGGAAAAATCCCCGGCTGCATCATTCGACCGGCCATGGCCATGCCGAGTCCAAGCCCCATGCCTTCGGCAGCACCACCGCCACCAGGATTTTCGGCAGCGGCTGTCATGGCCTGACCCATCTGATACTGCTGGAATTTGCCCAGATCTCCCATGACCCCGATACTTGTACGCGTATCCATGGCTTTTTCAACAGCTTCCGGCAGGGAGATGTTGACAATGACAAGTTGCGGTATTTCCAGACCGTATTCGTCGTCGATTTTCTCCTGGACTGCCTTTCGCAGCGTTTCACCAAACTCACGATACTTTGAGGCCAGATCGAGGGCTGCAATATTCGACGAACCCAGCAGCTCGGCAACGCAACTGACGATGATCGATCGCAACAGTTCCGTGACCGCATCCGCCCCAATTTCCTGACTGGTGCCGACAAGCTCGGTCAGCAATGCTCTGGCATTCGCCGCTTTGACGGCATACGTACCAAACGCGCGAATTCGGATGGGACCAAATTCCGGATCACGCATCATAATGGGATTCGGTGTGCCCCATTTCAGGTCCGTTATCTGCTTCGTGCTGACGAAGTACACTTCGGATCGGAACGGACTGTTGAAGCCGTACTTCCAGCCGGCAATAGTGCTCAGAATCGGGAGGTTGTCTGTCTTAAGTTCGTAACTCCCCGGCTCGAACACATCGGCCATCTGCCCGCGATGGACAAAAATTGCGACCTGGCCCGGCCGCACGATCAGCTGTGCACCGTTCTTGATCTCGTTTTGATAGCGAGGAAAACGCCAGACGAGAGTGTGTCGCGAATCATCGACCCATTCGATGATGTCAACAAGTTCATTGCGCAGCTTATCAAACAGCCCCATCAGAATAACTCCTTGCAAATTTGATTTAGAAACCAGACATTGTTTTCAGGTTTGAAGTACAGCCCGCAATGTACACCTCGATCGATGTTTAGCAATGCGGGATTAATAGGTGTCACATTTGGTGATCAGCCGCAGGGCGCTAGCCCACGGTTCGTGACGAAACCGGACGCTAGCGCGTGTCGGCTGATGAGACAATTATTTCCTGAACGGTCCTTACCTCAGTTCTTTGATGCGAATGTCTTTGAACTCCGTCCACATAGGTGCTCCCGCGTGCAACTGCAGCGCCAGCACTCCTTCCAGTAATGTCCGATCAGGATCGTTATCCGTGAAGTCGAGAATCAGCCGCCCATTCATGTAGTGTTGAATCTGATTACCCTTTCCGATGATAATGACATCGTTCCAGTCGTCCAGTTTGAATAGTTTCTTCCAGCCGTCCTGATCGATCAGGGTTTCGATGACTTTCTTGCCGTCCGCTTCCCATGAGGCTTTCTCTCCCACCAGGCAAATGCGACCACGTTTGCCCCCTTCGTCGTAGATGAAGCCTGACACGTTGGGAAATGTTATTTCGTTTCGCAGTTCATGCTGATATCCGCGGACGACCCATTTGTTTTTCGGATCGCCTTCAGTGATGTGCTTCGATCGATACTGAATCCCGGAATTATTGGCCGCATTGCAGCGGAACGAAAGTCTCAGATCAAAATCCTTTGTGACGCCGTCCTTCCAGATGACAAACGTGTTGCCCTTCGCCGGACGTTCTGCAGTCGTCTCGCCGTGAATAACGCCATCTTTTACGGACCAGAGTTGCGGGTCTCCATCCCAGCCGGTCAGATCAGTCCCATTAAAGATTCTGACGAACGCGCCGGATTCTTCCGGAGCTTTCACGACATCATCGGCATGCACAGGAAGGGAAACAGAACAGATCAAAGTCAGAGTGACGAAACGCAGCACGGAGATCTCCATGTGACAGAAGGGATTTTCTATTCAGACCATCAATTCACGATTATTCCGGCCCGTGATTATGACATTTTTGCCGCGACTCCAACAGTGACCGAGGTGTGTTTTTATGCGAAGTCCGCACGAATCATCGCGCCGGCGACTTCGCTCCGCGACTCGCACCTGTGTCTGTGCCCGTGCGAAATCCCTCACCGCTGCGGAGGTAAGCACCAGCGCAGAAGTTACTTCGTTTAACCGCGTGCCCAGCGGGCCGCGCTTCGCTGCCAATCGCGGGGCGTTGCCCACGCGGTTAAACGCATTATGCCAAATTACTTCTGCCGAGGTGCTTATCCCATAAGTCACGATTGGCAAACTTGCCGGATTGTTCCTGAGGAATCTCAGTCGGTGGAGCGACTGAGCTCTATGCACGACGGCGCTTTCAATCACCCGGATTCGGGGGGCGGCGTGATTGCTTTTTGTCGGAACGCACGTGCTTATCCTGCAGACGACGCTGTTTCGCGCCGCGGGATGGGGCTGTGGGTTTTCGTTTTGTCGGGGCGACTGCAACACTTCGCAGTAACTCCGCAAGCTTGTTCAGGCAGTCCTGAGTATTCCGCCCTTGATCGCGGTATCGCTGGCTCGTGATCTGCAGCAATCCTTCTTTTGTAATTCTGCGACGATAACGCAGCAGGAACCGCTCACGAACATCCTGGGGAATCGACGGCGACCAGGTTGCGTCCCAGGTCAGGAGTGCCTTGGAACAGACTTTGTTGACGTTTTGTCCGCCTGGACCACTGCTGCGCGAAAACGCGAACGTGAATTCCGAGTCAGGAATCTGAATTCGTTCGTTGACCTCAAGCATCGCAGCTACGCCTCACCAAAGATCAGGCACGCATTATGCCCCCCGAACGCGAAACTGTTTTTCATGACTCTTCGAATCCGCATGCTGCGAGGTCGATGCGGGACATAATCCAGATCGCATTGTGGATCCGGTTCATCAAGATTGATCGTGGGAGGGGCGATCTGACGCAGCATGGCCGTGATACAAAATGCGGATTCCACGCCACCGGACGCTCCCATCAGATGGCCCAGCTGGCTTTTGGTACTGGACACCGCGAGCGCATCGGCATGACTGCCGAATACCGATCTGATCGCGTTGGTTTCAGCGATGTCTCCGAGCGGCGTGCCCGTACCATGCGCATTAATATAATCCACGTCGTCCGAACGCAAACCGGCATCCCGCAGCGCGGCGTTCATCGCATAAGCGGCACCCGTACCTTTCGGATCGGGTACTGTCAGATGAAGCGCATCAGCGGATTGTCCATAGCCCAACACTTCGCCCAGAATTGTGGCTCCGCGTTGCAACGCGAAGCTACGCTCTTCCAGTACCAGAATTCCGGCACCCTCCGACAGCACAAATCCGTCGCGATTACGATCGAATGGACGGCTGGCCTGATGGGGTGCGTCATTACGAGTCGAAAGGGCTCCGGTCCGCGCGAATCCCGCGATGCCCATGGGCGTGACTCCGGCTTCCGATCCACCCGCAATCATCACATCGGCCACACCGGACTGGATGATGCGAGCCGCATCGCCGATGGCATTTGTCGCCGACGCACACGCCGTGCAGACTGCGGTCGTCGGGCCGCGAAGTCCCCAGCGCACGGAGATATTGCCACTGGCTGCGTTAATGATAAGCTTCGGGATCATAAACGGGGAGATCCGATCCGGACCCCGATCGAACAGCATCGAATGCTGCGTTTCGATTTCGTTCAATCCGCCGATCCCACTGCCCACCAGCACGCCGTAGCGATACGGATCGCCCTGGGTGAAATCGATCGCAGCCTGTCGAATCGCGGTGGCGGCCGCGACGAGTGCAAACTGAGAGAAACGATCGATACGCCTCTCGTCCTTCGCATCGAACGCAATATGTTCGCTGGCATGGAAGTTGGGGATTTCGCCGCCGAAACGAACCTTGAAGTCCCGGCAGTCAAAGCGTTGCACGAGTCCAACGCCGCTTTTTCCGGCACACAGTGCTTCCCAGACGTCGTCGAGGTCGCAGCCAAGTGCGGTGACGACGCCGAGACCTGTCACTACAACTCGACGACGTGACATGATTCAGCCCGTGACGCAAAAAAATGGACTCGCAACCCCGGCTGGAAATCCCGCGCCAGCGAGTTGTCTGAACTGTCCTGACAGCACAGCGCAAAATGCCGTCCAGCGCAGGACAGACGCCAGCATTGACCCGCTATTCCGAAGAGTGCAAGCTGACAGGATCAGGACTTGCCTTCGATGTACGTAATCGCGTTCCCAACTGTCTTGATCTTGTCATAGTCCTCATCGGGAATCTTGACGTCAAACTCATCTTCCAGAGCCATGACAAGTTCAACGATATCCAATGAGTCTGCTTTCAGATCATCGACAAATGAGCTACCGCGAGAAATCTCTTCCTTCGGAACGTCGAGCTGATCGCTGACGATACCAATCACTTTTTCTTCAATCGACACTGATAAATTCCTCCAGCGAGACAAAACACCAACGGTGAGTTTCCAACCCACTGCCGGTCCTTCGTGGAACTCTTCCGGTGGCCTGTTCCAGCACAGGCCGTGCTCCGGTCCCCGAATCGTGCGGAAGATATATCGGGTTTGCGAATTTATGTAAACCCGTCCGATGAGGCAGACTGCCGCATTTCCGGACTCCCATAAGATTTCAGGGTGTTCAGGGGCGATTTTCAGGGCGAACATCGGAATTCCGGGGAATCGAAGGCCAATTGGCTGCCAACCGATCCGTTGTTCTCAAGCAGATCGGACCGATCCGTCCAATGAGAATTCTACGCCGATCGTTTGATCTGGTGCATATTCTGCAGCGGAGTTTCGACCTTCACTTCCACAGCGGGAGGTGTCGCCAATGCAGCCATACCGATCTGGGGCGGCATCGACCGGACATGCACATCCCGCTGAGGGAACGCAATCTCAACTCCAGCTTCCTTAAACCGGCGATCGATCGTCAAATGCAGTTGTGTGATGACTTTCGGACGGCTGTCGAGATTTGGAAGGAAACAACGCAACACGAGATCCAGACTACTTTCGCCGAAACCTTCAAAACCAACCAGCGGTGGCGGATCTTTCAGAATCAGGGGGTGTTCATCGGCAATCTGCTGCAGCATCGCCAACGCATGCTCAGTATCTGTACCGTACGCCACTCCGACCTTCACCACGATCCGGTTTGTCTTGTCTGACAAAGTCCAGTTGAGCAGCTTTCCGGTGACAAATTCCTTGTTGGGGACAATGTATTCCTTGCGATCCCAGTCGGTGATCGTCGTCGCCCGAATCTGGATTCGAGACACACAGCCCGTGACACTGTCAATCGTCACCACGTCTCCAATGCGAACGGGTCGTTCAAACAGAATGATCAGACCCGACACAAAGTTGGCAAAAATCTCCTGAAGACCAAACCCCAGACCTACCGTCAATGCGGCCACCAGCCATTGAACGCTGCCCCAGCGAATACCAAGCGTATTACAGGCAACGACGCATCCCGCCGACATGAACGCATAGCGGCAGAGTGTGGTAATGGCGTTGCGACCACCATGGTCCATTGGCAGCCGCTGCAGTACCGCTAGTTCCAGCAGACCTGGCAGGTTTCGACTGGCCAGGATCGCGACAGAAAACACCACGGCAGAAAACAACAGCTGACCCAGTGTCACAGGTACGATCCGGGTAATTTCCTGAACTGCGGCACCTTCGCCACCGGCAACTGCCTGTTGAGTTGTTTCGACAACAACTGTCCACAATTCAATCCTGCTGAACACCTGCAGTGCCGGTAAAACCTGTCCCCAGATGCCCCATCCGACCGTGACAAACAGAATGCAGGCTGAGCCGTGTACCAGACGCAGCATCTGTTGGTTCAGCAGTGAGAGATTCACCTGTGGGACTTCAGTGACCGCAATCGGGCTATACGCATTTCCATCTTCGTCCGTTTCGCGCTGCGCCGCAGCCAGTGCCGCCGCACGACGGGCTCGTGCGTGCTTCATCGCCAAACTGCGTTTTGCGGCCAGCATCCATTGCATCAGCATCGTGTACGTGATCACGAGCACAATGGAAAGCACTAATGTCAGTTGCAGCCGAATCATCAACTGCTCGGATGTGTATTGATAACCCATCAGTGCCAGCATTGCGAGGCACAATGGCGATCCGACAGCCAGCGGATACCACAGCCAGCGAAGTCGATGCATCGTCGAATTCGGATTGGATCGTAACAGGTCGCCGATGACCGCTCCGGAAGGCCTGACAATGCGACGCAGCATCACCGCCAGCAAAAGGCAGAAACTCACGAACGCCAGACGTCCCACGGAATCAGCGCTGGTTCCGTCATCCAGTCGACTGGCAGTGCCCACAATAAAGATGAGCGGAATACCGCCAACCACGTAGAGCAACAGATTCGCATGCAGACTGCGGACAATAGACTTTGGCCAGGCCAGAAAGGATTCTGCCACGCCGCGTTTACGACATAGTTTCCGGAACGAATCAACAAGCCACAGGGCCGCCGCACAGAGCACAAACGCCAGACTGAGGGCCGACGCCAGATTCAGGTCGGCATACGACAACCGCGACCCGATGAACCACAGCAACATCGGCCATGCCGTGGCCATCACGACTGTCAAAGCTGTGGCCAGCAGCGTCATTGGAATCCCGGAATCCAGCTGCTTCTGCGCTGTATCACCCAGTTCTGCTACAAAGCGACGCATGCGACGATTAAAACCAATAATCAGACCGAACACAATCAGAAACAATCCGTAGAGCGGCCAGTACTCTTGCGCGTCCTGCACCATGAACTGGACCAACGGCATCCACTGACGATGCGCACTAAACGACTTCACTGATGTCCAGGTCTTCTGAATGAACCCTGAATCCACGGCGGACGCACTCCGAATCCAGAGGACACGCTCGTCAATGTAACTTTCGAATTCGCGAATCGTCGTCTCGAGGCGACTGCAGGTTACGTCGGTTTCGGCGAGCGTCTGCAGACACGAATCATAGTCGGTCAGCAGGTCGTCCAGATAGTGTCGACGATCGGAAAGCAGCTCAACCGTCATCTGACGTAACTCTCCATTTGCCGCGTCGTCAGCCGGAATCACATCGAGCGACGCTTCCACATTCGCTTCGATGTCGCCGAGGCCGCTGCGTTCATCTTCCAATGACATTTGTTCAGTCTGCAGGCGAACAATGTCATCCTCCGCAGCCTGTTGTTGACGACGATAACCACGTGTGGCGGGCAGATGCGAGCGCTGACTGCGAAGCAGAAGTCCGATAGCCGTTGTCAGTCCCGCGCGGTGTTCTTTTTCCTTAACGTTCCTGAATTTCTGCTCCACACCTGACAGGGTCGCATTGGCGTCGGACAGTTCCTTGACTTTGATCTGCAGAAATTCCTGCAACGCCTTGCGTCGCAGCGTCAGACGCGAGTTGTCCTCAGCCAGATCCCGCAGTGTCGGGTGCGCATTTCGAAGTTTCTCACGGGCCTCCAATGCCTGGCGTGCACTTTCGTCCCGACGCGCATCTGCCAGGGCAGTTTTCCAAAGCTCGATTCGTTTGTCTAAGGAATTTTTTGTCCGAGTCAGCACATCGTGCTGCAGAGGAAATAGTTCACTTAACGCTTCGAAGCGAATTTGCTCCACGCGATAAAGTTCCAGTTGGGATCTAAGCATCAGGACGTAAGATTCCTGATCCAGACGACGTGCGGCCTGGAGAACTGGTAATTCCCCGTCAGGTGCCGCACTCGAAGCGGCTTTTTCCCCGTCCTCCAATTGCTTGCGCGCCGTTTCGATCAATGCTGGCATCTGCGGTTTCTTCTCCGCTCGCGTCTTGGCTTTCGCCTCCCACACTTCCGTGTGATGTCTGGCTTCGGCCGCTTTCTCTTCGTCGACCAAGCGCAACTGATCCAACTCGGCAACCGTGGCTCCCGGTGGATATTCCGGCTCAGATTTCGGCGATGGCTGATTGAGCAACGCGCGATGTTCGGCGATCAGCGACGGGCCGTTTTCTTTCTCTGCTTTCAGCTCTCCGATCCGCTTATCATTGTCCGCTTTTTGAGTGATCGATTCAGTGGCGCGCTGAAAATGTTTCGTCAACTGTGCTTTCACTTCGTCTTTAAGATCCGACTGCATCTCAGTCGCAAGGCGTTGCGCAGCAATCATTTCCAATGTGATTGTCGCCGTTGCCACGTCATTTGTCGAAGCTTCAGCAGGGGGGGCTGACGTCCTTGATAGTTGTTCGGCGACCGTCTGGCTGCGAGCGACCTGCGGAGGAATTATCATCACATTCCCGACGCTTCCAGCCTGTGATGTGTCGCCCGGATGCGGGACAGAATCCTCCTGCGGAACGGGCCGCAGCCCAGCCGCTTCTGCTGCAGTCGCGATCGCCGGGGTGCCGGGATTCCGCGCCCTCAGAAACGTGACATTCGAATCGCTGGATACAAGTTGTATCCCTGAGGGTCGTGTGACGTCATCCCAATCTGATTCCGCTTGAGTGATCAAGCCGCGTTCGATGAACGGCACGTCATGATCCAGAAAATCCGGTGTCCCGGACAGTAATGATCGAAAACTGACCGGCGGTTGCAGCAGCGACGCGGCAGAATGTTCCTGCCGCGCAGTCTGCACGTCATCAGCACGCGCGCCGCCTGCCAGGAAACTCATCCCGCAGACGAGCAGCGGCACGGCAATTGTACTGCGCACGGTGAACGTGCGTTGACGGGAATTCGCGCAGGATAGAAGCATCATTCCGGTTTTTTACGACGAAAGTCAGCCTCACACAACAGCGAGATGCGCATTACGCTGCCCTCATCCGACGCGAAACCTGCCCGCCGCATCACGACGTTCTGATCTCCGGCAGAAATTGCCGAACCGCTGTGACTACGGCCCGCGTCGAACGATTCTGTGTTCATCGACAAATGAAGTGCGCCGCGGAAGATGATTTCCAGGAGAATGACGCAGCTTGTGTATCGCTTGTGCGTTCGTTTTCAAGTGTCGCTCTCATTGGAGAATTGGAGAAAAGACAAAGGTGACTATTGAAATATCTGTCGCCAATTTTGCCAAATCAACCGGATTCTGGCGATCGCGGGCATGGCCGGAGAACGCACCTTGCTTGCCATCCCCGTGATGACACCTGCAGGATCATCGCTACATCGTTCGCTGCGTCGGTCGATGTGACCGGAGCAGTTTACTCGCGTCTGAATACCTGCTCCAGTCAGTCTCGCCGGAGCAGGTTGGCGCATTAACTCAGGGCACCAGCGCTTCGAACCACGGCTTGGATTGTTGCTGCAAATCAGAATCAGGACACGCCCTCCTGTGAGATTTCGACTGGAGCCGTTGCGCGCTGCGTTTGCAGTCAACCTCGCAGCTTCTTGTATCGGCAACTGTAATCATTTTGACGGCGCAGCCTGGCGGTCGTTCTAATCCTCGTAAATCAGATTGTGAGCGGCTTCAATCTGTCGAACCGGCGCTGGTTTATGGCAAATTGCTGCGGGATGATGAGTGGATCGAACCAACAGTGTTCCATGCGCAGACGTTGAATGGCGGGCTTCAAGGGAGCGAGGCGGGGAAACAAC
>CAMAVB010000002.1 GCA_945861465.1 Candidatus Kuenenia stuttgartensis
CGCGCAAGGAACCAGAGATAAACACAAATCGACACAGATAGAAATCAACAATCCATCCGTGTCCATCTGTGGCTTAACTGTCATTCTCCAAATGTTGTGAACGGTTACGTTTTTTTGTCGGCGATTGTCGTCCGAGGCCATGCCAGTTCGGGCCAGAAGGCGGGCCAGAAGGCGGGCCAGAAGGCGGGCCAGAAGGCGGGCCAGAAGGCGGGCCAGAAGGCGGGCCAGAAGGCGGGCCAGAAGGCGGGCCAGAAGGCGGGCCAGAAGGCGGGCCAGAAGGCGGGCCAGGATTCCGGAGCCAGGTGAGCCACTCCGGAATGTGGCGATTCCGGTTGGTGACCATGTTCGCCTGACACAGCAAATCAATCCTGAAGTTCCGAGCCTGATGAATCAACGGTTCATCGAGCCACTCCTCACGATGATCAAAGTCTTTCCCGCTGAACGCATCATCCCCCATCAGAAAACACCGCCGCACCGTGCGATTCATCACATGCATAATCGCAATTTCATCCGCCGCAAACACCTCCACCCGTGCCAACCGTGCCATGCCCAGCCACCTTTCCCCAATCGTCTTACCAATTCAAGTCATTCCGTCAAATATAAAGCTGTGTCCCCAGACTTTTCGGAATTCCCATGACTGAAAAAGACAGGCGAGCGGCAGGGCGTCAGCCCTCCGAGACATTACCGCAGATTGATGATCTCTGCAGAATCCTTCATCCACTCCTCGCGGTCCGTGTTGTCAAGGAGTTGTCAAGTGTCTGGCACTATCGATCGCAGCGCGTGGACTCATCCGGCCTTCGGCCACCTTTGCCCTACTTCGCTTGCGGACGCTTCGATTGTATCTTACCCTTGGCCATCCGTGGCTCCTTTCATGCGTCAGAGGCGTGGTAACTCCTGAATCATCGTCGTGAGGCTCGGTGTTTTTGAAAACAGCAGTTGCCAACGGCGATGAAGTCTTCGCCTGAAGTGCAGATCGAAAGAAAGTACCATGATACGAAAACGCAGACTTTTCCTGCAGCTTCTTACTCTCTGCGGATTGCACGGTGCTGCTTTGTTTGCGGCAGAGACCGACTCGATGCCCGTTTTCCTCGGCCAGGGAGCGATGTCGGGTGAAGTCACGGAAACCTCCGTGTTGGTGCAAACGCGGCTGACCTCGAGCACGGAACTCGATGCGCAAGGCGATCTTCCAGTCGCTGCTGGCATGGTGTGTTTTGAATGGATCGCACAGGAGGATTTCAGCGATGCGCAGCGCACTCCGTTTCAGTCGGCGACTGACACACACGACTTCATCGTGCGCGCAGAACTGACCGGGCTGAGACCCAACACCACCTCTACCATGCGGTGAAATAGCCACTCCTCGCAACAATTCAAAAAAAGAACACCCCGCAAACCATGAACATCACTCGTCGCTTACTCCTGAGAATGACCCCGCTGCTTTTGTGGCGGGCTTCATCATTGTCGGTCATCGGCGCACAATCCGAGGCAGAACTTCCTTTCGGCCCTGAGTTTCCTAAGCTGGATTCCCTTGCGACGGGCGAGTGGTGGACCAAAGGAACGCTCGCCGCAGCGCAGAAGGAGAACAAGAACGCGAGGGGCAAGACCAAAGGGGCTGGTGGTCAACCTGCACCTCCATCGCTGGATGTTCCGCGCGACGAGGTCGTGTGCTTTGCGTATTACACCCATCAAAACGGCGTGCTGAAGATGAGCGCGCAGCTCTTTCCGCTGAAGCCGGACGAGGAGCGGATGGCGCGGCTCGAAGTGAAACAGGACGACGGCGAGTGGCAGGAGATCGCGAAGGGCGAGGTGCTCTATCCGGGGTGGGATGCTCATTTCCGTGTCAACGGCTGGAATGGTTCGAAGAATGTTCCCTACCGAGTGCGCCATGGTGAGAAGGCGATGTTTGAGGGTCTCATCCGGCGCGACCCGGTGGAAAATGACGTGATCGTTGTCGCCAATCTGAGCTGTAACTCCAGCCGCACCATCGGACCACGCACGGAGATCGTCGAGAACCTTCGCGCTCAGGATCCCGATGTGCTTTTCTTCGGTGGCGACCAGACCTACCGCCACACTGAGCACACTGCGGGCTGGATCGAGTTTGGTTTGCAGTTTCGCGACATCATCCGCGACCGCCCGACGGTTTGTATTCCGGATGACCACGATGTCGGTCACGGCAATCTCTGGGGCGAAAGCGGCAAGGTCTCCAGCATCGAAGGCGATGCCGATGGTGGCTTCCGCTATCCGGTGGCGTATGTGAATCAAGTGCAGCGTCAGCAAAGCTGGCATCTGCCGGACTCGCCTGATCCCGCACCAGTGAGCCGGGACGTCAGCGTCTACTTCACGCGGATGACTGTCGGAGGTATTGACTTCGCGATTCTGGAAGACCGGAAGTTCAAATCCGGGCCTGCAGGCAAGATTCCTCAGATGGGGCCGCGCCCGGATCACATCAACGATCCGTCGTACGATCCGAAAAGCATCGATCTGCCTGGTTTGGAGCTGTTGGGCAAGCGGCAGGAAACGTTCCTTCGCGAATGGGGCCAGGACTACAGTGGGGGCGCAGAGATGAAGTGCGTGCTTTCCGCCACGGCCTTCTGCGGAGCCGTTCACATGCACGGCGGCCGCGACAATCGTCTGCTCGCTGATCTCGACTGCAACGGCTGGCCGCAGACCGGTCGCAATCGCGCTTTGGTGGAAATTCGCCGCGCATGGGCTCCGCATTTGTGCGGCGATCAGCATCTCGCTGTCGTTGTGAAGCATGGCATTGAGCAGTTTGGCGACGGCCCGTTCGGATTCACCAGCCCAGCAATCGTGAATACGATCTACGGGCGCTGGTGGCATCCGCTGAATGAGCAATCCGGCCCGAATCCGATTCCGGACAGCCCATTGCCGTGGACCGGCGACTTTGAGGATGGCCTTGGCAACCCGATCAGCATGCACGCCTATGCCAACCCCGAGGACATTCAGGACGAAAAGAAACGCGCCGACGGCTACGGCCTCATTCGTTTTGACAAAAAGACTCGGAAGATCACCTTCGAGTGCTGGCCGCGGTTCTCCAATGTCGCCGACGGTGACAAAGCTCAGTTCCCCGGGTGGCCGATCACCATCGCCCAGGACGCCAACGACGGTCGCAAAGTCCACGCACAACTCCCCGAGGTAAAACTCGACGGCGTGCCGCATCCCGTCGTCCAGGTGATCGCCGAGGCTACTGGCGAGATTCTCTACACTGTGAGATCGTCCACAGAGAGCTTCAAACCCCGCGTGTATGCACCCGGCAAATACACCATCAAAGCTGGCCAGGATAAACCGGATACAATGATCGCGAAGGACATCGAGGTCACCTGAAAGTCGGCTGGACTGCGGCAGGCTGCCGCAGTCCATGTTCAGATGCCGCGAAAAGCTCAATCACGCAAAGGATCTCCATGAAATACATCCTCACGATCCTCGCCGCGCTGGTGCTGGCACCGCATGCCGTGCTGCATGCCACCGAAGCGCCATCGAAGACAGACGGAGGCAAGCCCAACATCGTCGTCATCTTCACCGACGACCAGGGCTACGGTGATCTGGGGTGCTTTGGCTCCACCACCATCCGCACGCCGCACCTCGACCGGCTCGCCAAAGAAGGGCGGCGTTTCACCAGCTTCATGGTCCCCGCCAACGTCTGCTCACCTTCGCGAGCGGGACTGCTCACCGGCTGCTATCCGAAACGAGTGGGCATGCACCAGGGCGTGCTCTTTCCCGGCTCGAAGACCGGTTTGAACCCGGCTGAGCACACTCTGGCCGATCACCTGAAGCAACAGGGTTATGCTACCGCCTGCTTCGGCAAATGGCATCTCGGCCACCATCTTGAAGTGCTGCCGACCGCGAACGGCTTCGACACCTACTACGGCATCCCGTACTCAAACGACATGAACCACCCCGACAACCAGGGCAAGCCCCAGGGTGGTCCGGACGGAATGGACGAGCTGTGGAATGACCCGCAGTCTGCCCTCACGAAATGGAACACGCCGTTGATGGAGAACGAGGAAATCGTGGAGCTGCCTGTGGATCAGCGCACCATCACCCGCCGCTGCACGGACCGGGCCATTGAGTTCATCAAGGAGAACCAAACACGCCCGTTTTTCCTCTATCTGCCCTACTCCATGCCGCACATTCCGTTGTATGTGCCCGATGATGTTCGCGACCCCGATCCAACGCGGGCTTACATCAACACCATCGAGCACATCGACACTGAATTGGGGCGAGTCTTCGATCTGTTACGCGAGCGGAAAATCGCTGAGAACACCTATGTGATTTTCACGACCGACAACGGCCCATGGCTGAGCTTCAGGCATCATGGCGGTTCCGCCGGTCCACTGCGCAATGGAAAGTTCAGCACCTTCGAGGGCGGCCATCGCGTGCCCTGCATCATGTGGGCTCCCGGCCGCATTGCAGCGGGAACAGTCTGTGACGAGCTCGCCGCGACGATTGACCTGCTCCCAACCATCGCGGCCATCACCGGTACCCCGCTTCCCGCCGACCGGGCCATCGACGGCATCGACATCTCCTCGCTGCTCTCAGGCGCCGCAAAATCCGTGCGAAACGAGTTTCTTTATTACAACGCGGGCGGACACATCGAAGGCATCCGCGAAGGGGGTTGGAAGTTGCTCGCGAAAGTACCGGAAGTTAAAAAAGATGGACTCACAACGACCACCAGGCCCGATGTGATGCTCTACAATCTTGCAGACGATCTCGGCGAAAAACACAACCTCGCCGCCGAGAACCCGGGCCTCGTCGAACGCCTGCGCCAGAAGATGCTCGAACGAGATGCCGCCATCGCAGACGGAGCCCGACCCGTGTGGAAAAAACCAGGAGCGTGATCGTCGTGAATCGCTCCGCGTTCCAACGCCCGGCATCACGTTGTTTCGCAGAGCGAACCACGACAATGCCCCCATACTTCACTTTTCTCTCCATGCGGATGCATTCAAAATGATGATGAAAAAAGGTTCACCGACAGATGCAGTGCGTGACATAGAAACCGGGGAGTTATTGTGTGACGGCGAACTCAGTACAGATCGGCCCATCAACACCATGGGAAGCGTCGATGGAAAACAGATTTGAACCGCGAAAGGACGCGAATAATGATCTTCAATCTTCCAGAAAACCACCGCATAGTGGCTCTGCTGTTCGCAGTGATTTGCAGCACGGCACTTGCCGATGATCCCGCGATGCCTGCTGCGACCGAGCCGAATGCGCGGACTGAAATTATGGGCCAGCGATTCCTGACTCTCAATACCGTCGTGAGAGTGCGGCAGATCGAAGTCACTCGTGACACGGCACACGGGCCGGATGAATCCAGCGTTCACACGCCGGCTGAAGCTCGCACTTTTCGCGAGACGATCGAAAAGGCGTGGCCCGGAGCACGCATCACGTGGGCCTTTAGCTGGCTCGCACTCCACGATACGCGAGAAAGCTATCGCGAATTGCGCGAGCTGGTGGTGAGTTATCATCAGAAATTCGGCGATGAGATCACCTTCATCCCAGGTGCTTACTTCTCCAATATGTACAACACCCGCGAGCAGGTGAACCGCGATCTCCATGAAGGCCTGCAACGTGTTTCCGAAATCGTTGGCAATGGCTATCGCCCAAAAAGCGTGGTCGCCGGATTTCTCGCGGCCGAAAATCTCCGCTACCTCGCAGAAGAAGAGGGCATCCATGTCTGTCAGGGCAATATCTGGAGCCAATACGCAGTCGATAACGGCGATGGTGAAGGCTCAATCTGCTATCCTTACTATCCGTCCCGTGAGCACTTCTGCAAACCGGCTCGAAGCAGCGAAGACTTTATCGACATTGTGAACCTCGACGGATGGACGGTCGATTTCCTGTGCGCACGCATTCCGGGCAGGAAGACGGTTGATGGCGAACTCTGGCGCAGTCGCCAGGGAGTTGGGCCGATTGAAACGCTGCTCGACATGGGCACTGAACGTGGCCTGAAGTCGATGCTGGCCACGACCGCAGCGCATTTCGATGACGGATTTCAGCGTAATGGATTCGCGTGGGTCACCTGCGGCTGGGAAATGAGCCTTGTTGAAGCTCGCAGGATTTATGGCTACGGCGGCCGCAACGGCATGGATGGCCTGCACCTTTGGCTGACCGAAGTCCGCAACCGCTGGCCCGATGCAAGACTCATCACTCAAAGCGAGTTCGGCGAACTGTCGCGCACGCATGTGAAGAACAACGAACAGCTCGACTATCAATTCGTCCATCGCGGCAGCGGCATCCGCGCGTCGCAGGAGCAACTTGAGATTCGCTGGTTCATGAACCGAGACTTCCGACTCGCGCTGCTCCAAAACTGGAAAGAAAACGAAACGCCAAAAGTGATCGACTTTACTCGTTACGATCTCCCAGCCACGGAACCGTCTGACCCTGAACCGGGCAAGCAATCTCGAAACTGGAGTCTGATGAACCGGATCAATCAGAAGGGGACGCGTCCCCAGGACAAGCCAATCCCAATCAACGAACTGACCGTCGAGGAGCAAGCTCTCATCCGGGGACGTTACCCTGAGCTTTTCACTTCGGAATCAAGTCCGTAAGAGAACCTCCGAACCGACCACGTGTCAACGATAACTTCACTGAGTAAATGCCTCACCATGAAACGAAGATCATTCCTGACGTCCGTTACTGGAATTGCCGCCAGCACAGCCCTGACGCAGTTCGCGATCGGCAAGCCCGCAAAGTCGGCTAACAACAAGCTCAACATCGCCTTCATCGGCTCCGGCGGCTGGATTGCTCAACAGCCTTACAAACAGGGATGCTCAGAGGAAAACCTCGTCGCCTTCTGCGACGTGGACCGCAACCATTGTGCGGAGAACATGAAGAGCTGGCAAACGGACCAGCCATTCTTCGACGACTTCCGCGTGATGTTCGACAAGATGCACAAAGAGATCGACGCGGTGGTGGTTTCTACGCCCGATCACACGCACTTCGCCGCCACGTTGGCGGCGATGGAACGCGGCATCCACGTTTATACTCAGAAGCCGCTCACCCACAACATCTGGCAATGCCGGACTTTGGTGAAGGCGAAGGAACGGTACAAAGTCGTTACACAGATGGGCAACCAGGGGCACGCGGGCGATGGCATCCGTCACTCGGTCGAAGCAGTGCGAGCGGGAGTCATCGGCGAAGTCAGCCAGGTCTTCTGTCGCAACGATGGCCCGAAAATGGGTGGCACGCACTTTGGAAATCCTGCCGTCATGCCGCCGCCTGCTGCACCGGTGCCCGAGGGACTCGTCTGGGATCTGTGGCTTGGCCCGACGGAGAGGCGTGACTTCTGTGCCGAATACCATCCGGCAAAGTGGCGTTCGTTCTGGGACTTTGGACTTGGGATGCTCGGCGATTTCGGTTGCCATACCTTCGACACTCCTGTGTGGGCGCTGGATCTTGATCCACCAAATGTCGTCGAGTGTCTGCACCGCGAAAAATCACTCGACGGTGTCATTCCCACTGGCAGCCACATCCGTTTTCATTTCCCGGCCAAGGGGGACCGCGGACCGGTAACACTTGATTGGTTCGATGGCCCGCAGGACTGGACAAAAATCGGTCGTATCGACAAATTCGGAGCGGAACACGCCGCGCACGCTGGACGGGCCTGCTGGCTTGTCGGCTCAAAGGGAATGCTCGGCTGCGGCACTCATGCCGGCGAGCCGCTCATTCTTCCAGAGGCCGTCAGCAGTGAGTGGAAGGCCAATCCACCTGCCCAGACCATCGCACGCGTCGAGAGCGGGCCGTTTCGCGAGTGGCTGCGAGCGATCAAGGGCGAAGGCCCCGAACCAGGATCAAACTTCGACTACGCCGCAAGACTGACCGAGATCATTCTGTTGGGTGTCCTGGCCCAGCGTTTCAACACTCGCATCGAGTGGGATACCAACGCTGGCCGCATCACCAATCATCCAGAGTTGAACGCATTCGTGAAGGAACCGGTTCGTGAGGGCTGGAGCTACGGCGAAGACGTCCAGGCAAAGGCCGGAGCCTGAGGCGTTAGCCGATCTCGTCTTGTGGAATCGGATGGAACTCTGTCGGGGTTCAGAAAAGGGGGCCAGCAGAATTGTTTCCACCCACTCTGATGACCTGCGCTGGAACAGATCACTTGCCGACACCGCAATGATCAAATCGGCAAGACGATAGTCGTTGTCCTTCAGGCTCACGACGATCTTATCAACGGCTGGACGATCGAGCGCTTCGATACGCCTTCCGAGCGCGTGGCTGAGCAAGCGGCTTGTCACGGTTCGCACAAAGAACTCGCCGCGTTTGAGCAGCAAAGTGCGAAGCTCTTCGGGACCAGAGAATCGATCGCCTCCGGGGAACGCCGCCAAGTATTTTATAGCGTCAGATCCAGCGAATAACCCCCTCATCCGGCCTTCGGCCACCTTCTCCCCCTTACCAAGGGGAGAAGGGACTTCGAGAAACCCGGTGAAAACACGGCGATAAATCCTTAACGGCGTTGCGTTAGCGGGTTGTGCATTCGGTCAGCACCGCCGGCTCGCGCCATGCGGCTCGCAAAACGTCGAACTCGAATTCGGCTACAAGAAAAAGTCCCACCGGAACTGAATGGCGTATGTCGCTCTATTCTCCTAGTCCCGGAATGCCGCCGTGAGGGTTGTCGAACTGCGGTGGGATGTTGGTATCGGCTGGCTGAGCGGCTTCTTTTGGACCAACGACGTCAGCGCGGACCGGACGAAGCTTTTCAAAACTGTCCGCTGAAATTACGTAGTACCACGCTTCGAAGCGAGTTGACAATTCTTTTGCGAGTTTTTGACCTTCCTTGCTGCGATCTTCCCATGACTTCAGGGCATCTGCAAACCCGGATTTTTCCGCTTCATATTTTCCGAGTGCCAGCAAATACTGTTTCTGCGCTTCGGCTTTGGGATCCACAGGTGGTGCTGGTTCCTGTGGAGTTGTCACAGGAGCGGCTGGTTTTTCCTCTCCATCCGCAGGAGGAGTCTCCGTTGCTGGCTCCGTGGATTCCGGTGTTGCCTGGTTCGCCGGAATGATTTCCGGAGTCTCATCGCCAGCGGCTGTTTCTGTTGGTGTTGGCTGCGGCTCGTCTTTCGTAACTGCTGCTTCATCAACTGGAGCAGGCTGATCTCTGGTTGGCTCCGGTGATACGGGTTCATCGACAACAGGTTCGTCGCATGCCGATTCGCCAGGCACGGATTCTTTGATCTCCTCCTGTTCCGGGGTTTCGGGGGTAGCATCGTTTGCTGGTTTTTCTTCAGTGCCCGTAGGAGCTTCCTCCTTCGGAGCGTCAGCGTCGTCTACGGGAGAAGCATCATTAGCAGGCTCAGCTTTCTCTGGAACAGCGTCGGTTGCAGGAGCAGCGTCGGTTGCAGGAGCAGCGTCAGTACCGGGCACAGCGTCAGTACCGAGCACAGCGTCAGCACCGGGCACAGCGTCAGCACCGGGCACAGCGTCAGTCGCTGGGGTTTCTGGTTTGGCTTCGGTAGGCCCCTCTGGAGCAGAGGCTTCTTCCGTGAGGCTCTCCGGCTTTTCTGGCGCGACAGGTTCCGTAGGCTTCGCGCCCATCAGTGATTCATCGAAGTCCACCTTAACCAGCAGGTAACGACGGGGGCCGGATTCAGCGTCGGCAGGTTTGACTTCCGGCTCCGGCAGAATGTCACCGGAGTCAGCTTTGGCGTCCTTCTTTTCCTCGTCGGCAGCGGTCTTTGCTGCATCGTCTGCTGCGGCCTTTTCATTCAATCCGGTTTCAATATCTTTGGCTGTGCCACGGGCTACTTCGCCGAAATATAGAGTGTAACGGACGCCGTTCTTTGTTCCGGCAACGAGTTCGCCTTCATTGGAGACAAGTTTCTTCTGGCCGTTCTCACCTCGCGCGATAAAGAAACCCTGGCGTTGCATGTCCTGTTGCAGAATTTGCATGACAATAGGATTGCTGGCCATCTCTTCATTCACAGTCAGGTCCGCGTTCAGTCCGCCTGGCTTTGGTCGCACTCCGACGATTTTCAACTGATCCAGGTTTCTCGCCAAATCATTGATGGGGGCTTCCTTTACGGATTCGGTTTCGGCGTTCAATCCTGCCAGGGTCCATTTATTGGCGGTAGCATCTTTGTCGAACTCCAGTGTTTCTCCGCGAAGAATTTCACCTTTATCCTCGTCCACCGAATACTTATCGACGACGACCTGCACGATATCTGCCTGGTTCAGTTTGAGCAGATCAGGTTCGATCCAGTCACTGAACTTCGCGGATAGATCGGCTCCGATCTCTGCAATATAAACGTTGCTCTTCTCCGGCTGACGTACGTAGAACCGCTGGTTCTGATCTTTCACTGGTTTGCCGATGATCAGATCCACCAGTGGATTGCCACCAGAATCCCGCAGCGTGACACGAGTGCCGCGCGACTCATCTTTTTCGCCATCTTTGGCTTCCGCATCAACAGCAACATCGTCATTCGGATCAGCGACTCCGTAGCGGCCCCAATCGTCTTTGTTGCGGCTCTGCAACGCCATCTTTTTTGCACCGATGAACGACGCCGCAGTGCGTGCCAGACGGTCCTTTGCTTCAGCCGGATAGTCGTGATGAGATGGGATCACCCACAGGGCTTTGTCGTCCTGCTTCACCTCGAACGCCATTGGCTCCTTGCTCTCGGTATCGTACTGGGCCACACTAAGCGAGGTGGCCTTCAGCGGATCTTTGAATTCTGAAAAGAATTCCTGGCCGACGTCGGCAAAATCCGGGTTAACGACCGGGCGATTGATGTATTTCACACCCACCGCAGACAGGACGGCAAACGCGGCGACTGCACAAAATGTCAAAGTACGATTCGTTGTGTTCATAGCAAGAAACCTGATTCAACAGGATGTAATCACGAATAAAATTCAAACTCAGAAAAATGAAATTCAGCCCTTCCGCCGATTCGGATTGATCGACTGCTGCTCGGCCAGATTTCGCAGGCCCAGAAACAGCATTCCAAAGCAGATCGGAAGAATGGCCGGAATGAAGCAGGCCACGATGCGGACCGTGTTCTCGATACGCCGGATTTCACGTTTCATTTCAAGTCCGGATTTACGCACTTTTGAGTTGAGTTGACGCTCCAGGGTTTCGCTCTCCAACTTCAACCGTCGATTGACCTGCTGTTCTTTTTGCTGCAACTGTGTGTCTTTGCTGCGAGGATCCAGCGTCTCATCTTCGCTGATCTTCTTAATTTCAGCACGGAGATCCTCTTCGGCCTTCTTCAGACGTTCATCAAGTTCCTCCTGAGCAATCTTTTCTTCCTTATTCAGCGAGGTCCGCAAGGCGCTCGTGCGATCTTCCACGAACTTCAATGTCCGCAGACTCTCGCGACGGGAGCGAAGCGCGATAAATGTCTCATTTTTCGCCAATGCATCCACCGCGTTCAGCACAAATGTGACATTGTCGAACTTCACTTCCAGATTGCCTCGATTGCGTTCCAGGAAGAACCAGTCTGTGATCATGTCAATGTCGGAGCAAAGTACGACATTCAAAGGTGTCTCCTTGGTCGTGTTCCGGATCTGAGCCGCCAGAACATGCGTCTTGCCGTCGTCTTTTCGTTTCGGATTCTGATTGATTTCTGTGCCACCCGGTGAGAATGGATTGAACCCTGCCTGGGACGTGAATTTTTCCCAGGCCAAGAGCCCTGATTCCCCGCTGGTCTTCAGCAACGGGATAAATTCCTGTCCGGACTGCGCTGCCCGATCTGCGATTGTGCCGGGATACAACATTACCAGGTCCTGAAGATTCTGGCTGATTTTGCTGTCGGGTGAAAATGGCCCCTCTGCCCCCTCCTCGTAACCTGATCGGGAAACAAAGATGTATTCCGGCGGGAGCGTGGCAAACTCAGAATGAGGGTTGTTTCGGTCGTAAACGATCTCGTCATACTGCCAGGCTACGTTCAGAAGTTTCATTAATGCAGTCAATTCGCCGCCATCGGCTTTCTGTTCGGGCGGAGCACCGCCTCCAAACATCGGATTGCCTCCGCCCGGCTTTGGCAATCGCGGTGCCATTGCAAGTCCAGACTGATTCTGAAATACAAAAGGACATGGATCGTCAAAGATCAACGTGGGCTTTCCAGCCTTGACGTATTCCAGAAAGTTCTCCATTTGCGGTTCGGTCAACGACGACGGCATGATCGCAATCAACACGTCAAAGTTTTGCTCTGCAGCGTCAGGCTTCGCTTCCGTATCGACCGACTCCTTTGCGGCGGCTTCGTGGCCTGCTGGCGTTTCGTCCGGTTCAGCGGCATCAGTTACCAGGATTCGCTGCGATGGGTTGACGGCGATGACCTTGTATTGTTTTTCGAGTTCACGCACGATTTCCCATTTTCCACCCGAACCACCTCCGTCAGCGATCGCTCCGGCATCCGTCAGTAGAATTCCCACCGTCAGTCGCTTCTCCTGCGACACAGTTCGCAGAGATCGCGTGAGTTCATATTCAATCGGCAACCCTTTGCCGAAGAAAGGTATCACCAGTTCATCGTTGGGACTCTGCAGAAACGCACCCATGAAGACATCGGACTCTTCCCGTTTGCCATCTCGTTCATAGGACAATCGAACCGGTTCGATCCCCAGCGCCCGAGCCTGCTCAGCGGCTTCACTGAAGGGTTCAACTGAGATGTCGATCCATTCGATCGATCCCCCACCCTGCATTTCGAACTCACGTAACAATCCCCTCAATTGGCGGCGAATCTCGACATAGTCGCCAGGAACGTCCGGACTAATGAATGACTGAATTGTGATCTTCTGAGATTTCTTCAGTTCCTGCATTGTTGAACGTGTCGCTTCGGACAGTGTAAACAGGTTTTCAGCAGACCAATCCGCTCGAGCCGGATAAGTCCAGAAAATTGCCAGCAGGCTTCCGCAGGTAATCAGAAGGCAGATCGCTCGGATTGTATATTGAAATCCCATCCCCAATTGTTGAGTGGCAGCCCAGCGACGCTTTGAAATAGTAATCAGATTCAAATACAGCATCACTGCAGCGAAGAATACGAACCACGCAATTCCGGACAAAGGCAGGATACCTCGACTGAAATCCTGAAGCTGCTGTTGCAGGCTGATCGAAGTCACGGCGGTACGAAGGTCATAAAGACTGACGGTTGCGCCGACAGCACTGAAGAACCATTCGATGATATCCGTTACATAAAATAACATCACAGGCACACAGCAAAACACAACGCCCAGCACGAACGCCACGGTCGCGTTGTTCGTCAGCGACGAGGCGAGCATTCCCGCTGTCAGAAGTGCTGCACCAGCCAACCAGTAACCGAGATACGTGCTCATCAACGCCCCGGCGTCGGGTGATCCCAGCCATGCCAGGACAAAAATGTTGATCATGGAAAATACCAGTGCCACCGTGTACACGAACAACACGGCCAAATATTTTCCGGCCAGAATTTCCACGTCCGTGGCGGGCATCGTAAACAACAACTCATCGGTTCCCAGCTTCCGTTCGTCCGACCACGTCGTCATCGTGATGGCCGGAATCACAAACAACAGGAGCCACGGATACCAAGCCGTGAGCTGATCCAGGTTGGCTTGATTCGCCGCAAAAAATGCAGACGAAAATGCCAAAGCCGCCGACGCAACGCAAAAGACAATAATGAACAGATACCCCAGAATCCCGGAGAAGTAGCTGCGGAAATTTCGTTTGGCGACTGCCAGAATCACATGACTTCGAACCATGAACACACCTGTGTCTGTAAAACCGACTGAAATCTGAATAAACCGCGATCGCTGGTGAGCGTCAAGCGGCGCTGCTGGTCAGCTTGCGGAATTGCTTTTCCATATCGAGTTCGTTTGCACCGAGATCTGCGGTCGGGCCATCGAATACAACGCGACCGTTGTGGACCATTACAACTCGACTGCAGACCGCCCGAACTTCCTGAAGAATATGAGTCGACAGCAGAATCGTCTTCGTTTTTGCCAGCTCGAGAATCAAATCACGAACACCGTGGACTTGGTTTGGATCGAGACCGCTGGTTGGCTCATCCAAAATCAACACTTCCGGATCATGCAGCATCGCGTGAGCCATTCCCACTCGCTGTCGGAACCCTCGCGACAACTTCGAAATCGGCTTTCTCCAAACCTCAGACAGCGAACACTTGTCTGACACCCAAGCCATGCGACGCGCCAAAGTGTCCCCCGAAAGACCGCGCACTTCACCCATATATTTGAGCAGACTCTGCGGAGTCATTTCGACGTAGAGTGGCCCATTCTCTGGCAGATATCCCAGCGATTCGCTGGCTTTGATGCGATCCGTACCCACGTTAACTCCGGCGATGAAGGATTCGCCTCGGCTCGGAGCGAGGAATCCCGTCAGGAGTTTCATCGTTGTGCTTTTTCCAGCCCCGTTGGGACCCAGAAATGCACAAATCTGACCTCTTGGGACAGAAAACGTAACGTCCCGTGTGGCCGCAAATTCACCGTAAAACTTGCTCAGGCCACGAGCTTCAATCATGACGCCTGCTGACGTCTTTGGCGACGAACTCATCAAATGACTTCCTCGTGCAACTTTTGTTCAAAATTCAATAAATCAAGGCGTAAGGCGAGCGGCAGAAATAAATTTACCGGTACGACGGACTTCCAGTCCGTCGCATGGTGCTACTCGACGGACTGGAAGTCCGTCGTACAAATCGGGGATGGTAAGTTCTATCCTGCAGCTCGCCTAAAAGAACGTCACGCATCCCAGATTGGGTTGTGCGTACCACGGGCTCCGCCAGTGTTTGCCATCGGTAGGCCGCACCAGCACGCACAGCAATCCACATCTCCAAAGCTCCCGACGAGTATGGTCCCGAGTTTCCGGAAGATTGCAATCGAGCCGACAGCGTCGATATTGGCATTATCCATCGATCGGGAATGAAGCGAAGCCAATAACTCCCTGCCAATCCGGCAGCTGGCAAAAAACGAGCGTACAGGTATGCAAACATTGTTCCATTGATTTTTTCTCGAATGCAGAACCACCGCTTGTGGTCCTCGGTGAATTGTTTAACCTCCCTGATCTTTCTCATTGAAGACCCATTCCGTCCTGGAGACTGTGGTACTGGACTTCAATGTCAGTGATTTCGTTTAACGGCGAGCCGCATGCGCAGGCGAAATCTGGAACCGACGCTTGCGGCTAGCCGTTAAACGATTAAACCCAGAATCCTCCCGCCAAAACACGATGGAGTAAGAACCAATGTCAGATGTGTCGCGTCGAGCGTTTATGCATGTTGCGGGTGTGGCAGCGGTGGCTGTCGGGGCCACATCGACAACGAATGCTGCGGTTGCCAATTCGCCTCGCAGCGCTGCTGGAAAAGTCAAAGTCGTATCGTCGGCCAATGGTCTGGAGGCAACAAAAAAAGCGTACGAAATGATCCTGGCTGGAAGCGACCCTGCGCTTTCCGTCGTGACAGGAGTCGGGATTGTGGAAGACGACCCGAACGACACCAGTGTCGGCTACGGCGGATTACCGAACGAACGCGGCATTGTGGAACTTGATGCCGCCGTAATGCACGGCCCGACACACCGCGCTGGTGCGGTGGCTTCTCTGCAGAACATCCGCCACCCGGCGCAGGTTGCTCTGAAGGTGATGCTGCGTACGGACCATGTGCTGCTGGTCGGCGCTGGTGCCCTGGACTTTGCGAAGGCACACGGGTTTCCCGAAGAAAATCTGCTGACTGAACTGTCGCGGAAAATCTGGTTGCGGTGGAAGGAAACACTGAGCGATAAAGATGACTGGATTCCTGATCCGGATGAGAAAGAGATTCCGGTCGCCGAGTTCTTCCGCAGCCGCTCAATTCCAATTGGCGAATCTTCTGTGTCCGGGGATTTGAAGATCGCGGCAGACAAGTCTCCGATGAAGTTTCGTCGACCGACGGGGACGATTCATTGTGCCGCAATGACAGGATCGGGCGATTTTGCCTGCACAACCACGACCAGCGGACTGGCGTTCAAGATCCCCGGTCGGGTTGGCGATTCTCCCATCATCGGTGCGGGTTTGTACTGCGACAATGAAATCGGTACCTGCGGCAGCACAGGTCGAGGTGAAGCAAATCTGCAGAATCTTTGTTCGTTTGCCGCCGTTGAATTGATGCGAAACGGGGCGTCACCGGAAGACGCCGGGATGGAAGTTTTGCGGCGCGTTGCCAAAACAACAGAACCGCGATTGCGGGACAAAGACGGTCGCCCGGATTTTGGCTTGAGCTTCTATCTGCTTTCCAAAGACGGACGCCACGCGGGCGTGACCATGTGGGGGCCGGAAAAATTTTCCATCACCGATGAAAACGGCACACGCCACGAAGACTGCAAGGCCCTCTACACGCGCCCTCCGAAATAGCAATGGATTTGCCATGACGGTAATCTCCGCTCGCCGATATGACTCGCTTCAACCAATACGAATCACCCTTCGTGACGGGCGAATTGCGTCTGTCCTGCCGTTGGAAATCCAGCCAGACGAGAGCCGCGACCTGCCGCTCGTTGGACCGGGGCTGTGCGATATTCAGGTCAACGGATTCAAAGGCATCTGGTTCAGCAGCGAAACGCTGACAAGTGACGAAGTGGAGAAAGTGATCCACTGGTATCTCGAATGCGGAATCACGCAATGTTTGCCGACACTCATTACGAATTCTGCGGCAGCACTTGAGCACGGCCTGGCAACAATTCGGGCTGCCCGAGACAGATCACCCCTGCTGCGTCAGGTTATTGCCGGGTGCCACGTCGAAGGCCCATGGATTTCTCCGGAAGACGGGCCTCGCGGAGCGCATCCGCGGGAGCATGTCCGACCTGCTGACTTTTCAGAATTCTGCCGGTGGCAGCAGGCCTCTGGAAACCTTGTACGCATCGTGACACTTGCTCCGGAAGTGCCAAACGCGATCCCTGTTTTGAAGCAGATTGTGAAATCGGGAGTTCATGTTTCCATCGGCCATACGGCTGCTGCTCCGGCCGAAATTGCTGCGTCGATTGATGCCGGTGCCACGCTGGGGACACATCTGGGGAATGGTTGTTCGGGGCTGGTTCCTCGTCATCACAACATCTTCTGGCCCCAGCTTGCCGACGACCGATTGACATGCAGCGTGATTGCTGATGGCTGGCATGTCCCGGAAGCGATGTTGAACTGCATTGTTCGATGCAAGTCGCTTGACCGACTCATTCTGACGTCCGATGTCTCTGGATTTGGCGGCTGCCCGCCTGGACGATATCGCACGGGAGCTGTGGAAGTGGAGATTCTGGCGGACGGTCGAATCGTCGTCGCCGGACAAACACAGTTTCTGGCCGGCTCCGGCGTCACAACCGGCGACTGTGTGGCCCGCTTCATGTCCGCCTGCAAAATCCCATTACACGCCGCGTGGAGCCTCGCCTCAACCAAACCCGCCGCTCTACTCAATTCTCACGGCGAATTTCTCCAGGAAGGACAATCGGCCCGCCTGACCGTCTTTCGAATCTCCGGGATTAATTCCGAAGAGGCATCGCAGCCCACTCAAGGACCGGTATTTCAACCGGTGGCCACAATTGTCGATGGACGAAATGTGCTGGAGAATGCATCGATTGTTTAGTAATCGACTCTTCGGCTCCAAGGCCGGAAGAACGGCCGGAAGAACGGAGCCAACGGAAGAACGAAAACGGCGGCGGAAGCCGGTGACAGGCACCTTGACAGGTACTCAAAAAACACAACCGGGACGGGGACCGAAAAAGTTTCCGCCTGCACGAACGGACACCGCACATCTCCTGCATTGAGGATTTGGCGAAATTGCTACGGGCGAATCGGCGAGAGGGCACTGATGGGACCAACGTCCGGGCGGTCAGTGATTGTGTGCCACTCAGCTGGCTTCGTCGGCCCGCTTTTCAAAAATCGTCGATCGAGCCACCTCTTCTGGTCCCTCCTGCCACCTTGAATGGCTGCCGTGGTGGACGTCGCATTGTCTCGATCCGGTTTGAAACTCGCCGGTACGGGACTGGCAAGCCGGTGTTGCTCTGATAAGATCTACGAAAGGCCGTAGGTTCCCGCACGACTCAAGGTATCGCAAAATGCAGTATCCATTTCCAGCTGAGATTGAACAACTCGTCACAGCTCAGATGGCGACCGGAAAATACTCGACTGAGAATGACGTCCTGTTGCATGCGCTGCGGACGTTGCAGGACTACAACGAGTCGGTCGCAGATATTCAGTTGGGCATCGCAGACGAGGCCGCAGGACGGATGCGTTCGTTGCATTTGGTCGATTCAGACATAAGACAGAAGCTCGGATTCATCAAGTGACATACAAGATATTTGTCACGGACAAGGCCAGCGGGCAACTGTTCGAAGCTGCGCAATGGTGGGCGGAACACCGATCTGTTGAGCAAGCGAAACGCTGGTTCGATGGTTTTGTCAGTGCAATTGACTCATTGCAGGACAATCCTGAGCGTTGTGCGCTGGCCCGCGAAAACGATGACTTACCGGTGACCATTCGTGAGCTTCATTACGGGCTTGGTACCAAACCAACCCATCGAGCGATCTTTGTTGTTCGGCCTGACCGCGTTGTTGTCTACTCGATTCGACACCTCGCGCAGCGCGACGTCACAATTGACGATTTCTACTGATGGACGCTGAAGCAAAGAATATTGGATACACGACGGACATGAATGTCCATCGTACATTCCGTTCCAATGGGGTGACACTGCCAGGATCAAAGTCCGCGAGTTCAGTGTTTGTGTTCCACTGGCTATGCCAGTGCTTTCTTGATGAGTGACTTTCACCGACGAATATCCACACCACGCCGCCAATGCACTGGCAGAGCCAATGTGACACCGTTGCGGTTCTCATTGACAGTGCCACCAAGCCGTCGCCAACCTGGCAACAAAGTGCTGTGTCCCCGCTGTTCTCGCTAAAAATGCCAGAGTAAATGCCGTATTCGGTTCCTGGCACCGTTGTTTGCTGACACCGTTGTTTGCAAAATTTGAATTCGAAAATCTTTTTCCGAATCTGTCATTGACGTTATTCAAGACCGTCGCTGACACCCTTGATTGCACGGGAGAAAGAACTTGGGGCGAACCATCAAAACGAAAACGGGCGACCGTGTGGCCGCCCGTCTCGAAGTTCATGATATCGATTGGTCAGAAATCAGACCGTAGCCTTCTGCGACCGACGCCGGCGGATGGCACCGGCAACCAAACCGAGCGCACCCATGCCGAACAGCGTCAGGCTGGCGGGTTCGGGGACAGCAGTGGGGGAGTTGTACGATAATGTCACTTCCACAAATTCATTCGGCCCTACACCAACTCCCACGCCAGAGGTCTGATTGCCATTCAGATCAATCAGGATGCTCGCGAGGAGGTCAGCCGTAATGGACAGCATATTCACACCAGAGATGATGAAGCTTTGCTCCCACTCCACGTCGTTGATGCCATTATTTTGGATGATGGTGACGCCACCGATTGTTGGTCCAGCAGTGCTTCCTATCCCCAGACTGTCAATATCCCATGTGAGGAACTCCGTGGAAGTCCCTGGATCATAATCACCTCTCGCATGGATCGTTAGCGTTCCACTTGTTCCATCGGATATTGCTATGGGAGAAAAACTGAACGTGAAGTTTTCCCCAGCCACCGTTTGTTGTTCAAGACCGTTGAGAGTGATCAAGTCTGCCTGAACCTCTCCCGCTTGAAGAAAAATTATTGTTACTGCTAAAAATCCGATTGCCCGCATCATGTCTTGCCTCCCCTTAGAACGCATCCAAAGAAATATGAGCCTTCTCCAACGACACGCCGGATGGATTCCACTGCAGACCGTGTTGGTAACAACTTCGCAACTGGTGGGCAATGGTGGGCTGCTAAAATCCGGGTCCTCCGCAGAATCTGTGGGCAAAATGATGATGCAAGAGTGCGTTGTATCGTTGAGTGCGCAGTCAAATTGGAGTTAGAAAAACATCACAGAAAACATTAAAGGGGGCAGGCGTTGAAAACATTAAAGCGACGATGCCAAACTTCTCCGGCCCGACGGCCTGTACACGCTTCTGAATAATTCCCTGCGGTCTGCCGAGTACTGCCTTTTTGAATTTCTGTGATCGACTATGATTTCGCTTTGTCCCAGTTCTGCCAGTTGTAACCATTTCAACTGTCTCCTTGGGTGAAAGTATTGAATCAACACTTCCCAATGTGGCAGATGATCTGGTCCTGTGTTTTTTAAGTCAGTCGGGCCACGTACCAAGGGACATTGGACTTATCTGCTAAAGTAAAATGTCCCCTCTTGCGATTCCTTTTGTCGTTGAACCAGAACAATGACAGCAACGGGTCCCGGAAAGGAGTTGCGTCCGCTGTCCTGATTTATGCATTGAAAATGCTTAACCGTTGCTCTGCCACAGGGACTGCAGGAGTTCTGGTTCGGCGAACAATACCTCCAAAGTGTCCTGTTGAGAGTTCGCTGCGGTCTGGATTTGTGCGGCGAGTTCAGAAGACTTTTCGAATCCCACATGATGCTTTGCCGCAGACTTCTTTGGTGTCGACAACAGAGTCGACTGTCGGTGCGTCAACGTACCCGATGCCAGTTGTAATGCCTGCACCGGAGACTCCGACAGGAGTTTGGCGACTGAACCTGTCCGCAGGGCTGTGCGGCTGACGCTTGTCGCAAGGGCGAGAGGGCTCTGCTGGTGATCCTGATAGGACTCGTGATCATTACGGTCGCCGTGACCCAAATGATCATGGTCAGCATGTTCACCATGGGATTCACTATCGGATACAAACCAGGACATGGCGTCAACAATCATGACCGGGTTCCGTTCTGACCAGGCAAGGATCCCCCCAATAGTATCGTCGTCAAGAATTGTTCCCACGCCCGATGCCGTTGCGATGGTCGCGTTGACCGGGTTCGAAAGGTCAATGGTGAAAGTTTCGTTATTCTCCGGCGTGACGTCACCATACACGATGACCCCCACCGTCTTCGATGTCTGCCCCGCGCTGAAAGTCACCGTGCCTGAAACAGATTTGTAGTCATTGTTGCCGACGGTGGCGGTCCCGTTTTTTGTCGCGTAGCTGACCGAAACCGAGCTCGACGAGGCCGCTGACAACGTGATTGTAAACGTCATCGTTGATTGCACCGCTTGTGTCTTTCTGCCTCGCGTGATCAAATTTTTCTCAATCACGCTCACATTGTTGATCGACAAACCTGGCTGAGTCGGCACATCGTCGTCATTGATCGTGGCCAACCCGGATCCGTCAGCAATTATCAGACCGCTCGGCGATGTGAGAACGACAGTAAATGACTCGGTGGCTTCAACCACTGCGTCATTCACCAGCGTCACCGTCACCGAACCCGTTGTGACACCAGCGTTAAACGTCACGAAACCACTGTTCGCGACAAAGTCCGATCCGGCAATCGCTGTGCCGTTGGCTGTTGCCCAGTTGACAGACGTGGAAGTGGTCGCGGCCTGCGACAATGTCAAGGAGAACGTCACGGTGCCGGCGCTTTCATTGACGACAGCATCGCCGATGCTGACCTGCGGCGTGCCGCTGTCCGGAGCGACAATGGACCCGCTGATAGAATATTGTCCAAGGCTGGCGTAGTCGGAATAGCCGCTGGGACTGCTGGCAGAGGGCGTCCCCCACCCAGTGCCGTCCACATGCAGAAAATACTGGCCACCGGCCAGGTTGAGCGTGAATCCGGCACTCAGCACCGCACTGTTATTCGACGACGCAATCAAAGTCCCGGCACCGTCATACAGGTCGGCCTTGATATCCAGATTCGGGCCGGGCGTGAACGGTGTGACGTTCAGCGTCACGGAACCCGTTCCGGTCACGAAAGAGAACACGTCGATGTCGGCGGTCGTCTCTACAATCCCACTCCCACTAACGGTGGTTCCTGTGACGCTCAGCGTTGATGCCGATGCGTTTGAGTTCCCGCGGTCGTCCGCTCGATAACTGAACCCATTCCCAGTTGTGATGATGGACAGGTCATCCGGCCCCTTACTGTAATTCGCCGTACTGCCAGCGTTGTTTGAGTTATAGTACTCGCCGCGATCCCACTGCGTGACATTTTGATAATAGCCCACACCCATGATCGACGCCCATCCCGTTTCACCGCTGCCGTGACCCGTATAGTAGCTGGCACCGCCGGTCAGACCGTCATGCGAGAGTCCGAGACTGTGGCCAGCTTCATGGCTGGCGGCTTCGGCCACATTCTTGCCGCCGGTGGTGAACACCCAGGCTGGAGTGTCACTGCTCCAGTTAAAGCTGTCGATGTAGGCAATGCCGCCGGCCCCCGTGCGCTTCGCGGGATCCGTCACCATCGGAGCCTCTTTCGTGACAACGAGACGAATTCCCCATTGCTGATCGCTGGTGGAGGTTTTCCGCAATGCCTCAATGCCGGGATCCACTGTTGTGACGTTTATCTGAAATGGTCGATAGTCTTCCGAGACTCGCTTCCATGCGTCTTCAATTTGTGACAACTCCGTGGCACTGAACACGGACGTGTTGCCGTCCGTGTCGTAAGCCGGGGCAATCAGTGTGGTCTGGTTGTAGTAACTGTTCCAACTCGTGCCTTCGACGGTCTGGCCGTCGAAGTCCAGAAAGATAGTGTGGTTGGCACCAGGAAGGCTGCTGAACTCCGGGACGGTCATCAGGAGTCGAGATTCCAGGGTTTCAAGAGTCTGGTTTGAAACGCGGCGGCGAGTAGCGCGGCGTTCCCTGAACGAGAATGACGACGAAAACCACAAAGACAATTGCTGCATGTTCATAAATCTTTCTCCGAGGTTGAATGAAATGAGCTGTCAAGGTCCTGGACGACCCGCCTTGCAGAGCTGTCCACCAGACAGGAAGCAGACAGCCCCCGCGAAATATCAGTCGCGAGGAAATGATGTCCGGCTGCTCCAGGCAGTACTTCGTTTTTACCAAACGCATCCACCGGTTAGCGCGACCGATAAGGTGGTTTCGAAGAAGAAAAAACAAATATATGCAGGGAAACGGGGGGTATTTACTCACAGGCGGGGAGCGGTCTGTACACTAAAAAAACGAGAGGAAAACAAAAAGAACGTGAACAACAAGGGGACGCAGTATCTTCAATTGGATCAACTGAATCTAAGTGCGACACAGTTCTGATTCTACTTGCCGCCGAGTCTGGTGCGAGCCGACGGAGCGGCTCGCCTACGTAGGTCCGCCGCTCCGTCGGCGGACATCTGAACAACAAGGGGTGGTGTGGTAGCATCTCAATTGTCGCTCCGACCGGGACCAGCCCGATGGAAGCGTTGTTCCTCGAGCGGTGTGTGAAACTGTGCGATGGCCTCACGACATGCTGTTCGCCGAGTACAATCGAAATGATCGGCAGGGTTTAGCGGGTTTCCCGACACGGCAAAGTCTACGAAAAGATCCGGGGCGAATGACCGAATCTCAAGGCAAACAGTACCTCGCCCCCGGTTATGCGCTATCTTTGAGAGGACTTCAGTTTTTATCGACTCTGGACGGACTTAGCGTGCCATGGTAAAGGGCTCAGGAACAGGGCGAAAGAAAGCAGCGAAAGCTGCAGCGGCACTAGTGCTGTCACCGCCAGTTGCAAAACGCAGGGTGACGTCATGGTTCTTTCGTCCGCGGCAGTTGATGATCACGGCAGCCGTGGCGCTGTTGGCAATCATGCTTCCAGTCGTTGCGCGCAGGATGCCGAAGCTGAATGATCGTCCGGAGTACAGAATCGGGGCAAAACATGTCTCGATCTCAACTCCACCGAGTTGGATTCCCCCGGATCTGCCAGAGCAGGTGTTTGTCCGTGCGGGCCTCGACAGGAATCAATCGCTTCTGGATGTGACGCTGAGTGAACGAGTTGCGGCGGCGTTCCATACTCACCCATGGGTTCAGGAAGTCCGCAGCGTCCGCAAGACATACCCGGCCAGAATTCACGTGGATGTCGTTTATCGAGAGCCCGTGGCGATGATCAAATGTGTTGACGGTTATTATCCGATCGATCGCCACAGCATCCTGCTGCCCGCCCGAGATTTTTCCGTTGCCGACATCGAGAGATATCCGGTGATCGAGCGTGTGGCGAGTGTGCCGATGGGGAAGCTCGGAGAATCCTGGGGCGACCCGGCTGTCAGCGGAGCGGCGGAGCTTGCTGCCTTACTGCATGCGAAGCGTGAAGGCAAAGATTCCTGGTGGAGCGAACTGGAATTGACGGCCATTCTCCTGCCGCGTCGAGTCGCACTGATCGAAGACGCAGACGATCTGGAGTATACACTTCGAACCAAAGGTGGCTCGGAAGTCCTGTGGGGCCGAGGCCCGAATTCACAACATCCCGGGGAGCTTGCAGTCGCCCAGAAATTGCAACGACTGCAGGAATACCAACGCGACTACGGCGGCTTCGATGATGCCCACGGCCCATACCAGATCGACATTCGCCCCTGGCAGGGCATCAACCGGGGAATTCTCGCAAGGGAAGTCCGTGAGGCGACGATGCGATAAGTTACTGCACCAGACCTTTTGTCAGCTGCAAAAACGCGGTTTCGAGGTTGACTTCTTCTTCACGAAACAATGTGACGGAAAATCTGGCGTTGACGAGTTCTGTCGGAATGACACTGTAATCTTCCACAGTCGGCTTCAGCGTCAGTTCCAGCATGTTGTCCTTCCGGATCGTAACCAATTCGGTACAGTCCAGTTGTTCGAGCAGCTTTGCGGCTGCCTCATGGCGTTCTCTGACGCGAATGTTCAGTAGAATTCGCTGTCGTGCCTTCCGCATGACTTCCGCCACGTTGCCATCAACGATCATGTGACCTTTTTCGATCATGCCGACGCGGGTACACACGTCTGCAAGTTCCGGCAGAATATGACTGCTGACGATGATCGTCTTTTTCATTTCGCCAAGACGTTTGAGCAGATTGCGAATCTCAATCCTCGCACGAGGGTCCAGGCCGCTGGCAGGTTCGTCCAGCAACAGGACCTGTGGATCATGCAGGAGCGTGCGGGCCAGTCCGATGCGCTGCGTTTGACCGCGTGAGAGCTCATTGACCATCGCATCCCGCTTGAACGACATGTCCACGAGTTCCAGTTTCTCTTCACAGACTTTGCGACGAGCCGGGCCTTTGATGCGATAGGCAGCGGCAAAGAATTCGAGGTATTCAACAACGGTCATGTCGTCATACACGCCGAAGAAGTCCGGCATGAACCCCACCAGTCGGCGAATTTCTTCCTGATCCGTGTAGATCGATTTTCCGCACACGTACGCCTCGCCGTGGTCAGGATTCAGCAGCGTCGCGATCATGCGCATGGTCGTGGTTTTTCCGGAACCGTTCGGCCCGATAAACCCAAAGACATCACCGTCTTCCAGTTTCAACGTGATGTCGTTGGCGGCAATCAGATTGCCGTAGCGCTTGGTGAGGTTTCGTGTTTCGATCATGAATATGTTTTCAGTTCAGTTCAGCGGAAGCCAGTGGTTCGGCCATTGGAGAATCGGCAACATCACCGACGCGGATGACCGGGAGCAGCAGTCGCACAACCGTCTGCGATTCGATCGGTGTCACGGCGGTACCATTCACAATCATTTCAGACAGCGGCAAATCCAGTGTACCCACGACAAGGACTGTATTCAGTTGAATCACGTCGCTCATCTCATCATGTCGCAGGACGTTGTTCTGGAGTTTTACAAATGTTTCGCCGCCGGGAACTTCGTACAGCGACACCATCGTCAGAATATCCAGCGGATTCGTGCCCTGAGTGTTGTAAAAGGACTTGATCTGAATGTGATTGTGCGGCCCGAGAGATTTCTTCTGCGCGGGAGGTTTCGGCATTCGGAATCCCTTCAGGAATTCACGCAGGTCAGAAACGGCAACCGCATGGTTTGCACGCGACCACGGTTTGTCTGGTTCTATCACAAACGCATCGGCATGCGCTGTGGTTGAGGGGCGATACACTCGGTTTCCGAACACGACAGCCCAGTTGCGAATTGGCGATGTCAGGTGATGCGTGAATTCACCCTCCAGGAGACCACTCGGCGGCACGCGCAAATGCGACTCCACAACCATTGAAGCAGAAACATCCACAAGTGTCTCGGCCAGGAATGCTGAAGATCCATCCGTCAGCGTGGGGACTGATGAAAATCCGGAATCGTGTCCGTTGAGTTGATCGCTGCGATGGCTCAACTGCCGTCCCAGAGCAACGCCGCCCTCTCGATACAAGCCGCCGTAGACGTCTTCCGCTCGTCCATGCCAGGACACTGTCATGGGTGATTTGTCAATCGTCTGCTGACCGACCGATTTCGCAATTGGCAGCGGCGTTGCGGTGACAGAAATGTGGCCCGATTCGGCTGCGGAAACACTGTCCCATGAACGGACGCGGATCGTTTGCCTGAAATTTGGTTGAGCGACATCAAGCAGGTGAACCTGCCGAACGACCAGAGCTGCCCCGCGTGTTCCAACCCCTGAAACGGCAAGCGCGCATGTCGCTGCAGTCAGAATCGGAAATGTCAGCCACGTCAGATGCGGCTTCTTCAGCAGTCGCACGACAAGCAGATAGTCCATCGGCCCGATCACCAGCAGGAACAGGACGATCAGCAGCATCACACTCCAGGTCGACCAGCGATCCGCAGCAGGAACAGCATCGGACACGGCGGCCAGTTGCGTTGCCAGATCGGAAACGCCGGAACTGGAAATCCGCCCGCTGCGGGAAGCTCGATTTTCTGCCCGATCCAGGTGCCTGCCAAAGATCAACATTTCATACAACTGCGGCAATGACAGCCATTGATTGACGGGCTTCTCATTCAGGTCAACCGCCGCCACCGTAATCATCCCCGCGCCATAACTCACACGCTGGACCAACGGCCCGTTGATCGAATCAACAACCGACCATGCCTGATTTGATCGCAGCTTCATGATCGCGACCGGCTTGCGATACGTCTGAAGTTGGCTGGAACCAGATACAAAATTCTGCAACGCTGACAGATCCTGACTGAACATCAAGGACGGTTCAATTTGAAAAATCGGCTGCAGCCAGTTTCCGAGTGGGGATTGCAGCAATTGTGGCAGGTCGATGCCACAACTGACAATCAAGTGTCCGCCGGCGGTCACCCATTCTTCAACTGCCAGCCGCTGCAATTCCGACAACTCATAGCCATCGACGAGCATCAGATAATCGACGCTGTCCAGCCCGCGACGTGACGTCGGCAAATCGTCAATGGATTTCAGCGACATCACGGCCAGAGTCTCTGCAGTAGATTCGCCGGCAGCGAGTTCGTTCGTCAGAGCTGCCACACCTTCTGGGATGCCAATCGTAGCCAGACTGACGGGGCCATGCCGCATCAGTTTCAGATTTGATTGTACTGGTTCGTCACCCACAGGCGTTTCCGGGATGGAGAAATCCAGTTCTCGTTCAGGATCAGGATCCGGAATTTTTTGACAGCGGACGACGTGTTCCCACAGCACGCTGTCATCGTCGCCAAGCAAACGAACAATTATGGTCCCGCCGAGGCGTCCCGTCATAAAGACGGATTCGACCGCGATATTTCCGGAACTGTCAGCTGTCGTCGTAACCACCGTGTCCGCACACTGATCACCCCGCGCATCACTTGCAATGACGACCACCCTGATGTCGGAATCGCCCGGCAAACCATTGGCTTCAATGCGGATTGGAATCCAGCACCCGAGACGTCCTGGTCCACCGAGTCCCAGGCGAAGCAGCGAAACGTTCACGCCACTGCCGGTGACCTTCGTATTGATCGGGCTGCTCTGTCCTTTTGCAAAATCACCGCCGCAAACCCACACAAAACACGCAATTGCGCAGGGCAATGCCATCTGAATCATGGGATTTGAGCGACCGTTTGTCGGCATTGAATGGCACAGCATCGAATTGGGATCTGCGGATTAAAAAGGAAGTTGCGGCGGGTTAGCTTGACGTCAATTCTTGACGTGAGCGTAGGCCGGACCCAGCGCGCAGCAGTTCTGACCTCCGACTTTTCGACTCGGAGAGCCCGTTTCCTACGCAAATGTGCCATAAAATGCGGGGACTGTTTTTAAAACGGCCATTTTCCAGAGGAATTTCCTGTTCACAGGGTTCGGAAACTCATTCTTCGCGAGGATTTCCATCTGTTCTTAAAGCCCGCTCAGACATAAAAATCGATCTGTCAACGATCGCGACGATTAATATAGTGAAGCAAGGTTACCAAGTTGTCCGGGGTTTCAGGGGTATCACAGGGAAGTCAATCCAGCCCAAAGGCACGCCGAAAGCTGTCCTCCAGGAAGCTCCTGCGCCGGTTGCTGAGGCTGGCACTGGAGTATCGCGGTCCCTGCACGGCTGTTGTGTTCATGCAGATCACGTTGGTGGTGCTGAGTCTTTCGACTCTGGGAATCACGGGCCTTGGAATCGACTACCTCTCTTCGCAGGTTCTTAAAGATTCCGCGCCGCCTCAATGGCCACTGGGGCTTCATCCGCCTGCCGCCTGGAGTCCCCTGCAGATTATCACCGCGCTGTCCGGACTGATTTTAGTCGTGGCGATGCTCACGGCAGCGCTGAAATATCTGGCCGCCATCGCGTCCAGCGCGCTGTCGCAGGAGGTGCTCGTCCGCATTCGGACCGACGTGTATTCAAAACTGCAACAACTGAGCTTCAACTTTTACGACGCAGGCGAGAGCAGTTCCATTATCAACCGAGCGGCCGGTGACGCCAGCAATGTTCGCAATTTTGTCGATGGCGTGATCATCAAAGTCCTGACCGTTTTGCTGACACTAACGGTCTACATGGTGTATATGCTGAAAATGCATGTCTGGCTGACTTTTGTCTGTCTCGCAAGCACGCCGCTGCTATGGGTCGGAGCCATCGTGTTTTCAAAGCTCGTACAACCCGCCTATCGCCAGGCCAGTACACTCAGCGATGTGATGATCCGGACACTGGTCGAGAATCTGCAGGGGATTCAGGTTGTTAAAGGGTTTGCCCGTGAAGCCGAACAGGCAGCAAGATTTCAGGAAGCCAACCACAACATTCGGGATCTCAAGGAAACGATTTTCTTCCGGATTTCCACGTTTCAGCCCAGCATGGGATTGCTGACGCAAATCAACATGCTGGTGCTGATCGGTTACGGCGGGACGCTCGTGATTCGTGGTGAGCTGGCACTCGGGACCGGCTTGTTTGTGTTCGCGAATCTGCTCCACGAATTTGCCAATCAGGTATCGCAAATCACAAATATTGCCAATAGCATTCAGACCAGTCTGGCCAGTGCTCAAAGAGTGTTCGAGGTGCTGGACGAACCGGTTCAGATTGTGACGGCAGCCGGCGCGCAGAGTCTGGAGCGTGTCTCTGAATCCATTGAACTGGACGACGTCTCATTTGGATATCATCCGGATCGCGTGATTCTGCACGATGTCTCGCTGCGAATTCAAGCAGGTGAGTGCATTGGAATCACTGGCCCGACTGGATCCGGCAAGACAACTTTGCTGAGTCTGCTGAAGCGATTCTACGATGTGCGTTCCGGGAGCATCTGCCTTGATGGTGTGGATATCCGGAAACTGAATCTGGACGATGTACGGCGTGCGATGGGTATCGTGTTTCAGGACAGTTTTCTATTTAGTAATACCGTTGCAGCGAACATTGCATTTGGAATTCCAGACGCATCGCTGGATCAGATTACTGCTGCGGCAAAGATCGCGGCTGCGGATGAGTTCATTTGCGAACTGCCCGATCAATATGAATCCATGGTCGGTGAACATGGCTCGAATCTGTCCGGTGGTCAACGACAGCGACTGGCACTGGCGCGGGCGATTGTGACAAATCCGTCCATTCTGCTGCTCGACGATGCCACAGCGTCAGTCGATCCGGAAACTGAATACGAAATCCGCGAAGCCATTGTCTCGGCCATGCATGATCGAACCACGATCGTGGTGTCGAACAGACTGAGCACACTCAGCCAAACGGATCGCATCGTCGTACTGCAGGATGGCACAATCAGCGCCGTGGGGACGCACGACGAGTTGCTCGAGTCCTGCGACTGGTATCGGGAACTCGCGGAACTGCAGGGCATGTCGGCAAGTCGGGTTTCCAGCACGGTCGTCAATGGTGGGAAACACGAAACCACGAGGAAACACTAGTGCGTTGTCAGTCGAGCATCGGTGTGTGCCACTGGCTCTGCCAGTGCTTCCTGCAAATGCGGAGCACTGGCAAAGCCATTCTCTGTAGGCCGGACCAAGCGCAGCGTCGTTCCGGCAGGTGTGTGGCAATTGCGGGAACGGCGCAGCGCTGTGTCCGGCTTACCCTGAAATGAAGCATTGACGTCGCGCAATCGCGATTTACCGAAGTCGAGTCAAACCATGTCCCGCGTTGCCACATTTCAACAATCCATTACACGCCATATCGAGCGTGAAGACGAGCCGCGTCAAAAACCGCTCGATTTCAGACTCATTGCCCGACTGATGGATGCGACGCGACCCTACGGCAGCAAACGATTCTGGCTGCTGGTGTCGGTCGTGATCCGGGCGGTCCAGTTGCCTGCCCTCACATGGTTTATTGCCGCTTTGATTCGAGGCCCGATCGCCGACAAGGATTCCGCTGGCGTGATTCACGGCGCAATCGGTTTCGCGTTCCTGGCACTTTCGACACAGTTCGTAATGCACTACCGACAGCGGCTGGCGCTCGAACTGGGTGAGTCTGTTGTCACGGACCTGCGGAATCAGTTATTCCGACACATGCAACGGATGCCCATGCGGTGGTTTCACACGAATCGGATCGGTCGAGTCATCAGTCGTATGACCTCCGACGTGGAAGACATCCGCATCGGCGTGCAGGAAGTCTTTTATGTCACACTCGTGCAGTTTATCCAAATGGGCATCGCGGCGGCGGCGATGATCTGGTACGACTGGTCGTTGTTCCTCATCGTGCTGGGACTGGCACCTGTGATCTGGGCGATCAATCGGCACTTCCACCGACGATTGAGCAACGCGCTGCGAAACATGCGGGAATCATTCAGTCGCGTCACAGCCACGCTTGTTGAATCTGTTGTCGGGATTCGTGTCACGCAGGGTTTTGTACGTCAGCAGGAAAACGCCCGCATCTTTGAAGAACTTTCGCTGGATCACTCTCGCTATAACAGCAAGGTGCTGAAGACGCATGGTAAGTTTCTACCGCTGCTGGAACTCAACAGTCAGATCTTCATGGCCGTGCTGCTGCTGGTCGGCGGTTATCGAGTTCTCACACCCGGACACACGACCGAAATCGGAGATCTCGTTGGGTTCTTCTTCATGGCCAACCTGTTCTTTTCACCGATCTCGATTCTTGGCAACCAATACAACCAGGCCATGACAGCGATGGCCGGAGCTGAGCGACTCTACCGCCTGCTGGATACGGAGCCTGAATGGGTTGATCCGCCGGATGCATTGCAGTTGAACACCATTCGCGGCCATGTGGAATTCCGGGATGTCACGTTTGGATACGAGGCCGATCGTCCGGTGCTGCATAAAATCTCGTTCAAGGCGAAACCCGGTGAAGTGATCGCATTGGTCGGGCACACTGGCAGCGGGAAATCGTCGATCATTAATCTCGCATGTCGCTTCTATCTGGCGGATTCGGGGCAGGTCCTGATTGATGGGCACGAGATCCGGAGCATCGCGGGTCATGCTCTGCATCGACGCATGGGGATTGTGCAACAGCAGAATTTTCTGTTCAGCGGCACGGTCGCTGACAACATCCGTTTCGCAAGACCGGAAGCTTCTGACGCCGATCTCATCGATGTGCTGCGGAAGCTGGACTGCGAGGATCTGCTCACCGCACTTCCGGATGGACTACACACGCGGGTCGGTGAAGGCGGAGCCGCCGTGAGTTCCGGACAGCGGCAACTCATCTGTTTTGCACGTGCCATGCTCGCGGACCCCGCCATCCTGGTTCTGGACGAAGCGACCAGCAGTATCGACAGTGCCACGGAATCACGTCTGCAGAACGCATTGGAAGTTCTGCTCCACGGTCGCACGGCATTCGTCGTTGCTCATCGCCTCAGCACCATCCGCAACGCAGATCAGGTCATCGTGCTGGACCACGGCAGAATCGTCGAACGCGGCACGCACGACGAATTGATCACTCAAGACGGCATCTACGCCGGGCTGTACGAACGCTTCTCGCAACATTGAACCAGGTTCTTTTGGACACCGAATCTTGGATAATGTGTTGTCACGGCTGGCCGGTTTGTGAATCTGTAGGGTGGGACCAGCGGAGCGCAGGCCCACCATTGGATTAAAAATTGGTGGGCCTGTGCGGCTTGCCAGCCGCTGGTCCCACCCTACATTCTCTGTAGCCCAACGAATGGGTCAGTACGGCCCTGGTGCATACTCCGGCAGGAACCGTTTCCAGTTCTCATAAATAATGTTGTGAATCATTTCTTCCGGGATCTTCGGAAAATTGGTTCCACGGACGATGTCGTTCACTTTGTGCTGACCGGCGATCACCTGCGCCGGGGTGGCCGAGGGGAAGTCGGAACCGAAAATGAGTTTGTGCTCCACTCCGTATTCCATCGCTGTCATGAACGCCTGGTAATGTCGCAGCGGACGGTAGTGCAGTGCAGATATGTTCGCGTACAAGTTCGGGTGCTTGCGGATCAACACCACACATTCGGTTTCCCAGGGATGTCCCATGTGGGCGATGACGATCCTCAGATCCGGACACGCCAAAGCGATATCCTCCAGTTGAATCGGATTGGCATACTTGAGCGGTCCTGGGCGGACGAACGATGTTCCCTGATGAATGTTGACCGGGATACCGAGAGACTCGGCCTTTTTGAACAGCGGGAGGTGTTTCGGATCCTGCGGGTCCCAGTTCTGATAGATCGGCGAACACTTCAATCCGCGCAGTCCGAGATTGTTGACATAGTGCTCCAGTTGATCGGCACAGTCTGCATCGTTCGGATCGACCGAGCACCAGCCAATGAAGCGGTCCGAGTGCTCTTTGACGAACTCGGCGATCAGTTCCTGATCGGCGTTGATGCCGCAAAACGGTGCTCTGATGCCAAACACAATCACCTTGTCAGCCTCGGCCGTGGCCGTCAGCAGCTGTTCAGGACGAGAATCAAACGCATTGGACTGCGGACTGTCGCTTCCTGCGAAATAGACGTCCGGCGAGAGCTTCATCTTGGCACGTTTGGCCTCCCACGCGAAATCCACAAATTCGTCGGAAAGATGTTCCGGGTACCACATCAGGTTGGTGTGTGTATCAAACAGCATCAGCATACCGCCGTTCGATTTTTGCTCCCACGGTCCCGCTGCCGTAATAGCCAATTGACAACTGACCGACATGAGTCAGCAGGTCATAAGCATCCCAACGGTTCCACTCAAAATCCGCTTCCATCCAGAGAATAAGTCGCGAGTATGCCTCGGCGATGGCCCGTTCCAGCGTTCCGTGAGTGGCAATGCACATCAGGAACTCCGGATGAGAGATGCGCAGTCCCGAGAGGCTGGATTGAGGAATCCTTCTGACGGTCACTGTCGAATACGCCGCCATCTCCAAACCGGTCGCCGACAACTCACCATGACCCATTGCTGCGTGGGCATCTCCAAGGTAGAGATATCCTCCTGGCACTTTGACGGGCAGAAAGATCGTACTCCCGGGGCAGACTTCGACCAGATCAAGATTGCCGCCGTGCGGGCCAGCGGGGCCGGTGCTCGGAACACCCCAGTCGGGAGCCGTGCCGATACAACCCAGCATCGGCTGGTAAGGAATCACGATGTCGTTCTTCCAGAAGATCTGACCTTCGCGAATCGGACAGACATGAGCCCCGTGCGGGACATCACTTCCCAGCCATTCAGCAAGTTGCTTTGGAGCTCCCGTGTAGGTCGCGCACTGGCCGTCTCGGGATTCGATCTGCTCAATTGTCACTGCCAGCTCATCTCCGGGCTCAGCCCCATCCACAAAAATGGGGCCAGCCACCGGATTGCTGAACGGCACTGCCGCCTTGTCGCGACGATCACCCGGTCGGCGGATTTGCCCGGATAAAGCGTCCTCCGATTCCACCCGAACCGTCTCGCCGGACACGATGCGACACCGAGGTTCGACGGCCCGGCTGAATTCATAGATCAAAGGCAGGGCGGGAACATGCTGCATGAAAATGGTTTCCGGACGGGCTTCATTTCAGAGTGATCAGTGGACCATGGGTCGCTGCAGGATACCTTATTCCATCGGACCGTGATCGACAAGGCTTTGGTCACCTGGTAGACTCCAGCTTTCCGCTGAACGCCCGGGTTGATTCCGCGGACGTGTGCCAATCCACGCGGCGGAAAAGTTGGTTCTGGTGGTTTTTTTTGTGGGTCGTCGAGTTTGACTGGATGCCCGTGCTCTCCTGGTGACGTGTTGGAGTCTGGTTGCTATACTGCTACGTTATTGTTTGAGGCGTTTGACTTTGACGCCATCGGCGCGAGCGCCGTGTGCCGGGATTGCACAGGGCTGGCGGACCAACTCCTTCCCTAATTCACAGGAACACATTCGTGAAACTGGCTCGTATTCGGCTCAATGATGGCTCACCGCGTGTCGCTGCGGTCCATGACAATTCAGTCCAGCCGCTCGATCTGACTCAGATCGACGCCTGTCATTCCCTGATGGATATTCTGAACTCCGCAGATCCTGCGGGGCTCGCTCGATTCCTGCTCAAGCCAAATACTAAGTTGATCGAGTTTTCTGACGTGCAGTTTCTCGCACCGATCGATCTGCAGGAAGTGTGGGCTGCGGGCGTCACGTACAAACGCAGTCAGGTCGCGAGAATGGAAGAATCTGCGGCCGCAGCGTCACATTATGACAAAGTCTATACCGCAGAGCGTCCGGAACTTTTCTTCAAAGCCACACCAAATCGAGTCTCCGGCCCCGGTCAGCCGCTCCGCGTCCGCTCCGACAGCAACTGGTGTGTTCCAGAACCGGAATTCACACTTGTCATCAGCAAGGACGCAAAGATTGTGGGCTATACGATCGGCAACGATATGTCCGCTCGCGATATTGAAGGAGAGAATCCACTCTATCTGCCCCAGGCAAAATTCTACAGGCAATGTGCGGGACTTGGGCCATGTGTATTACTGGCGGACGGGCCATTGAAACCGGATTCAATCGACATCCAGCTTGAGATTCGCCGCAACGGGCAGGTCGCGTCAAAAGACGGCACCAGACTGAGCCAGATGAAACGCACGCCGGAAGAACTGGTCGCGTGGCTGTTCAGGGATAACGAATTCCCGAACGGTGCGTTCCTGATGACCGGCACCGGGGTCGTTCCTGATGACAACTTTACCCTGGAAGACGGCGACGAAGTCTCCATCACAATTACTGGTATTGGTCGCCTGACGAATCCAATCGTCAAAGATCTCGCATCGTAGGATCGACATTCGTGTCCGTCCCATGACCGTGACGCTTTGATAAAACACAGTATTGTCGATCTCGACCGCGCGGTGCGGCTGAAAATCCGGGTGTCATGAGTCACCTCCCACCGGCAGATTCTGCCGATGAGTGGACTGTTTGCGAAGCTGTCGGTGGATCATTTCCGGTTGTTTCGATTATTCCGGTTCTGACGTCAACGAAGCAAGTCCCCACTTACCGATAGGGGATGCGGGGCATTGTCTTTTCAAGGCAGTGCTGTTGTCCCGCCTGCCTTCACGTTGTGAGTCACGGAATGTCCGCAAACCTGAATCGACGCCTAACGATTTTCGTCCTTGCAGCTGCAATGATTGTCTGTCAGTGTGGCTCGGCAGCCGAAATTCTGTGGTCCACCAATATCGAAGACGCACTTCAGCGAGCCGCGGCGAGTGGCCAGCCTGTCCTGCTGGAATTCACGGCGGATTGGTGCAAATTCTGTCAGAAAATGGAGAAGAACACGTTCACAAACACTCACGTTTCTGAGCGAATCTCCCGCGACTTCGTGGCCGTCAGAGTCGATGCGGATCAAAACAAAGATCTGGTGAAGGATCTGGGAATCAAGGGTTTGCCTGCGATCCTGATCGTTTCACCGGATCTTAAGGTCATTGAACGGATCTCAGGCTTCCAGACACCGGAAGCTCTGATTCCGAAACTGGACGCCGTCACGGCAGCATATCCGACCCAGGCCACACCAGCGACCAGCGTGACTTCAGGGAATTTACCGCAGCGACGAAGCAACCGGGAGTCGCAGCAAGAGGCGGTTGAGTCCGAGTCTTTTTTTCAGACAATCAGTCGCGAACAGGAACTTCAGGACGCAGAACCTGCTAAGTCTGAATTTGGAGTGTCTCAACCTGCAGAGTCTGGCCCCGCATTCGACGGGTTCTGCGTTGTGAGTGCTATGAACGAACGTCAACTGGTGACAGGCACGGATCTCCATCAAGTCAGCTATCGCGGCCAGAAGCTCTATTTTTCCAGCAGCGAAAATAAGACACAATTTCTCGCTTCGCCAGCGACGTACTGGCCCATGCTGGACGGTGCCTGTGCAATGACACTGTTGGAGGATCAACAGCGCGTCGCAGGTCATCTTGAATTCGCGGCTCTGTTCCGGAAACACATCTGGCTCTTCGCCAGTCAGGAAGCGCTGCAGGAATTCCTGCTCAACCCGGCTGTCATGGCTGACGAAGCATCTGAAATCAACACCCAACTTGAACGCTGATTTCGAGCCACGCTTGAACAACCGTCCTTCTCATCTGCCGATGGTCCTTGTCATCTCGTGCGCGCACGCGATGGTCCACCTCGCGGAACAATCGTTTTCCAGCGTTGAACAGATTGTCTGCAGTGAGTTTCATCTCACGATGGAGCAATCCGGACAGTACGGTTCACTGCTGAGAATCCCTTTTGGCTTCGGTGCCTTTCTGACCGGCATGCTGGCAGATCGACTGGGATCTTCCCGCGTGCTGACGCTGTTTCTGGCAGGGACAGCGATTGTCTGCCTTTCTTTCGTATTTACGACGACAACTGAGATTCTGGGACTGCAATTGTTTGCCATGGGCGTCTTTGCCAGCATGTACCATCCCGCTGGATTGTCGCTGATGACTTCGATTACAACACCGGCAAACCGCGCGCGGGCGTTGGGAATGCATGGTGTTTTTGGTTCGCTGGGATTGATGAGTGCCCCGCTGCTGGCCGCGTTGATACTGCTCATTCCTGACGCCACATGGCGAAGCTTTCTGATGACATTGGGTGTGATTGCCGCCGTGCTGGTGTTTATATTCCGCTGGGGCGCGGCAAGATTCAGCGATCATGCGGTCGCCAGCGCTGCCCTCAGAGCGGCGGACCGGAGTCCCGGCGAGATGCAACGTTCAAGGATCTTTGCACCGACGCAGTTGCAGGTCAGGCCCTTCATTCTGTTAATGATGTCATCTGCGTGTTCGGGAATTGTGTACGGAGGCGTGCTGCATTTTCTGAAACGCTATCTATGCGATGTGAAGGGCTTCGATTTCCTTTCGACAAATCATGATTCGGTCGCAGGATATCTGGCGGCGCTTGTCTTGTTCTGTGGAGCTGCCGGACAGTTGGTGTCCGGTTATCTCGCCACTCCACGGCGATTGGCTCCAATGCTGTCGCTGGTGTATTTCACTACCGTGCCGCTGCTTCTGTGGATCTCGATGGCCAGCGGCACGATGCGTCTGATTCCCTGCTGCCTGCTGGGTTTCGTGCATTTCATGAACCAACCGGTGTTCAACAGTTTGCTGCCTGATTACCTCCCAACGAAAACCAGGAGCACCTGGTTTGGATTCAGCCAGATGATGACATTCGGCATCGGTGCCGCCGGCCCGTCGCTCGTCGGTTGGTTCAACGATTTCCACTTGGCATTTACGGTGCTCGCAGGAATTTCCCTTTTTGCCGGCCTGCTGCCAATTCCCATCTGGCGTGAACGACGACGGCAGTTTGCAAATCCGTGACGAAACCATCCAGCACCGATGATGAAATCGAGTTCAAACATGGGATGGCCCCTGTCATAGTCCGTACCTTCCACTGTTCTGGCGGCAGATGCTTTTTCCCGCGTTCTTCAGCATTTTTCGACCCGTAGTTCTTTCGCCTCGCTGAGCCTTGTTGAGACGACCGCGTTCCAGACGGATTTTCATCGTGTGCAGTTCCATCTCGCTGATAATACCCATGAGTCCCAGCACGAGTCGATCGTTGGGATCATTGGGATCGAAGAGCCCATCTTCGTCCGCAATGAGCGTGCGAAAGATGGAAGTGTGATGTTAGTCATCAGCGTTCTCCCTGCGTGCGGCGTTTTTGGGCTTCGCGGCGCGGTGTCGTGTCGCACGGGCGATTGCTGGTGCTGCTGACTGGTCGGGGAGACTTTCGGCATTTGTTGTCGCGGGTCGAGCTGCGACAGGGCAAACGAGGCTCTGTGTCAAAGTCTGCTCCGCCGATTCTGGAGCGGCTGGATTTGTCTCCTGAACTTTGGCTGTTGGTTGTTGAACAATTCGGGAAGCGTAGATCGGCAAACCGAGTTACGCCTGCTTCGCGGTTCAACGCCGCTGTACCCTCCACAATTCCAAAATCTGTTTCGCGACAGGCCTGAAAAACGCTTGCACAAAACCGTTGATTCAGAGGTAGTTGATGTGCTTCGTAGTTGCTTCCTATTTGGATGGCCCCGTCTTACGACCAGACGCTTTCGCGGAATGGTGCGACCGCCTGCCAGCACGGCCTCCCGGCTTCACGCCTTGACGTGACCCACAACTCTTGTTGGAAATCGACGTATCCTGCCGCGAGGAACGCTTCCGCCGGGCTCGCCCCGGTCGGAGCGACAACTGAGAAGCTACATCACTGCCGCACCAACCCCTCCCCTCTTTTCGCTCGCTCGCCTTCGGCGAGCGAGCGAAAGGAGGGGAGGCTATCTCGTTTCGTTGTAGCCTTTCAATTGGGTTCCCGTCGGGGCGAGCCCGATGGAAAACCAAGGGCCAAATCGCGTTTCGATACGGCGTTCTGGTCTCCAGACCTGAGCTCCACTGACGCGAGGTCAGTGGGGGCCAGAATGTCATAAGTAGCTCACTACACCCGCAGCCACGTTCGCCATTCTCACTCGCCAACACTACCGGCCACCGCTCGGACAGTATTCCTGAATCCATGAGAAAATTTCATTGTGCCAGTAGCGACTGTTCGCAGGTTTGTTCACCCAATGACCTTCATCCGGAAAGTTAATGAACTTGCTCGGCACTCCCAGACGCTGCAACGCTGTGAAGAGTTGTTGTCCTTCGCTGACAGGAACTCGAAAGTCGAGATCGTTGTGAATAATGAGCATCGGCGTTTTGAAGTTCGCGGCAAATTTGTGCGGTGACTGCTTCTCGTATGATTCGCGATTCTCGCCCCACGGTGGTCCTCCGTGTTCGTATTCATCAAACCAAAGTTCTTCCGTCGTCAGGTACATGCTGTCGAAATTGTAAACGCCGCAGTGAGTCACCAGCGTTTTGAATTTCGAAGTGTTCCCCTGAAACCAGTTCATCATATAACCGCCGAACGACGCGCCAGCGGAGAACATCCGCTCGGTATCGACATAGGTCTGTTGTTCCATGAACGCCAGTCCGGCAAGCAGATCGATGTAACATCGCCCGCCCCAGTCGCCACTGATCTGGTCGGTATACTTCTGACCAAAGCCCGTGCTTCCACGCGGATTAGGCAACGCCACGACATAACCCTGAGCCGCCCAGACTTCGGGATTCCAGCGGAAGCTCCAGCCGTCGGCCCAGGCTCCCTGCGGGCCTCCATGCACCAGAAACGCCAGCGGCCACTTTTTCGATTTATCAAACCCCGGAGGCAGCAGAATCCACATCTGCATCGGATCGCCGTCCGCGCCGACAACTGTGACGCTTTCAGGCTGGGGCAGGTCCAGGTCGGCGAGCAGAATATCGTTGGCGTGTGAAAGGTTGTCGCCGGGAGCTTTGGATCGCAGGAATGAATCTTCCAGTCGAACCCGATAGATGTCAGCAGGATGCGTCAATTGCGAGCTGCTGCAGACAAGCGTTTTGCCATCAGTAGAAATACTGATGCTTCCGGATGAACCCACCGATTGACCGCGTTCGACGATGTTCGGAGTTTTCAACGACAGACTGAACAGCGCTTTGGAGCCGCTGGACTCGGCCACGGTGATGATTTCATTGTTTCCACGCCACACGATTTCATCGAATGACAGATCGACCTCTGCCGTCAGCGATTTCGGGTTGCTGATCAGGCTTCCATCCACATTGCATTCGGCAATCATGATCTCCCACTTGTCGGCTTCGTAGCCTTCCTTCCGCTGCGCACGCCACGCCAGTTTTGTCCCATCGGGAGAGAATACAGGATGACCGTCCGCTGCAGGATTGTTCGCAGTGAGTGTTTGCCATTCTGTCGTGCCGCCGCTGACTGGAACTCGGCAAAGGTCGTAATTCGTGCTCCAGGATTCATTGGTCGCCGGAACCGCATTGAAGATCAGATGACCGCTGTCCGGACTGAAACAAAAATCCTGTGGCGCAGAGAAAGTTGTTGACGTCGGATAGGCATCCCGATCTCCTGGTGTGACGTCACGTGGATCGCTGGCGACAAGATCGCCGGATTCATTCAGACTGAGGTCCAACACAAACAAGTGCTGGCGTTTGTCTTCGACATAACTGTCCCAGTGTCGGTAGAAGAGGCGTTTGAAGACGCGGGCCTTGACAGGCGATGCCGCAATGCCATCAGCCTTTTTCTTATTCGCCGCATCACTCTCAGCAAAGGGTAACTCAGAGAATTCCGGGGAAACTGCTGACACGAACGCGATGTGCATTCCGTCCGGTGACCAGATCGCAGTGGCCGCATCGGTCGTGATCTTCGTCAACTGTCTCGCTTCACCACCGGCCGGGTTGATGACCCACAACTGGCTGCTGCCTGATCGAGTCGATTCAAACAGAATCCAGCGCCCGTCCGGGGACCATTTGGGATTGGAGTCCTTCGCCGCTCCGTTCGTCAATTGTCGCGGCGATATTGATCCGTCGCTGGGGACGAGCCACAGTCGCGATTGAGATTTGTTCTGCTGCGAATCGGTAATCTCAGACACGGCATACGCCACCCAACCACCGTCGGAGCTGATGCTGGGTGATCCCACACGTTTGAATTGAAACAGATCTTCTACTGTCATCGGGCGTTTGGACATCGGATTCTCTGCCGGTGCGGCAAGTTGGGCATTCAAAAGTGCGGGTGAAAGGAGTATCGCGACCAGAGCAAATAACAGGCGGATTCGCATGAGTATAGACTTTTCCATCTTGAACATGACAAACAGCAACCGATTCCGAAAGCGGAACTGAGTCCGTAGCATGTCACGTCTGCGTATCGCTTGTCCAGCGTCCCCCAAAAAAATCGTGGGTGCCGCGAGGCAATCATCAAACATGATCGGCAGATATTGCTGGTCGGCAAACTCCGTCTTTCCCGATCACGGCGACTGTTCTACATTCCCTATGTAGACCTTAGGACCGCTCGAGAAATAACTGTCTCTTTTACACCCCTTACCCCGCCCTCTCCCCCTTCGCAGGGGAGAGGAGGATACGGTCAATTATTTCTCGAACGGTCCTGATCCGGCTCGAAAGTGAAACAGTGGAGGTCGAGCCGCCGTGTTTCTGGCGGCATGAAGGCGAGGAACGCTGCATGAGTGTAACCAGGGACGTTGTGACACCCGCGAAACGTCGATCAAACGTTTGGGCGGGTACGGCATCGACTGTCCGTGAATCGCACGTGGACGTATGGACGATTCAGCGGCTGCCATACCGAGAGCTCAAGCGTCGATTCTGGCATATGTGTCCGGGGTTGCTGGCATTTGGTCTGCATGTGGTGTCTCACGCAGATCCAATTTCGCCAACAATGCAGTTGATCATCGTGGGATGTTGCCTCGCGATCGCGGCCCGCATCCAGCTGGGCTTTCGACAAATTCGACGTGATGGTGAAAGAACAGGTATTGCGGCTGTCGCTGGCTATTCGCTGTCAGTCCTGTTGACGGCGTTAATGTTTCCGCGTCATCTGGAACTTGGACTTGCGGTTCTGGCGATTCTGGCGTTTGGTGATGGGTCCGCAACTCTGGTGGGACTCACGATTCGCGGACCGAAGCTTTGGTGGAATCGTGGAAAGTCCTGGAGTGGCTTGCTGGGATTTGTCGTGATCGGCTCCCTGATGACGGCGTGGATCTACTGGGGTGAAACACACAACCCGGAAGCTGCGGATCCAGCGGTGTCATTTGGCCTCGCGCTGCTGTTGACGTCACCGGCGGTCGTCGCAGCCGCTCTTGCGGAATCCATCCGCTCGCGCATCAACGACAACATCCGTGTCGGCGCGGCGGCAGCCATCGCTCTGGTCGTCCTGCACAGCTTCCGTCCGCTGTAGCAGGCGGGAACCGCTGAGTTGTCCTGACTGAGAACATGGACAGGATTTGGCGATTGATCGGTTGACGAAAAGCGGAAAACCTACATAATCCGGAAAAGAGGCGGTCAGTCGCGAGAACCAGAAAACTGAACGGGTGTCTGTTCTTGCGGGCAAAGGTCGTCTTTTGCCTGTCGTAAGGCTTCTCGAAACCGCTATTTTTGAGCGAACTATTTTCGTGGGCGGCTCAAACAGACGGCAGATTCGTTACAATTCGAAAATGTTCCCGCTGGGAACGTTTGCATTGCGGGTGTAGCTCAGTTGGTAGAGCACGACGTTGCCAACGTCGTTGTCGAGGGTTCGAGTCCCTTCACCCGCTTTTTTTCGTCGGCTCCCGAAGGCTACGGTGTGCCTTCTCGGAAGTAAGCCAAAGCAAATTAAGGCATATTCGTTGCAGGTCCGGCAGTTTGAAAGATCTTGAAAAGGTTCCAGAATGAGTTCTGATGTAGCAGAGCAGGCGGTAGCTGACAGCGAAGAAGCCAAATCTCGCATGGCTTTGAAAGTTGAGATTAAGGAAATTGGAGCGTGCCGCAAGCACATTTCTGTGACCGTTCCGGAAGCCGATATTCGCACGATCCGCACCGACGCGCTGGGGGAATTATCCAAAAAAGCCGAGGTTCCCGGGTTTCGCGTCGGAAGAGTACCGATTGCGTTGCTGGAGAAACGATTCAAGAAAGAAATCACGGCAGACATCAAGCAAAAAGTTTTGATGGCCAGTCTGGAGCAGCTTTCGGACGAAAGCAAAATCGAACCGATCAACGAGCCTCGCATTGACGTTGAAAGCCTCGACATTCCGGACACGGGTGACTTTCACTACGAATTTGAAGTGGAAGTTCGACCGGAATTTGATCTGCCGGATTATACGGGAATCGCAATCAATCGCTCCATCGCTGAACCGACGGCGAAAGAGCTTGAAGAATACAAAGAACAGTTTCTGGATTCTTATGCCGAACGATTCACGGTTGATGAACCGGCGGTCGCGGGTGACTACGTTATCTGTGACCTGACCTTCGCCCATGACGGCAGAACTATTCGCCAAATCGGCGAACAAAGTCTGCGTGTCATGGCGCAACTGGACTTCCCGGATGCTGTTCTGGAAGGCTTTGATCAACTGATGGTTGGCGCGAAGGCAGGGGAGACTCGCACGGCAAATATTCAGATTTCCCTGCAGACTCCCATCGTTGAAATGCGTGGCGAAACGGTCGTTGCGACGTTTACGGTCTCGGAAGTTCAACAATCTCGAAGGCCAGTGATCGACAGAGAATTCTGTGAAAAGCTGAATGCGGAGAATGAAGCCGAGCTTGAGACTTTGCTTCGCGATTCAATGACGCGCCAGTTTGAATATCAGCAGCGCCAGGAAGCTCGCCGTCAGGTTCTGGATCAGATCATGGCTTCGGCTGACTGGGATCTCCCGGAATCACTTGTTCGTCAGCAGACAGAAAACGCATTGCGGCGAGAAATGCTGGAAATGTCTCAGGCTGGATTTACACGCGAACAGATCATGGCTCGTGAAAATAAGATCCGCCAGGATGCAGTGGCCACGACAACGCAAGCGCTCAAGGAGCACTTTGTGCTCGACAAAATCGCAACGGTCGAAGGAATTGAATGCCTGGAATCCGATATTGATCGCGAAATGCATACGATGTCATTTCAAAGTCGTGAACCGGTGCGGCGCATTCGGGCTCGCCTTGTGAAGTCGGGTATGATTGAGAACCTTCAAGCTCAGCTTCGCGAACGCAAAGCGGTGGATTTCATTCTGGAGCGTGCAACATTTGTTGATGTACCTCGGGAACCACAGCAGAAGCAGAATCAGACTTCGGCTCGTTTTGCGATCTGCGGTAACATGAATTCCAGCCTGATTGATGATTCTTTTTCCGCCACAGTTGCCACGGCTGCCACTAACGACGAATCTGCATAAACTTGTCTGTTCTGCAGAGCCAGGCGCGCGTAGGATTACGCGGCGCCTGTTTTTGTTGGCAGACACCGGATCTTATTTTTCAACGACGTAAACGTAATACAGCAGGATCAAGCGAATGAAGGACCCGCGATTCGAATATACGCCGATGGCCGCACGAGAATACTCCGCCCAGCGTCAGATGACGGTCGGCGATCTGCTGCTTGACAATCGGATTATCTTTCTCGATGGACCAATTCATGACGGCAGTGCGAATCTCGTCATCATGAAGATGTTGTTCCTGCAGTCGGAAAATCGCCATCAGGACATTCATCTGTATATTAACTCGCCGGGCGGCTCTGTCACAGCCACATTGGCGATCTACGACATCATGCAATTCATCGAATGCGATGTGGCAACATACTGCGTAGGGCTGTCAGCCAGCGGTGGCGCAATTCTTGTCGCCGGCGGTGCGGCGGGAAAACGATTTGCTCTGAAACATTCCAAAATCATGATTCATCAGCCGTACGGGCAGGTGGGCGGGCAGGTATCGGACATCGAGATCCAGGCACGCGACATTCTTGCCGCTCGGCAACTGCTGAATGAAATCCTGGCCAGCCACACCAAACAGCCGGTTGAAAAGATCGCCAAAGATACGCAGCGAGATCACTATCTCACCGCAGTGGAGGCTAAAACTTACGGTCTGGTCGATGAAATCCTCGACCGAAAACCGAGTGAAAAAAAGAAATAAGCTGGCCTGAACCCCGGCGTGGCGTGACCGCTGAATTTTCATCGCACGGGATGCGATGCGGCAATTGTCCTGACCCTGAACTTTTCATCTCTGCTGGATTCCGGAAATGACAGTACTTGTTCCTTACGTAATCGAAAAGAATGGTCGCGACGAACGCGCGATGGATATCTACAGCCGCTTGCTGAAGGATCGCATTGTGATCCTCGGCAGTGGTGTGAATGATGACGTTGCCAACAGCATTGTCGCTCAGTTACTTTTCCTGCAGTTCGACGACCCGAAGGCTGACATTCATCTGTACATCAACAGCCCCGGCGGTTCCATCACTGCGGGCATGGCAATCTACGACACAATGCAGTACATCAGCTGTGACGTGGCGACATACTGTATCGGCCAGGCCGCCAGCATGGGCGCAATTCTGCTCACAGCCGGTGCTCCCGGCAAACGCAATGCTCTTCCAAACGCCCGAATCATGATTCATCAGCCGCTGGCTGGCATGGAAGGCACGGCGACGGAATTGGAAATTCACGCCAAAGAGGTATTGCGGATTAAGGCAAGGATGAACGACATTCTGCTCAAACACACCGGTCAAACGCTCAACAAGATTGAAGACGACACCGACCGTGACAATTTTATGTCAGCCGAAGAGGCGAAGCATTACAACCTGATCGACACTGTGCTGGAGCGGCTGACGTAGTCCTGCACGAAGGGCGTTGCGAGCTTCGCTTCTCACCGGCACTTGGATTGAATGCAGAGCCATCTCAAAAACACTTGTCAGCCACTCACTGGCCCCTCCCAGATTCCGCTCCGCAACCACTCGACTCGTACAATTCTGACCGGAATAATGGCCCACTTTCTGGCCGGAATCGACAGCCCAGTCCTCCTCCTCGCACTTCATTTGTCGTTGAACCAACATTTCGGCAACCATCCAGGCGAGTGCTCAGTCGCGTATTGATGTGTGCCACAGGTTCTGACAGTGCTTCTCGAGGAGTTCTTCACAAGTGTCGCTCGAAAAAGCTGATGCGCTCGTGATTCGACAGGTGGATTTCAGCGAATCCAGCCGGGTTGTTACGTTTTTCAGTCTGGAATTTGGTAAGTTCGCGGCTTTAGCGAAGGGAGCGAAGCGACTAAAGGGACCTTTTGATGCTGCTCTTGACCTACTTTCCACGTGTCGCGTAGTCTTTATCAAGAAATCTTCCGGCACCCTCAATCTGCTCACGGAAGCGCGCCTCATCAGCCGCTTTCAACCGCAGAATTCCGGAGCCGGAGGTGGTTTGAGCAGTCTTTATGGCGGCTACTATGTCGCGGAATTGCTGAGCGGACTTACGGAAGATTTCGATCCGGCACCGGAAGTCTATAATCTTGCGATCTCCACGTTGGCGGCCCTTTCATCTCCTGAAAACCTTTCTTCTCCCCTCATTATTCACTTCGAAATCTCGCTCCTGCGGCTCATTGGTCTGCTTCCTAATCTCTTTGAATGTTCCGTCTGCGGCGAGGCCGTGCAAACTGGCAAAAAGTTTGCACATTGGGTCAGCCAGGGCGGTGTGCTGTGCGGTGCCTGTCGCCGCGAAGACTTCGCTGGAGTTTCCATTTCGTCAGGCTCCATCGAAATCCTGCGTCGCCTGACTCAGGAATCTGCAGAGACGATCTGCAACATTGAATTTACAGGAAAACAGTCGGAGGAGTGTCACAAGCTGGCAGTGTCGGCCATCACTCACGCTCTCGGGCGTCGGCCTTCGACATTGCGGTACATTCAGATCTGACAACATTGACAACATTGACTTTGGCCACGATTCAGGAAAGTTTTCACCATGCAGCTTCGCAGGATGCTCGATCGCCGAAAGGAACCGGCTCGTCGAACCCGATCGGGCGGTGGGCTCGACGCGCGAAGACATGCCCCTGATTCCGGAATCCGTTGCCTGTTGATTCCGGGGCTGCTGTTGATCTGCCTGCTGTCGGGCTGCTCGACATTTTCGCGTGACGGCGATTCGGGGATGCTGGATATATCCCGGATGCTCAAACCGGGATCGATCCGCGGGCCGCTCGAACGCTCGCTCTTTGGCGAAGACAATCCTCTGGAAATGGGACGACGGTTTTCGGAAGCAGAACGCCGCCAGGTTCAGCAGTGCCGTGTCGCCTTTGAAAGCGGCGACTACGAGCAGGCGATCAAGCTCAGCAAAAAAGCCGCGAAGAAATTCAAAGAGACGTCACTGGGCGAAGAAGCTCAGTTCTATCTGGCTGAGTCCTATTTTGCTCAGGGAGAACATGGCAAGGCACAGGATGGTTACGATCAGTTGTTCCAGGACTATCCTTCGACGCGTTATGTCGAACCGGCCACGCGCCGAATGTTCACAATCGCATGCAATTGGCTGGAAGTCACTGAACCGACGGCAAAGAATGCAATTCGCCAGGTGAGCGGAGAAAAGGTGATTGAAGACAAGACACCCGCCAGGCGTTCGAACGATCCGACAGTTCGCGTCCCCGTACTTCCGAATTTTCACGACAAGTCGCGTCCATGGTTCGACACGCAGGGCAACGCGCTCAAATGTTTGAAATCCATCTGGATGAATGATCCGACCGGACCCCTGGCAGATGACGCATTGATGCTGACGGCGACATATTATCAACGCAAAAAGAACTTTGTCGAAGCGGATCGCTACTTCGAAATTCTGCGGGACGAGTACCCCGACAGCCCGCATCTGGAAGATGCCTTTCTGCTTGGGGCACACGTGAAACAGATGAGTTATCAAGGTCCGTACTACGAAGGCCGCGAACTCAAAGGTGCCCAGAAACTGAAGGAACAGTCTCTGCATTTGTTCCCGGCATCTCTCGAACGACCGCAATTGCGGACAGACCTTCAGAAGATCTATCTGCAGGAAGCCGAACGGGCATGGTATGAAGTTGAGTATTATCAGAAAAAACGCAAACCACGAGCCGTGGCGATCGCCTGTATTCAGGTGATCAATGAATACCCCGACACGTCGTACGCAAAAGACGCACGAGACACTCTGACAGCCATCGATCGCCGAGAACTCCAGGGTCTGCCGGAAGTCGCGGAATTCGTTGAATCCTTGCCTGCCAATGAGCCACCACCGTCTGAGTCTTCTGGCAGCAAACAAGGCCCCGTGAAGTCGGTCAGCCATTCAACGAGTGAAGAGGACCGTGGCGGTCGCATGACGTTCCCATAAAATCAGCCATGACACGGTGACATGATTCTTGGCGCGGGCTTCGCCCGCAACCGAAACAAGTACGCAGATTTCGCTGAAATCTGCTGTGCCGACTTCGGCGAAGTCGCCCTACATTGAGTCGGCCTCAAAATAATGTTTTGCAAAAAAATCTTCTCAGGGATTTTGAACTCTCATTGTTTGATGAGCAGAATTCTCAATCGGATGCTTGTCTTCAGCGTCGTCGCCATCGCCGGCTGCGGCTATACGCTTGGAACGCAGACACTGCACGATGTGCGAACGGTACATGTTCGTGTCTTCCAGTCTGAATCGTACCGTCGAAATCTGGATTATCTGCTGACTGAAGCCGTGCAGCGCGAGATTCGAACACGGACACCTTACCGGCTGGAAGATGCTGATACTGCTGACACAATTTTGACAGGCCGGATCGTCGATATCCGCAAGTCGGTCCTCAGCGAGAATCGCTACGATGATCCACGCGAATTGCAACTGATGGTGGGTGCGGAGGTGACCTGGGTCGATCGTCGCAGCGGACAGATTCTGCATCAACAGACTTTTCCGGTCGGCCCGCAACTGACCCACCAGGCCAGCAACGTCAGCTTTGCACCGGAAGTGGGCCATTCACTTGCGACAGCTCAACAGGAAGCTGCCCAGCGCCTTGCGTCTCGAATTGTGGATCTAATGGAGGCCCCGTGGTAGCCGTGCCTCACTTCTCCCGCAGCGACTTACTCCGGAAAGCGCCAACATGCCAATTGTGACTCCCGTCTCCCAGGACCAGGCGACTGATAAAGCGGCTCAGACGTACGAACGTATCCGCGAAATCTTTGAGGTCTCTGAAATTCCTGAGATTTTTCAGTACATGGCCAACGTCCCGGCGTTCGTCCATGACTTCTTCATGAATTTCCGTAAGTTTGTACTGACTGCCGGTAAACTTGACGAGAAACGAAAGCTCCTCATTGCCTGCGCCGTAGCGGGACAGGCGGGCAGCACAAAATGGCTGGAATACTTGCAGACATTTGCGGCTGCGCGCAACGTCACCACTACGGAAGTGACCGAAGCACTGGCCGTTGGCGCGACCAATTCGATGTACAACGTGCTCTTCAAGTTTCGCGACATCAGCGGCACGGATGTCTTTGACGGCATGGGTGTTGGATTGCGGGCGCACACGTTTCAGGGGACGTCGCTGGATGATATGACCGTGGAATTGATCAATTTGTCTCTGAGCGACATTAACGGGTGCAAACCATGCACCGCAGCTCATGTCCAGAAAGCCCGGCAAACAGGCGTTGGAGATGAAGCGATCTACGAAGCCATCCAGTGCGCGGCAACCATGATCGCCGGAACGCAGTTTCTGAGATCAGTTGGAATTGCGTAACCTGGATTCACCCGTGCGAAAGACTGCGATTTCGGGCGTAAAGCCTTGATTTCAAGTCCAGAAGCTGCCATCCTTCCGGGCTTCACTGCTGTTTGGCGTTCGCAGGGAAGTGAATTTCCGGCTATTTTGTCTCAGTTGAGTGTTTTCGGAGTCGTTTGAGATGCATATTCGTAAGGGTGACCTGGTTGAAGTTATTTCAGGTGACGATTCAGGTACTCGTGGCCCAGTGATGTCCGTGGATCGAAAAAACGGCAAAGTCGTTATCGAAGGCGTCAATAAGGTCTACAAGCACGTTAAGCGTGGACATCCTAAAAGCCCGCAAGGCGGTCGGCTGCACAAAGAACTGGCAATCGATGCCTCCAACGTGATGCACATCTGTCCGAAAACGAATAAACCCACGCGTGTTGGGATCAAAGTTAACGAGGACGGCAGCAAAGAATTGATTGCCAAACGCAGCGGTGCAGCGATTCGCCAGATCATGCAAACGAAAAAGGCCTGACAGGCCGCTCGCAAGTCTTTGGCCAGCGGGGATGATGAATTGCCAGGTGCAGAATTCTGATCGCGCATTTCCTCAATTTGTTGCCTGGCTCGAACCTGTCCGCGAAGGTCCGCCTCAATGAAGAAAGAGATTGTCTATTGGGCGTGTACCCTGTTGCTGTGCCTGGCATGTGGCGCTATGGGGGTTTCAAATTATGCGCAACCAGGTGACATGAACGTAGAGATAGCGAAGAGCGGCTATCCGTCTCATTTTTTCAAGTTCCTGGGTGTGTGGCAAGTCCTTGCTGCAATCGCGATCTCTGTTCCAAAAGTTCCACGTGTCAAGGAATGGGCGTACGCGGGTGTCGTGATCAACCTGATTGCTGGCGGACATCACCACTACATGGCAGGTGACGGTCTCAGTAAGATTGCCCTTCCATTCGTCGTGCTGCTGTGTGCACTTGGCTCGTATTTGCTTCGCCCCATGTCTCGTCGTTTGACGGGCTCAATGATCTGATTCGATTCACAAAACAAGACCGAACAAAAGGTTGAACCGGAGAGTTATGCTCCGCGCGGTCGGATTCGAGGTTTTGTGAGCGGCAAGGCACCTAGGGGATGTTGATTTAATACCAACCCGAAGCGCCAGCGAGGCAGAAACGGCTGAATTCCTCGCTGACGCTTCGGGTTAGTATGAGTCTGAGCCCCAATAATCACTAAATCAACAGACCGCTGGCGCCATGTCGCTCACGTGGTTGATTAGATCAACAGACGGCCAGCGCCTTGCGGCTCGGTTGTGTGGCCGGGTACAGTTCAGTCATGACTCCCGCACGGAAATATTTTCGCAATGCACTGTCGTCCTACTTCACGTGGGCGGATCATGGGCGCGAATTGTGCTGGTGCAATGGGGTGACGATTGCTTTTCACGAGGAGATTTCTCCAGTTCTTGATCGACTTGTGGATCAGAATTTCCCGGACTTTTCGACGCTGGCGCTGAGCCTTGCGACGCTGCGGAATTCGTGGCCTGAAGTGGCGGCACAGCTGACTGATGCGTTCACATTTCTGGCGTCGTCACCGATTGCACAAATTCGCAAAGCAGCTGACTCACGCAACGAGCTGTTCGAGGCGTGGCCTGAATCGTTGCGAAAGTTGAGTTTGCTTTCGAGTTATGTCGAAGTCTATTCACCCTCAACGTTGCAACGTTGCGAGCTGCTTGCTCTTGTTTTTGGGGAATTCTCCAGCAACTTCGCAGCATCGACGCAGGAAGAACTTGCCACGGCATTTCGATCTGGTCTGCCGGAAGACTGGCTCGTAGAGAATGAACGACATTCGGGGGCCGAACTGCTGTTACTTCCAAGAAACCTTGGCTACGCATTGCGGATCGGCCGTCACGAGGAAATCACGACATTCGCTGTACCTCGAATTCTGCGGATGTTAAGAATTGCGAATTCTCTTGCAGCCTGCATTCCGTGTGATACCGTCGAACAACTGGACCAACTGCTGAAGACCGGGATCGCGGATGACATCAAGGCTCCGGAGGATGAGCTGCTGGATGAGCTGCAGGATCAGCGAGCTCAGGCACGCGGTCTGCTTGAACAGCTTTCGGACGATGCGCAACTCAGTGGATTCGCAAGACTGACGAAGCAACTAATTGCGGCGATCACGCTTCCTCGGACGTTGTCGGTGCCTGATGACCTGCAGATGGGCGGCATTTCGGACATCTCCAATCGCGGCCGCCTTGACAGTCTTTTGCTGAGTGAGCTGGCTCACGATGACCTGACGCTGGCAGTTCGACTGGCTATGAACGAAGCGCTTTACATGCGTCGTGAATCGCCGCCTTCGCCGCAGACGAGAACTCGCAGCGTGCTCATTGATCTCAGCTTGCCCATGTGGGGAATCCCGAGGCTCTACGCGACTGCTGCCGCAATGGCCCTGCATGTGACAAGTGACAAACAGATTCGCATTCACTGTTTTCGTTCGTCGCTGACCGGGATGAAGGCCACAAAGCTGACAACTCGCGAGGGTTTGCAGGAACACATGTCGGCTCTTGAACCGACGGAACATCCTGGAGCGTCGCTGCAGTCGTTCTTCCAGGCCATTTTGGACGAACCGTTGTCCGCCGAACCCGTACTGATCACCACAAGCGACGTTTTGGAGAGCACCGAGTTTCGTCAGACGCTGGACAAGACATGCATCGGCGATCTCTGGTTGATCGTAGTCGAACGAGACGGGCGGTTGAAAGTTCTGCAGAGAACTCGCCAGGGGACATCCGTCCGTAAGCAATTGCAGTTGCCGCTGGATGAGATTCTGAGTCCTCGAACGGCCGCGAAGATTCGTCGAACGGATCTGCCCGATGACCTTCCCGCGATTTTTCATCTTGCGAAGTTCCCGTTGCTGCTGTCGCACGAGATTCGAATTAGTCGACTCTGGAAATGGGGCGAATCTGCCATTGCAGTGACAGACGACGGTCGGTTGATGCACTGGACTGAAAAAGGTCTGGGGGCTCGACAGTTGGCGACGGGGTTGTCCGGTCGAGGTGATGTGAAGATATTTATTTCGCGAAGGCTGGCAGGCACGACCCTGCAACTCTTGTTTTGCCCGATGGGAGAGCAGGCTGGAACGTTGGTGACCGTTTCCGGGATGAATGATGACGTGACCATTCAACGAGCCGACTACCGAGTTCCCATCGTATCGGATATCGTCGTGACCGAACCCGCTCTGCTCGTATTCGGAAAGACTCACGAAGGTCTGGAAGTCTGTTCTGCAATTACACATTACGCATGCGATTTTCTCGGGACTCACATTCTAGGTCACGATTTCAAGGCACGAACGGGCCGATGCATGTTACATGCTGAGAAGGGCTTTTGTGTCCTCAACTGGGTCGGTGGTCACGCTTCGTGGTTATTGCAGAAGCTGCCAGAGCCCTATCAACGTTACGTGGGAGTGGAAGAAGCCAGGTCCGCTGTGGCCGAGATTACATCCGGGGTTTACTTTGCCATCAGCATGCGCCAACTCATTGATCCGCAGTTCCAGAAGCGATTTGATACGCTGAATGATGTACTTCAAAATAGGTACGATGTCTATCTGCATTCATTTCTTGAAGTGTCGGTCGATGGCGATCTAGCGGTCCTGGGGCATGTCGCTCGTGCCAGTTTGGCAAGAACTCGGAGCGTGAGGGATTCGTCGCCGACATCGCCGTTAATTGCGACGACGGGACGCACAACGGTCGATTTGCGTTCCGGAAAAGTCATTTCCAGTACAAACAACGAATCAACGGGGAACGAGATTGCTCGCATCGAATACGAACGTGCGTTCCATTTCGTGCGTCAGCACACTCCACATTATCGGTTTTCACGCATCGGCACCGACAGCGGACGATTGGTGTTGCAGGATCCCAGCGGCGGATTGTTTCACGTTGCCTGGGATTCAACGAACCGAGCGATACGATTAGGGCCAGCCGGTGAAACAGCAGCATTGCCGCAGTTGATTGAGTTTATTGAAACGCCCGCCTGTGTTTCCGAAAAGAACTCGACCTCCAATGAGGCTGAGAGACCCGTTGATGACGCTGACAAATACACAGTGAGGCTTACGGGCGTCGGAGAAAACCAAATCTCAATCATTAAGACGATACGCACTGCAACAAACGTGAGCTTGCGTGAAGCAATAAATCTCGCAGAAGGCGTACCAATTGTTTTGAGTCAGGGTGTCTCAAAGAAATCGGCGGATGCTCTTCAGTCGGAGATCATCAATGCTGGTGGCACCTGTGAGATTCTTCCTTCGCAGTGCATTGACCAGAAAGCAACCGCTACAGGTGTCACGCTGCAGAAAGCCGAGTGGGAAAACGGCAGCAAAGCCTGGCTGGATTCCCGAGGCTTGCTGCATCTGAAGAGTGCCAATCGAACACATCCGGAGATCACTCTGGTGATGCGTGATGGTCCATTGTCCGGCTGGCTGTCATCCGGCGAAGTTTTTGGAGACAATTATTACTGCGGCAAAGATCCGACCGCTCAGGGGCTGCGGCGAGTGACCGCAGATTTTGCCTGGAATTCGGCCATTCGGCTATTCATTGAATCCGTGCCATGGAACTTCCACTACAGCTCCGATACTGCTCAAACGGGAAATACAGTGTTGCCGGGATACTGATTCACGGCGACTCGCCCGCTGACTGGTTGACCACCGTGACCCACTGGGGGCTTGGTACGGAGACGCTGCGTTTTCTGGTGATCGATGAAAGTAGCAGGCACTTTCCAAGTGCCGTAGCCGAAAAAATCGCTGAAAACGCGGACGGCACACGGAGTGTGCCTGCTACTCTGAAGCCAAACCAAGGGCCATCAGGCGAATGCCCGCCGACGGAGCGACGGGGCTACGGGAGTTGCTCAGCACTGATTATTGGCACTGGCCTTCCGCAAAGCCGTGACGAATTCGAACGCCTGGTGAGCCACAAAGCAGCCATCCCTGTCCTGCCTTTGTTTTATCGCTGCGTCGCCGATCGACTGTTTCTTCCCATCGACGCGGAACTCACGCCGCACGTTTCTGATGCAGAGCTTCGAGATCTGCTGCCGTCGGATGTATCCTCAGTCCTCGTGTGGCATCCTGCGGCGGGATTGATTCAATTTGAATCGGATCAGATTCCGCATGTGGCCGATCTTCTGCGAAGCCCCCCGATTGCAGAGACACATTGGAATGACGCAAAATTCGGCGAGACACTGAACGATCGAATTCGCAGCCTCAATCCGATTGAATCTGACAGACTGGTCGATATTCTTCAACGGGGACAGGACGACATTGGCAAAGACGCGGGCGACATTTCAAAAGCACCACCAAGTCCGGATGAAGTTCAACATCCAAAGCTAAACGACGCCAAGCGTGCCCTGCAGCGAATGATCGCCAAAGGAATCTTCGGGATCACAAGCCGTCTGCCAGAAGGACCGGGCGGCAGTCAGGCTCTGGCAAAAATTCACCAATGGGCGGCGTCACTTTTGAGTAATCTGACTGCTGGTTCCGCTGCTGGTGCTGGCGTTGCCGGCCAGGAAATTCAGCGAGCGATCAGCAACATCTCTTCGCAGCGGGAGAATGAACTCAAACGCCTCCTGCACCTGCTGAAAAACGACCCCGACCAGGGCTTGCGATACGCGCTGCCTTTGCATGGAGGTTCTCATCGAGGCCAGGCGAACCCGTCAGGACGGCTGGGTGAGCGGACTCCGGATTTTCAACTGGGGCAGCTCGGCGGGGCAGGTCCTGCTGATGGCTGGGATCTTCCGTGGGAATATCACGTCAAGCTGATGCAGAGTTATCGCGATCTGGCTCAGCGTGAAATACGGCTGGCCAATCATCGGCGAGCGGCCTACATTTACGCGACGCTGCTTGGTGATCTCAACGCTGCGGCGACGGCTCTGGAAGCTGGCAGTCTTCATCGCGATGCCGCGACGATTTATGAGAAACATCTGAACAATCCGCTCAAGGCGGCCGAGTGCCTTCGCAACGGCGGTTTCTGGGAAGACGCGATTGTGATCTATCGTGGGCTAAGTCGCTGGATTGAGTTGGGTGAGTTGCACTTGAAACTCGATCAGCCGGAGGAAGCACGCATCATGTTTTCGAACGAGATTCGAAGCTGTGAATCGCGTCGAGATTTTCTGAAAGCCGGTGAGTTGGCCGATCAGCGGCTGCAGGATCCCGACCAGGCCGCAGCACTCCTGACAAAGGGCTGGAAACTGAATGCTTCGGCCGAAAAATGCTTCCGGGCTCTGTTGGATCTGCATGGTCAGCGAGGTCAGCATGCTCAGTCGAGCCTGGCGATTCAGAAGCTGGCAGGCGGACCGAACCTGTTCGTTCATCAGCGCGCCGACGCGGTCAAAGTCTGCAGTGAAACGGCTGTGGCCTATCCTGACGCCGGTGTTCGTGATCTCGCACGTCGGCAGACATGGCAGATTGCGAGCGCGGTGTTGCAGGATGCTCAGTCCGAACTGCATCCCTTCGCACTCGCGGTGATTCGCACGCTGTCAAAACAAGACGCACTGCTTCAGCAGGATGCTCAGCGATTTGCAGCGCATCGAGTCAAAATGCTGAAGGTGCAAAAAGATCAACAGCGGAAATCTGCGGCGAAGAGGACGAAAGTGATCCCGCAGCCAAAGACTGTTGTCAAGACGCTGGTTCCTGTGTGCAAAGTTCAGATCACTCCGCCGAACGCTCCGCAGGGAATGAAATGGCTGTCTGGTGTGATCTCGCACGGGCATTGTTTTGTGCTCGGCGTCGCCCCGGATGAGTCATTGGTGCTTGTTGAAAGCGCGCAGGCGCTTGTTTCGGAAACTCACGGGTTTCCTCGCGCCGCATTCATTCTCCGCGCGGAAGAGAATCTACCATTAAAAACCTGCGAGCTTCGACAGAACGGAATTAGGCCGCGGGCCTGGCTGCAGTCTTTCCCCGCGTCATCCAACTGGAACAAAGTGGCGTTGGAACGAGTTCGCGGGCAGATGAGGTTTCTGGATGTTCTCGCACCGCAGAACAATCTCCTGCTGGATTTTATGCAGCTTTCGACGGGCACAATCTGGGCCTTGTTCATCAATGCGCAGCGCCGCCTGGTTTTGGAAGCGATTGGACTGAACGGGCTTGTTCGCCAAACGCTGGTGCTCGATCTGGAGTTCAGCACGGACGATAATTTTCTTTATGATCGTTACAAAGTACAGTCGTACCGAATTCATCACGATGGCGCTCGCGTAATCGTCCTTGCAGGCCGACATGTCTGGCGGGTTGATTCTGTTGAAGCTGCAGTCGTTGATACGTCGAGCGAAATCCTCGTGAAACCGACCCCGGTGATTGAGTTTCCCGAGGCTCCCTTGAAGATGGTTGCCTCGCCGGTGAACACCACGCTGCGTCTGGCATTTTCATTTAAAGACAGTGCTCAGGCTGTTTGGCCGATGTCGAATGAGAGCTGTTCATTCGCATCGGGATTTGATCAACCATTGATTGCCTGTACTGGCAACGGTCTCTTCGTTGCGGCATGTAGTACGACAGGACGAATCGCCAGTTATCGGCTGAATGCGGGCATTGCAGTACTCCTGGCCGAATTTGAGCAAGCGATCGATTCCGACCCGATCGTTGATCTCATGCCAGGACCGGGTGGCAACGATTTCTGTGTACTGCACGCATCCGGTCGCCTGCTGAGGCTTCAGATTCCGGTCCGGTAGCAGGCTGCGAACATCGACCTGCTTTACGCGGCTGAGAACGAGGGATCACCCGGAGTGCGATATACCGCGCGCGGTTGAGGAAGCATATTCGTTTAACCGCGTGGGCAACGCCCCGCGCTTCAAATTTCAAATTTCAAATTTCAAATCTCAAATTTCAAATCTCAAATATGCCAATCGCGGCCCGCTGGGCACGCGGTTAAACTAGCCAATCCCAACCGCGTGCGGCATAGCACTCGGTTGTTGCTGGGAATGCAGACCTAACCCTATCGATTGATGCCGACGTAGAAGCTGAAGATACGTTCGTCGTCTTCGTCTTCGGCAAGCACGGGGAAGGCGAAGTCGAACGCGAGCGGGACGGGGCCCATCGCGGGAATGACGATGCGAAGCCCGAAACCCACGCTGGTTCGAAACTTATTGAGCGAGACACTTTCATCGACCGTCCCGAAGTCTGAAAAACCCACAACGCTGATCATGTCGTCTGCCGTGACTGGCATTCGGTATTCCACAGTGCCGAGAGCCTGAAACGTACCACCGGTGGTGAACCCGCTTTCGCGTGGGGTCACACCACGATAGGAAAAACCGCGGAACGACTGGAATCCCCCTGCAAAGTAGCGTTCAAACGTGGGCGTGTCATTGCCGCTGACGCCGATGTTCCCGGCTAACGTCAGGACATGGCGTCCGGTTCCGTCGGGTCGATTATACATCGTAAAGTACTGCCGCGCATCTGCTTCGACCTTCGGGAATGTGAAGTCGCCGAACGCCTGCTCGTAACCGCCGTCAAGGTAATGACCTTCCGTCGGCATCATTGAAGAATCTCGCGTGTCGTGCGTCACAGACGCCCGCAGAGTGGACAGGAAATTGCTTCCAATATAAGGCAAAACGCTGGCGGGCGTCGGAGTCTGCGGGTTGCGCATCTCGACTTGTTCTAGACGTGCTGCCAATGAGCCCGACCATTCCGGCGTGAACTGTTTTCCAAGGGAAATACGACCGCCGTATCGATCTTCAGTCCAGTCCGGATAAAAGCGATTGAAGTAGAAGCCACTCACACCGAAGCTGTAATCCGTATACAAAAAATACGGATCCGTCCAGCTGACGGCATACCGACTGACCTGATTACCAGGTGCGGCTTCCAGACGAAATCGCTGTCCGCCACCACGCCAGGCTCGACCTTCGATGATGTCGGAGAGGGTTGTTGGCGGACGGAGGATGTCGAAGTTCGATTCGTCCCACACAAACGATCCGACCAAACCGGAGTTGCTGTTAACACCGGCACCAAACATCAGCCGTCCCGTGCGACCTTCAGTCGCGTTCACATTGATGTCCAGCCATCCTGGCTCGATTTTGCGGAATTGGCCATCGTACGGGCCCCCGTCGATTTTCGGGTCCGTCTGGTCGAGACTCTGGGCACGCACGACTGGTTCTGCTGCACCGAAATCCTGCGATGTCTCGAATGCAACAGGCTCAAAAGAAAAGAGTCGCGACGGCGTGACCGTACGAAATCCCATCAGGTCCGATTCATAGACGGGATGGGCCACGTCATGATTTAACTCTGCCGGTGGGGTGGCCAGTGGCTCAACTTCACGTTGATAACGCGGTCGAGTTGGCTTGGTTTGTCGTTTTTCCGCGTCATCTGACTCCGCACCTGTGTCACGGTCACTTACCGTATCGGTTTCACCTTGGCGAGTCGATCGCCGACGACCGCTCTTGATAATTTTTGGATTTGCCAGATCACCCGGCTGCATCTGCAATCGTTCATACAGCGGTCGAACCGGTTCACTGGCATTCGCCGTGTCGGTTTCGTCTCGGCGAGTCAGCCAGTGATAATCTTCGTCCGCACTCTGCGACGCAGATCGTTGGGCGGCGACTGAGAATTCCTGAGTCCAGTCATCGGGACCCGACGGAGGTCCCTGAGCGCGATACGTTCTCGAATCGCCCGAGAATCCGGACTGGCCTGGCTCGACAGGTTCAAACTGGAACCCGATACCAGCTTCAAACAACTGACTTCCGTTGAGTCGCGACTGTCCACGCCTGATGATTCTTGGGTCTGCCAGATCGCCCGGTTGAATCTGGAGACGGTCTAACGCAACCGTTTGCTTCGTATGGGGATGATCGCCATCGTATTTGATGTTGATGTCGCGAACGTAGCGCGGTCGGTCTTCGTCAATTTCAAAGACCAGATCAACAATTCCAGGCTGTTCAGTAAAGTGCGGAACAGGGGTCACTGTTGCAAAAAAGTGACCCTTCTCACCGTAATACCCAAGCATCCGGCGGACATCCTTTGCCAGGGGATACGCGCTGTAATAGTCGCCATTATTCAGTTTCGATTCGGACCTCAGGCGATTCGTCGCGATTGTGGCATTCCCCTCATAGCGAATTTCACGAACCTTGTATTGCTTTCCTTCAGTGACAACAAAGTGCAGATTGACATCAGAACGGTCCTTTGAAAACAAAGGTGTACCCGTGACTTCCACGTCAAAAAAGCCCACATTACGGTAGTACTGTTTCAGAGCCTCAACGTCTGCCGGAATGGTGTCAGGATTATAGATTCCGCCAAAAATCAGGAAGGCTTCCTTGCTGATCAGATTCTTTCTCAGATCTCCATTCGACCAGAAACTGTTGCCTTCGAATGTTCTTTGTTTGACCTGAACCTTAGGGCCTTCCTCGATCTCGAAAATGACGTCGCGATCGCCGGAGCTGTCACCTTCGATCAGTGTGACTTTAACAAAGTAGTACCCCTTGTCCTTATATTCCTGTTCAATTCGATGGACGGCTTCGTTATTCGCGCGGGCATCGAACGGACTGCCCGCCTTCAAGCCAGTCCATGCCTTCAGATGCTTGACCTTGACCTTCTTGTTGCCGCGGAATTCCACGCGTTGCACAATTGGTTTTTCGTGAACCGTATAGACCAGAATCAACCCATCCGGCGTATCGTCGATTCGTTCGTTAACGTTGAAAAACCAGCGAGTCGACATCAATGATCGTTTGTCTTCGAGCATCAGTTGTTCGGAAATTGGTCGCTGCGGCTGGGCCTGAATTTTCTGCAGAATGACCGACTCCGGAATTGTCTGATTGCCTTCGATGCGAACATCCGCGATCGTCACTTCACCTTCCTGTTGAGCGTAGATCATCCCCGGCTGAGACACCAACGCGGCGGTGATCGCAGCAATCAACAGAATGCACGAATTCAGCCACAATTGTGGATGGCGTCGGATTCGCCGAATCTGAGCGTGCGAACTTGGCATGTTCGGGCCTATGAATTGGGAAAAGACTGAGCGGTCTCAGTCCAACAACGGAAGGGAATTTGTCAGAAATGACAGGAATCAGCGGATTGACTTGAGACTGGCGATGAGAGGAGAAGCTGTAGCATTGCAGAATTGTGCGTTATGACTCAAGACGAATGTCGAGAGAAAATTGCTGAACAATTGCCGAGCTTTGTCACGCCAACGAATTGGCCTTGATTCTGTAGGCCGGACCAAGCGGAGCCGCGTTCCGGCAGGTCGGCCCCTTGCCGGACCTGCGCTTGTTCCGGCCTGCCACAAAATCAAGTCCTTAGGCGAGCGGCGGATAAGTTCTTACCGTACAGCGGACTTCCAAGTCCGCCGAAACAAACGACGGACAAGGATGTCCGTCGTACAGCAGGTAAATTCTGATCTTCCGCTCGCCTTACAAACCGCTGGCATTCTGGGTGGTCTGGGAGGGAGTTGTGCGTGGCGCGGAAAAAATGATCCTTCGCCATTCGAATGCCGATTCAGAAGAAACCGCAGGATCGGCGTTCACGGAAGAAATGCACAGATCAAGCCAGTGAGACAGCAGCGTCTCAGGTCTTGACGGACTACATTCTCGATAGAAAAGACGACGGGGTTCAAGCCATGGAACGGCTCAGATCCGTATATCTGCTGGCGTTTTTGGCGCTGGCAGCGGTCCCCGCAGCAGGGCAGCAGCCCGCGCCACCCGACCCGAACGCACCGACATTCGCGGTCGTTGGTGATATCGAGAATTGCAGGACATATCCGATTCCGACTGGTTCGACGCTGACTGTCCGACAGGCGGTGCTGAATGCCGGTCTGGTATCCGAGTTCGTCAATGTCATGCTCATTCGTTCGGCACAGGACGTCCCTCAACGGACTCAATTCGTCTCAGCAACATCCAGCGACAACGGTGAACGTGTTGGGAATGGCGACGTGCTGGTTGTGCAGTCGATGTCGCCGCTGACCGCTGCCGTCAGGAAAAACGCCGCACTTCGATCGGACCTCGGTGTCGCTTTCGTGAGTCTGGAACAGGACGGGATTGTGATCGGCGATGTCCTGCAGGCCACACAGACTCTCCCGCCTGCAGACGGGCAACTCAAAGTGATTTGCCGGTTTTCGGAGCAAACACCGATCGCGAAAGCAGAACTCTATCATTCAGTTGCACACGGCGATGTGATTTCAATTTCACGGAGCGATCGCGCAGTGCTCACGGGCTTCGGCAACAAGTCGCCTACTGTTTCGGAACGGAAGAGCAGTGGCCCCAAAGTGGCACGGGACCCATTTATACCAATGACATTGCCAGCGAGCAATCACTCGTTCGCCAGCAGTCCATCCATGTTTCAGTCACTTCAGTTGCCAGAATCACCTGAGCCATTGATGGTTCTTCCGGTGCCGGACGGCGATTCGGCGAAAGCAGACGCAGCTGTGCCTGACCATGCCGAGGAGGCTCCTGCCGTCCGGGTTTCTGCACTGTCCATCAGTCAGGCTGAGGACGTCGGGGACTCTAGCGCCGTGGACAGCAAGATACGTTTTGCTGCCGAATCCATGGACGTCGCTCCGACCGCACCATCAGAAATACAAATCGGGGAGGTCGCAAATCGAGCAGCGACCGCGTTCAATTTATGGAATCTGATTTTCATCGGCGGGCTGCTGTTGGCAGGAACACTGATTCTGGCGGGAACAGTGAAGCCCGAATCTGAAGACGATGCGACATCCAGTAAAACGGCCGGCATTCAGAAAGCGTCTGATGGCAGACATGTTGGTGCGCCGCCAGCCTCGCACGGAAAGTGGACTGAGTCGCCGGGTCCGCACGGAAAGTGGACTGAGTCGCCGGGTCCGCTGAGTGTTGCCATGCCGGTTTCGCGAACTGCTGCAACGCTGACAAAGATTGAACCGGCGGTCACACACACGCCGCCGGTTGCCGATTCATCGGGCAGCCTTGATCGAGCCCTGCATTTATTGCAGCACCGGACAGATTTATGATGTGCGCGATCGACTTTGACTGCTGCCGGATTCGTTCCGTATTTCGCAACCCGCAGACGACCGACCGCTTGACCATGTTTTCAGCACGCTGGAATATACGCTGCTTTCGAAATCGAAACAGACTCGGATGACGCTCGAAGCCCGGACAGTTCCGCGTTCACACCGATTCAGCCCTGGCTGACGCTTCGCGTTCGTGGCATTTTTGACCGCGCCGGGGATAATTTCGTGGAAAATCCAAAAGGGCAGCGTTGTCATTCCTCGAACCTTGAATCATTGGTGGTTATAGTTCCCAAGTGTTGACTGATTTTGATTTCTTGACTCTCCGATTTGATGGCGTTCCATGAAAATCCATGAATATCAGGCCAAACAGCTGTTTCGCGCTGCGGGCGTCGCGGTGCCGCAGGGGATTGTGGCGAAAACGGCAGACGAAGCCGGGCAGGCTTTTGCTACTCTCGGCGGACCAATTGCCGTCGTCAAGTCGCAAATCCATGCTGGCGGGCGAGGCAAAGGGACGTTCAAAGAATTGCCCGCACAGCGTGGAGTTGTGCTCGTGAAGTCTGCGGCGGAAGCGGCTGAAAATGCGAAACGGATGCTCGGGCAGACGCTTGTCACAATTCAAACAGGCGAAGAAGGTAAAGTCGTCAATACGCTGTTCGTCGAGCAGGGTGTGAAGATTGCTCGCGAACTGTACCTTGGCATCGTCGTCGATCGTGAAGTCGGCGGGCCAGTGCTTATCATGTCTTCTGAAGGCGGCATGGAGATCGAAGAAGTTGCGAAGCACTCCCCGGAAAAAATTCTGTCCGAGCCATTCGATGCCGTCGCCGGGCTGTATCCTTACCAGGCACGCAAGCTGGCGTATGCTCTGGGTCTGGACGCCACCGCTGTTCGCAGTGCCGAAAAATTCCTGCCGCAGATTTGTCGCTTCTTTGTGAATTATGACTGCAGCATGGTCGAGATCAATCCGCTCATCATCACGGAAGACAGTCAGATGATGGCGCTCGACGGCAAAGTCACGTTTGATGACAACGCTCTGTTCCGGCACAAAGACGTGGTGGCCCTGCGAGATCTGTCAGAAGAGGATCCGTCAGAAGTGAAAGCTGCTGACACGGGCCTGAGCTACGTCAAGCTGAACGGCAACATTGGATGTCTTGTCAACGGGGCAGGGCTCGCGATGAGCACCATGGACCTGATTAAAATACACGGCGGCGAGCCGGCGAATTTTCTGGACGTCGGGGGCGGAGCGAACGAACAACAGGTCACGGAAGCGTTTCGTATCATTCTGGCAGACAAGAATGTTAAGGCCGTGCTGGTCAACATCTTCGGCGGAATCATGAAATGCGACGTCATCGTTTCGGCATTGCTGAATGCGTACGAAAAAGTGGGTTTCAACGTGCCACTGGTCGTGCGGCTGGAAGGGACGAACGTCGAGAAAGCCCGCGAAATGCTGAAGGCCAGTGGTCGTCCCATCATTAGTGCCAGTGACCTGACAGATGCAGCTCAGAAGGTTGTAAAATCCCTGGGTATCTAGGCGTTGACAGTGTATTTCAAATTTCAGATCTCAAATTTGTGAAAACAAACTGATGAGTATTCTTGTTTCCAGATCAACGCGCGTGATCACTCAGGGCATCACCGGGACTTCAGGACTTTTCCATAGCCAGCAATGCCGTGCCTACGCAGCGGAATGTCAGCCGGGTGTGGATGTTTTCGTCGGTGGTGTCACGCCAGGCAAAGGTGGCACATCCGTCGATGGCTTTGCGGTGTTCAACTCCGTGATTGAAGCTCGCGAGAAAACCGGCGCAAACACGTCGATGGTCTTTGTGCCGCCACCGTTCTGTGCAGATGCGATTCTGGAGGCGGCAGACGCAGGGATGGATCTGATCGTGGCGATCACCGAAGGCATTCCGGTGATGGACATGCTGCGTGTACGACGTGGACTGGAGAGTTCCAGGTCTCGCCTGATCGGACCTAACTGTCCCGGCGTGATCACGCCGGGCGTCGCAAAGATCGGGATTATGCCGGGTTACATTCACACACCCGGCACGATCGGGATTATCAGCAAGAGTGGTACGCTGACCTACGAGGCCGCATGGCAACTGGGCCGCGTCGGCCTTGGACAAAGCACCGCAATCGGCATCGGCGGTGATCCGATCAACGGCACAGACTACATCGACCTGCTTGAGATGTTTCAGAACGATCCAGGCACCGAAGGTATTTTGATGATTGGCGAAATCGGTGGCAGTGCAGAACAGCTCGCTGCGGAATACATCAAGTCGTACGTGAAGAAGCCCGTTGCCGGATTCATCGCGGGACAGACAGCTCCGCCCGGAAAACGCATGGGACATGCCGGGGCGATTATTTCCGGTGGCGGCGGCGGTGCCGCTGAGAAGATGGAAGCCTTGCGAGCCGTCGGTGTCATCGTCTCTGCCAGCCCCGGCGGCATGGGCGACGCGATGAAACAGGCACTGAAGAAATAAGTAGATTTCCGTAGCTTGACTCTCTGAGTCGAGTGCGATTCCTGTAGCTTGTGCGTATCCGTACAATGCGGTCGTAATCGATTTGTTTGTCGCCGTGGCACTCTGCCGGTGATTGAAGAATCAAGCGTAGGGCGCACTACACTCCGTCATGATGGCGGCAGAGGCGGATCGGAACACGATTTCGGGCGGTTTTTGCCGACTCGGCGCGTACCATTCCACCGGCTATGTCCAAATCGTCGCGATTTTTTTCAACGGCCCGCTGCAAAGCTAACATGAGGAATTCGCGCGTACGCCACCGTCAATACGACGTTTTAGAAGCGAGGACGTTCGGGGCAGAAAAATGTATGGGCAGAAAAATAGCAGCCATTTTTTGCCCAACATCTTTTTGCCCATGATGTTGAGGCCCGACGATAAATCTTAGCCCGGCAGCGGATCGTTGATTTTTTGGAGGGGGCGTTGCCGCCTCAGACGGCTTTGCGGCGAATCGATGCGTGATTGCCGTGGCCTATTTTGCAATAGTTCATACCTTCGCGGCCTCGCTTCGCCGACGTCTCGCCGTTGATGTCACTCATCGAAGATTGCGCAATGATTTTCCGTTTTGCTGACGATTTCAATCAACTCTACGGTTTCTCACCTCATCTTCGCGGAGCCTTTCTTACGTGTCGCCTGCTTTTCTCCACTTCAAATACATTTACGGACATGTACTAGTTATGAAAAAGACCTGACCGCAGCGTTAAAGGCTAAACACGCAGCGGACCTTTTCATCGGAGGCAGCGTCGATCTGTCCAGCGAGACGATCACATTGTGGCGCGGTTGCCTCCCGCCACTCACGGTTCCGCTCTCGGCATTTGAAAAATCCGGAGACGGGACCAGACCGGTTTTGCCAGGTTTGCAGTGACTGATTTCGGCCAGACGGTTCGGCTTGGACGCTACGAGGCAGCTGCCGATGCGAACCACTATGAGTTCGATCCCGACTCATCCGGCCTCCGGCCACCTTCTCCCCCTTCCCAGGGGGAGAAGGGACTTCGAGAAACTTTGTGAAAACACGACGATAAATCCTTAACGGCGTTGCCCAACGGGGTTCACATCGCCTCAGGATGTTTCCGTTCCACCATCGAAAGTTGTGGACCCCGTTGGGCCTGAGTCCACCCTGTAAGCCAAGTGCTCTTGACTGCACATTTATCTCGCTCGGTTGGCAATGACTCGTTGCACGGCGTAGCCAACGCGCCGCGTTTGTTCGTATTTGAAATTTGAAATACAAAGGTCGGGGCATTGCTCACGCGGTTAGACGCCTCGCAAGCGAGTTGATGATGAATTTGCAGACTACTGCTGAGGAACACTGGATGCTCCACTTTCGTCGTCCGGAGCAGGGTCGTCCAGACGCACGAGCAGCCAGCTTTCGACCTTTTCGGGGCCGAAGTGAACCAGTACCGGAGCTTCAGCCTGAGTCAGGTTGTACAAACCAGTCTCGACAACAATGTCCTCGCTCTCACCAAAGCGCACGGCGACTCGTTGAGTCTCCTTATCGACTTGTCCCTGAATGGTCTGAGTCTCATCTGTTTCTGTGTTATACAGCGTACCGCTGACAATGCCTTCCTTACTGACAGCCAGTTGCACGATGCGAGTCGGATCGACGTCGTTCTCACCCGCTGACACTGTGAACGTTCCCAGAGCCAGCCACTCCGCCTTCTGTGCTTCCTCTTCACTGGCAGGCGCAGGAACCGTTGCCAGGTCCGCCGCGCTTTGGGCGAACTCAGTGCTTGTCGCAACCTCATCCCCGTTGATGTAGACCGAGTTGTCGTTGTAGACGACATTGCCGCCCTGACCGTAGTCGTAGTAAACCGGCTCAACCCAGACGGTGGGTGGTGCTTGCCATGTGAACCAATTGACACAGGCCGCGTATGTCGGAACGGTCCACCAAAATCTCCATGGACGATTGGCGAAGCCATAGCCATAGTTCCAGCCACCCCAGCGACACGGATGGCCGTACCACCAGTTGCCGCGGAAGCAGCCGGGATTGCGGTGGTGCCAACGAAAACTGCTGTGAACGCCGACACCCCAGCCCGCCCAAAAGGCCGCTCGGTTCGGATGAACTCCCCGCCAGTTGTGCATTCCGCCAATCTGATTCTGCCAGCGATTGTTGATGCTGGTCACACGACCTCGATCAAGATTGGCCCACGTCGGACGATTGCTGATGGCGACGTTGTTACCAACATTGATCTGCCCGATATTTACCGACCCATTGTTAATGACGTTGTTTCCAATATTGTTTCCATTGCCATTTCCAATGTTTGGTCGATTGCCGATGCCGTTGCCCACACCCGGTCGATTGCCGATGCCGTTGCCCACACCCGGTCGATTGCCGATGCCATTGTCGATTCCGGGTCGATTCCCGATGCCATTGTCGATTCCCGGTCGATTCCCGATCCCGTTACCTATGCCTGGACGAGTTGTCCCCGGTAATGGCGCAGGACGCAGCTTGTCCATTCCCAGGAAATCCCCAACGTCACCAGCGGATGGCCGACCGCCATTGCCCGGAAGATTTGGACGACTCCCAGCTCCCGGCAAGTTCGCGTTGGGACGACCGCCGTCGGGACGGTTAGGGAGATTCACGTTAGGGCGGCCGCCGTCTGGACGATTAGGAAAATTCCCGTTGGGACGGTTTCCCGCGCCACCACCCAGTCCGGGAATGCTGGGACGGTTTTCGGGACGATTCGGCAACGTGTTACCTGGATTGCTGCCTTGACCTGGCAACTTGTTGCCCGGCAAAGTCGTTGGCAACGATGGACGGGTGCCTGGTTGTGATGGCCGTGTTGATGGGGTTGATGGCCGCGTCGATGGTTTCAAACCACCAGATGGCCGGTTGACCTCCGGACGACTGGGCGTCGCCGGGCGAGTCGTCGGGCGATTCACCGACGGTCCGCTGACGTTCGGCCGACTTGGTGACGGACCACTTGGTGATGGACGACTTGGTGATGGACGACTTGGTGATGGACGACTGGCTCCCATGCTCGGAGCGCTTGGTCGAGTGGCCGGACGGGAAGCTCCACCGCCCCCGCCACTTCGCGCCGCACCGCCACCACTTCGTGCAGCTCCACCGCCGCCACGAAATCCCTGAGCGGAAATCTCAACCGAAAACAGCCCCACCATGATCCAAAGCGCAAGAACGCTGAATGTGATTTTTCTCATCGTGACAATGCCTTTCGAGGCTACTTTTGTGGTGCAGAATCGGTCGCTGGTGGTGTTGGAACACGGACAACAGTGACAGCTGGTTCAGTCGGCTGAGGCTCACCGCCCACTTCGTGACCGACCAGTTGAATCGTGAACGAGTCTTCGTCCAGTCGTTCGATAACGTACGTTCCGGAAGCGACGTCGCCGCTCGCCAGTGTCTGAGCCGACTTTGACAACCAGCTGTCACCATTTCGCGCCCATGTGGATTCACCGAAAGATCCATCAGAATTGAATGACCAACTGCGAATCTGCTGACCTCGAGGATCCCAGCCGATCACCTGCGTGCCGGTCATCGCCACGCCTTCATTAGTTTCGACCCTGAACGACCGCAGCAGAAATGCCTGACTATCTGTCCAGCGGAACGACGTTGTGACTTTCACATCGCCCGAATCATCGACCCACTCGCCGACAAGCCACTCCAGTTCTTTCAAAGCGTCGGCAGTGGACGCAGGTTGAGGCAGCGGCATTTCTTCAACGGTATCCAGCAACCACTTATCACCCTGTTGAACCAGAATGGCGGTGTACTTCGAAACAATCGGTTCTGCGTCGCTGAGCACGACCGTCGTTTCACCTTCAACACGCGCAACGTTTGCTGTGATGAATCGGATTCCGTCAATCGTCGCTGAGAGTTTGAAATTATGGCCCTCTTTCAGCACCTCATTCATATCCGCCTGAATTGCGTCACGCCCTTCAGTGCGTTCACCAGTCTCACGATTTGTATGAGTGCCATTTTCCGTCCAGAACCCGCCAACCTTTTCTGGCGTCTTTTGAGTGAAGGCATCGACGTATTCGGCGAGTGTCTTTCGCACGGCGGCTTCATCCGCATCGACCGATGGCACAGCAAACGCGCTCAACAAAAAAACAATCGCGACAGAAAATACTCTCTTCATGTGGAACAACTCCTGTGGGGTATCATAATCAGAACGCTATTGAAATTCTCGGCGATTCAGTTCACTCCGGCGACTTGACGGACTTCACGCAGCGGAAGCCGACGTGATTGCTGGCCGTGCGAACTTCGCCTTTGCCGCGCGTGCCGACCATGTAACGCGTGCAATACAAATCGGTACACAGGAATGAACCGCCACGATGAACTCGTTTCTTCTCCGTCGGTTCCGCTGGATCGAAGGGTGCATTCGGGCCCTGCGGATTGCGCGCCACGCCGCCCTGAGCAGCCAGCGATCCGTAATAGTCGGGGCGATACCAGTCGCTTGTCCATTCCCAGACGTTGCCAGCGACGTCGTACAGTCCATATGGGTTCGGAGCGTACTGCTTCACTGGTGCAATGCCTTTGAATCCATCCGTCCCTGTATCGCGTCCTTCCACGGGAAACTCTCCCTGATAAATGTTGGCCTGGAACTTTCCACCCGGCTGAAGCTCATTGCCCCAGGCATAAAGCTCTCCCGCCTTGCCGCCACGCGCTGCAAATTCCCATTCGGCTTCTGTGGGCAATCGTTTGCCAGCCCAGGTCGCATAGGCCACCGCATCTTCGTATGCAATTTGCACGACCGGATAGTCCTCACGCCCTGTGTGATCTATTTCCGGTCCGGTCGGATGTTTCCAGTCAGCTCCTGGGACGTAGCTCCACCATTGAAAATAATCGTTTATCGGGACAGGTTGAGGCGTTGGAGCAAAGACCGTGGATCCCGCGATGAGATTCTCCGGTGGCGCTGTGGGAAATTCTTCCTGCGTCGGCTTCTGCTCGGCAACCGTCACATAACCTGTGGCCTTGACGAATTTTGAATACTGCTCGTTTGTCACTTCCGTCGCATCCATCCAGAAACCGTCCACCGCAACACGATGGATCGGCAGCGCGTCTCGTGTCACGCCTGGGAGACTGCACAGCGATTCGGATTCTGCGTCACAGCCCATTGAGAATTCACCGCCGGGAATCCAGACCATCCCCTCTGGCGCTGAGGCTGTGGCAGGGACTGGCTGGGCGACAGTTGGAGCGAATTCGTTCTGTACCGACGACACGGGTGCCACAGGCACATTGTCCGTGTTTTCCTGCGTGATCGAAACGGGCTTCTCGGGCGATGACGATGGCGTTGAGGGTATCGTCTGAGACGACCGTGAGTACGCGGCCAGCAACAAGACGAACGCCGCGCTCAGTACCATCAGGCCAACGACGAGCCTCAACGGGAATCCGGACACCGGTTTCTCGACAGAGGGTTCTTTCTTTTGCTCGCTCATAGTTGCGGACTGATTCTCAGGATAACTTACTCGAAAATTGGCGCTAGGACCGGCGCAGAAATACCTGTCGTCTTCCGGACGTGGGACACGTTTGTATCTTGCCCGGCACGATGGAATCGTGCCCCACATATTTCTGTCTCAGTCCTTAGACCCTCTCATCCGCAAAATGCGTACAACCGCGCTGCGGACCTTCCTTGAACCTGGATCGAATCGAAACCACGCCCGGGAGGTCATGCGTTTTAGCTTAGGCACGCCCTGCAAGCAAGGAATGTACCGAATTCGTGAGACTTCGGGTTGAATCATGCCGCGGATCCGAATTCTGACGAATCGGGCCACAGCCGATTGCATGGCTGACTAAATGAGGTGAAACGCAGCAGGAAATTCGGGAACTTTGCGGACTTTCCGGGTTCTGCCGCAGAAGAAAACAATGACGGGATTCGGCATTTGACCAACCAGCATTCTCGCCATATAGTCATTTTAAGGTAAAGTTTGGCCAAGATTTTTGATACGGTGGTCAATCATGTTCACTCGCTGGCAAACAGACCAGCAGTGAGCACAAAGAAATTTCGATTTCAGGGAAGAAATTGAATCGCGAGGCATGACGCCGCTCGGTGACACGCTACTGAGACACATGGTCAGAAACTGCGTTTGTGGCAGGAATGATCGAGGGGAAAGTCATGCCGATGAGTCCATGGATTTGTAAAATCCGGTCGCTCCTGTTCCATGCGCTGGCGGCATTGCTGGTGGCGGCATTGCTGGTGTCGGCGGGAGCGGCAGCAGAGGACGTTTCAGGCGTTGATCTTTCCCGTTATGCCAATGCCGAAGAAGCAAAACAGGCTGGCGAACAGCTCGAAAGCAGTCGTCAGTGGGTCGAAGCCATCACGCTGTATGAAGCGTCATTGGAAGCATGGCAAAACGACGAAGGTCTCAAGTACGCTCTGCGTCGCACACGAATTCACTTCGGGGTCGATCGACGCTATTCGGATCGCAGCTTCGAAAATCAGTTGCTCAGCAAAGGTCGGGCAGCAGCACTGGATTTATACGAAGACATACTTTCCCGTGTTCAAAATGAATACGTTGACACCGTTTCACCCGGTCGATTTGTCGCACATGGCACCGAAAGTCTGTACATGGCGCTCAAGAATGAAAAGTTTCTTGGTCGTAACGTGCAGCCGGGTCGTGATGCAGCAGTCGAACGAGTTCGCAGTGTTCTGATCAAGGACTTCTGGAACCGTCCACTCGAAACGCGAATGGATGCCCGATCGGCGATCACGACCGTCTGCGAGCTCTGCGATCGCGAGCTTGGAATTTCCGGGACGGCGGTTGTCATGGAATACATCTTCGGCGGCTGCAATGCGCTCGACGAATACAGCAACTTCCTGACACCCGATCGTTACAACGATCTGTTTGGGAGTATTCAGGGCGAGATGGTCGGGATCGGCATCGAGATGAAAGGCGTCAAAGGGCGCGGCATGCATCTGGTCAACGTCTTGTTGGATAGTCCGGCTGAACAGGGTGGATTACAGCCGGATGATTACATTGTCGCGATCGACGGTCAGGACTGTCGGGACTTTTCTACCGACGATGCTGCGCGCCTGTTGCGAGGTTCCGGTGGCAGTCGTTTGGAGCTGACCTTCGAATCCCCCGGAGGAACTCAGAAATCCGGTACATTCACTCGACGCCGCGTTCAGATTCGCAGCATTACCCGCACCGTCATGCTGGATGAAACTCGAGGCATTGGGTATATCAGGATGGAAGGCTTTCAGAACAATACGGCAGAGGAACTGGACGAAGCGCTGCGGACCCTGGAACGCAAGGGCATGAGGGCGCTGATCTGGGATCTGCGAGGCAATCCGGGTGGTTTGCTCGAAACAGCAGCGGCCGTGATTGAACGCTTTATCGATCGTGGCGTATTGGTTTCCACAGAAGGTCGTGCACCGGAGCAGTCACAGATCTTTCAGGCACATGGCAACAACGTGCGTCACTATCCGTTGACGCTGCTAGTTGACGAAAACAGTGCCAGTGCCAGCGAAATTGTTGCCGGAGCGATCAAGGATCATCGTCGTGGTACGATTGTGGGGCGGAAGACGTACGGCAAGTGGTCGGTGCAGAGTATCATTCATCTGCCCGGTGAAACCGGCCTGAAACTGACCACCGCGAAATTCTTTTCGCCCGCTCATGGAAACTACGCAGGCAAAGGCCTGGTTCCGGATGTCGTTGTGCCTTCACCAGAAGATACGCAGGTCACCTTTTTCCGTGGTCGGACTTCTGATGAGATTTCGGCTGATGCTGACGTCGCCGCCGCGATCGAAGAATTGCAGACTCGCCTCACCCGCAAATAATTCAGGCAGACCGCGTGGCTTCACCACTGCTTCACAACAGCCACGGATCCAGACCGGCGGAAGTCTTTGAAGATTTCTTTTCCGACGGTGTGGTCGCGATTGATTTCGCCGACGAGGCCCGCACTTTGCTCGTCGGTACAGAATCTGGCCACCTGTGCCTGATGAATCAGAACGGCGATCGCCTTGTCGAAGATCGCAGTTTTGTCGGACTTCGTAAACTGGTCTGGTCCGACAGCGGAAATATCGGCGTTGCGGTGCTCGGCCACAGCCGCATGGTGTGCTTCGATGCAAGATTAAAACCGCTTTGGGACGCTTCGATCACTGGTCGAATTGTCAGCATCGCAATCTCTCCGCACGGTAGCCATATCGCGTTCAGCAGCGATTCCGCCAGACTGCATATCGTGACCGCCGATCGTAAGGAAATTGCCAAAGTTGATACGAAACGGGCGATGGAACATCTGACATTTCTGGGAGAGGCACCGGAACTGATCGGTGCGGCTGAGTTTGGTCAGTTGTGCCGCCTCGATCTGAATGGCAGGGAAATCTGGAACGAACGCCTCATGAACAATGCTGGTGACATGGCTGTGTCGGAAGGTGGCAAGCGGATCTTTCTGGCTGCATTCAACCACGGCGTTCAGGTCTATGATCGCTCGGGCACTCAACTGGGATCGTTCGCCATCGATGGCATCCCGAGCCGCGTATCAGCCTCCGCCACTAAGAGTCGCGTCGCCGTGTTGACGCTGGAGAACCGAATTTTCTGGCTCAACTTCGAAGGCACGATCCAGTGGGCCGTCGATATCTCACAGGATCCGCCCGTCCATATCTGCACCGGTCCCCTCGGCGACCGCCTGTTCATCGCCACTCAATCCGGCTGCGTGTTGCAGGTCGCCTGGCCGTAGTCGATGTCGTTCAAGGAGTAGTCTTGGCGCGGGCTTCGCCTGCAACCCAAAGTAGACGTCACTCTCCGAGTGACGCAATGCGATTCATTTGGCCAGCTCAGACAGGCGTCACTGACGGAGTCACGTGCTCGTTGATCCGCCGTTATCGCAATTCATCGCAATTCATCACTCAGAGAGTGATGGCCACTTTGAACTCAACCTCGTGCTCTCCTGCTGGTCAGGCCAAATCTTCTCAGAATAGCAACGTTCTAAACGTTTGCTGAGCAAAGGACTAGCCGAAATTGATTGTGAAATTGGGAGGGCGAGGCTCCTGCCGAGCCGAGAATTGGCGATGCTGTCGTCGGCTCGGCAGGAGCCTCGCCCTCCCGAAAATCAACGTCGATGACACGCTTACGCCTCGTCGATATTGCTGACATGCGAAGCCAGGCCTTCCATCGCTTCGACAAACTCCTGCAGGAATCGCTGTGAATCTGCCACATTGATCATCGAAGCATCCGTGCGCAGACTGATTGATAATTCGCCGGCGTACTCACCGATCGACACGGCAGCGCGGGTATTGGGCCGTACGGGAGCGACTCCTGTCAGTCGTTCGACCAGCACATTGCCTGCGATCCACTTGCCATTGTTGAGTGGAAAACGTCCGCTGAAGCGTCGCCGGATGTCGCCGATATTTGCCAGCACGGCTGTACTCAGGCATGACTTCAGACCCAGAAACATCTTCATCCCGCGCGGGAACTTGCGCAATACCTTAAAGATCTTCAGACACACGATCCCTTCACGATTGAAGACGACATCGTTTGTCTGACGGTGAATCGATTTCAGCAGCGCGTCCATGTCATCGCATTCGTGCTGACGCCGAGTCACAAATGCGTAACTCACGACGTTTGCCACCGGCATCTGATCGTGAACTCGCGTCCTCATGCTCACGGGAACGCTGAGACGAATCCAGTTCTTCCCGTTGTCAGGCTGCGTCCTGGAATTCCAACGTCGAATGTGCAGCAGAAACTGTCCGATGAAAAGATCGTTGATCGAAACATCGTGCCTGGCTGCCACGCCGCGAAGTTTTCGATGCGTGGCTATGGAGATTACGGCTTCCAGAATGGCAGGTGCTGAAGCTGGCGCTCCAGCGGAAGGCAACGCGGCAGATGCGACGGTGGGAGCCAGCGTCACCGGCTTTCGAAACAACAGGCGTGAGATTTTTCCAACGGTCTTCCTGAGTGATTTCTTCTGCCGTTCGACTGTCGCATCACCGGCGTCATAGTTTTCACGTTCAAGCAGCAATTCTTTCCGTGGCTCGTCAAACACGGGTCGCTTCGCACCAGCCGCCGCTGTCTTCTGACCATAGCGCGCCAGTAATTCTCCCAGAATCTGAAGTCCTCCGATCCCGTCGCAGCAGACGTGATGGATGTAGAGGATCAGTCGCGCCGAATTCGGTGAGGCCCGTACAACAACCTGCAGGCCGGTTTCGGACGTCAGATCAATGGAACGCACCTGCGGCACAAATCCCGAGACAGACGCTTCATCGCCGTCGATCCAGTCCAGACGCCCCGCAGGCTGCGCTGCCGTGGCTATGGTCGTCGCAGGCGTCCAGCACCAGCCTCGTCCCTGGATTTCCGTGACGCAGCATCTCAGGAACGGATGGCACTGTACGAGTTCATCCAGAGCCTGCTGCAATGCGGCCTGCTGAAACGCACCTGACAGATGTGCGGCGATAACGAACACCATCGGATGCGACGGTCTGTCATCGACCAGCATGTAGTATTCAAAGTCGGAAAGCGGCAGAGGAAACATGATTGTGGTGCTGGCGTCCAGCCGTTGTGTAGGGTGGGACAAGCGACAGCGCCGGCCCGCCATTCATTCTACCAAGGACTGAGACAGAAATAAGTGGGGCACGATTCCATCGTGCCCGGCACGTTATCAACGTGCCCCACGTCCGGAATACGTCCGTTGTTTCTGCGCCGGTCCTAAGGCGAGCGGCAGGATAGAACTTACCATTCGCAATTTGTACGACGGACTTCCAGTCCGTCGAGTAGCACCATGCGACGGACTGGAAGTCCGTCGTACCGGTAAATTCATTTCTGCCGCTCGCCTAAGTGCCCGGATTCGTCAGAATTCGGAGCCGGGCCATGATTCAACCCGAAGTCTCATGACTTCGGCTACAAGAAAATGTCGCACTCAGACCCGCGCAAGTCTACTCATTCTGCTAAATCGTTTCCTTTCGCGTGCGTTTTACGCAATAATATCGATTACCTGCCTCAGGTGTGCGTGCTGCGCAAGCAGCGCGGCCTGTTTTTCGTTAAAGTCTGCAGCTCGCGGACTTAAACGTTTTCCCTCCAAGATCCGTACCGGAGCCATTGTATGACGACCAACTTCTCCGAAGCCTCACGACGAAGCTTTCTCAAATCATCCACAGTCGCAGCGGCAGCCACCACGCTGCTCAGCGGAGCAGCATCCGGAATGTATGCCGCTCAGGACAGCACCATTCAGATTGCCCTCGTCGGCTGCGGCGGTCGCGGTACGGGTGCTGCCGGCAACGCATTGTCTGTGGACAACGGGCCGATCAAGCTCATCGCCATGGCGGATGTCTTCGAAAAGAATCTGACGGCCAGTCACGAAACTCTGAACAAGTCACATGCCAGCGACGGCAAGCTGGACGTACCCGAAGATCGTCGGTTCATCGGTTTCGACGGCTATAAGAAAGCGATGGACTGTCTGAAGCCTGGCGACGTCGTGATTCTGACAACTCCGCCGGCATTTCGCTGGGTCCATTACACGTATGCCATCGAGAAGGGTCTCAACGTGTTTATGGAGAAGCCGGTCACCGTCGATGGACCGACAACACGGCGCATGCTGGCGTTGAACGACAAGGCGATTGCGAAAGACCTGAAGGTCGCGGTCGGTCTGATGTGCCGTCACTGCGAAGCACGCCGCGAATTGTTCGACCGCATTCAGAATGGCGAAATCGGCGACATCACTATGATGCGTGCCTATCGTATGGCCGGACCCACCGGCACTGCCGCGACTGGCCCGAAACCGGAAGGAGCCAGCGAGCTGTTGTACCAGATCAGTCGCTTCCATGGATTTCTCTGGCTCAGTGGCGGAGCGGTCAGTGACTTCCTCATTCACAACATTGACGAATCATGCTGGATGAAGAATTCGTGGCCCGTCAGCTGCAAAGCCAGCGGTGGACGCCACTACCGCGGCGACAACGTCGATCAGAATTTCGACACGTATTCGATGGAGTACACGTTCGACGACGGCACAAAACTGTTCGTTAACGGTCGCACCATTCCCGGCTGTTATCAGGAATTTGCGAGCTATGCGCACGGCACGAAAGGACTGGGTGTGATTTCCTCCGCATCGCACTGGCCATCGCGCGCCCGCATCTACAAAGGGCACAAAGAAGATGATGCCAATATTGCCTGGCAGTTTCCGCAGCCCGAAACGAACAATCCGTACGAAGACGAATGGAAGCATCTGATTGCGGCCATCCGTAAGAACGAAAAGTACAACGAAGTCGAACGCGGCTGCATGGCCAGCATCGTGACATCGATGGGCCGCATGGCCGCTCATACAGGACAGGAAATGACACTCGAGCAGATGATGAACTGCGAGCACGAATTTGCTCCGGACATCGAAAAACTCACGATGGAATCGATGTCACCACTCCAGGCCGATCAAGAAGGCCGATACCCGATCCCACTTCCCGGTCTGGAAAAAAACCGCGAATACGCATAGGGTGTGGATCGTCGCGGGACTCTTCCGGGAGGCCACCGGCCAGGGCAACGCCGTTAAGGACTGAGACAGAAATAAGTGGGGCACGATTCCATCGTGCCGGGCACGTTATAAACGTGCCCCACGTCCAAAAGACGACAGTTATTTCTGCGCCGGTCCTAAGGATTTGAGAGAGTGCGAATCACCAGCAACTTGTGGTTCTCGACATCGTACTGATACTCCAGTCCGGGGGACAGGACGGGCAGGCGGATTTTGTTCTCTTCGATAATTCGCGTCATGAATTCGTCGTACGAATCTGGATACCGACCTTCTGTGGCATGGAACAGGTTGACTGCCTGGTCGATATTCAACCCCGCCAACATTTGCACCATCGGGCCATACGCTTCCAGTGGCCCGGTGATCGGGTTGGTCATCTTGACTTCCGGCTTGACGACTTCGTCGCCGGCATTGGGATCAAATTCACCGATTTTGTCGGTAGTCTTTTGTCTCGGGGCTGACGGTTGTTGAGACTCGAAACAACCGCACAAAAGGAGCGTGGTCAGTGCCATTGGCAAGTATTGATTCATGGTTTTTTCCTCAAACTGTTTGACTTCGACTGTCCGCATCATATCAGGAACAACCAGCCGAATCATCAACCGGGACCCCAGTCATCTTCAGGAGCCAGTGCCGCGCGCAGACAATTACTGATGGCACGTTGCCAAACGCCAGTGAGCCAAGCGACAGATGCAACGTTTCTGCCCGCCCCCGGGACGACTGGTCGATCGCCGAATCGATTCCGGACGCAACCTGGCGGAGTTCTCGGAAATGGGTTACGACGTGATCGGTTTCGGTCTGATGCCGGAATTCGTGCGGCATGTCCGCTGAAATTCTTCTACGTCATTGCGTGCATTTCTGCCACGATCTGGATGGGTACTGTCGGCTGTGCAATGAGAACTCTTGCTGGCGGAACGGAACGCATTCACCAGTGGCTGGACTGAGTCGGATGGAAAAACTACTGTTCGCGTCGCGACGGGGAAACTCTTCTTCGGATAACCTGCAGGCCTGAGACACAGTACATTTCTTATCAAATCAAATCTGGCGAACGCTGAGCGAAGTTATGAAAATTACGATGATTGGAACCGGATACGTGGGACTCGTGACCGGAACGTGTTTCGCGGAAAGCGGCAACGATGTGACATGTCTGGATGTCGATAGCCGCAAAGTGCAGCTCCTTAACGACGGTGGCGTCCCAATCTACGAACCGGGGCTGGAAGAACTCGTGAAACGCAACGCCGCCGCCGGTCGTCTGAGCTTCACCACCAGCTACGAAGATGCCATTTCGTCGGCAAAATGTGTCTTTATCTGCGTCGGCACACCACAGGACGAATCCGGAGCTGCCGATCTGCGATACGTGCAAAGTGCATCCGAGAACATGGCTTCTTACCTACAGCGTGATACGGTCGTTGTCTGCAAGAGCACCGTTCCGGTGGGTACGAACCGCCGAGTTGCCGCATGGATCAAAGCGAAAACAGACACGCCGTTCAGCATTGCATCAAATCCCGAGTTCCTCAAGGAAGGCGCGGCGATTGATGATTTTACGAAACCCGATCGTGTCGTCGTGGGTGTCGATGATCCCGCTGCAGCAGACATTCTGCTCGAATTGTACAAGCCTTTTCTGCGTACCGAAAAGCCGTTTATTTCTGTCGGCATCGAAAGCGCGGAGATGATCAAGTACGCCGCCAACTGCATGCTCGCCACAAAGATCAGCTTTATCAATGAGATGGCAAACATCTGTGAATGCGTAGGAGCGGACATAAACGAAGTTCGCAAAGGGATCGGGCACGATGCCCGGATTGGATTCTCGTTTTTGTTTCCCGGCGTTGGCTACGGCGGATCATGCTTTCCGAAAGATGTACGAGCCCTCGCGTCGCTGGCTGCTGAATGCGGCATTGAACCTCGGATTCTGCGAACTGTCGATGAGACGAACAACCAGCAGAAGCATGTGCTCTTTCGCAAACTTCGAGACTACTTTGGCGGTGACCTGTGCGGACGCACGATTGCCGTCTGGGGGCTGAGCTTCAAACCGCGCACAGATGACATTCGCGAGGCACCCGCGCTGGTCCTGATTCACAGCCTGCTGGAAGCCGGTGCGATCGTAAGAGCTCACGATCCTGTCGCTCTGGAAAATGTCCGCAAGGAACTCGGTGACAAAATCACCTACTGTGACCACCACTACGACTCCTGTGATGGTGCCGACGCAATTGCCATCGTGACAGAGTGGAATGAATTTCGAAATCCGGACTTCGACTACATCAAACGGAAGCTGAAGTCACCGGTCATCTTCGACGGTCGCAATTTGTATGATCGCGTTAAGATGGCAGCTCGCGGTTTCCACTACTCCGGGATCGGCCTGCGGGCTTTACCAGTGCCTGGATCTGCTCCGCGCGGGTCTGAATGAGGCTCCGCCTTCTCCCTTTGGCAAGGGGTAGAAGGTGGCTGGAGGCCGGATAAGGACTGCGGCAGAATTAAGTGGGGCACGATTCCATCGTGCCCGGCACGTTGCAAACGTGCCCCACGCCCGGAAGACGACAGTTATTTCTCCGCCGATCCTAAGGGGGGTTATTCGCTGATTCTGACTCGATCAAATAATTAACGGCGTTGGCCTACCCGTGTGCTGACGCCTTCCAGTTAATCCTTCGTTCTCAGCCACGTGAAGTAGGTGTCGTCGTTCTCCTCGCGCCGTGAGTCTGGACGTCACTCCGGGGCCAGTTCAGTGCGTGTTGTCATCGTGCGATGGATGCGTTGCCACCAGAACCACGGCTCAGGTTCTGAGATGTCGATGCGAAATTCTGCGTCATCCGGCAAAGTCGCCAGCACCCGGCCAATGACTTCGCGCTGAAATCGACCTTGCGGGTAGAGCGGCGAATCTGTTTCAGCCAGTGACCAGCGATCCAGCTTGAGAACAACCCAATCGTCCACAGGTTCGGGTTTCGAAACATGTTGCTGTATGTCGTGTTCGAGGTACTGGATGTCGGCTTCCTTGATTCGCAGCACCCATGTTTCCGGGCGCGTTGAATACAGTTGCCATGCTGGCCAGTTATCAGCGATGCCGAAGAGGCCGGACAGCGGAAACAGCCACACGAAAAGAGTCGCGGCTCGAAAACTCCAACGCTTTCCTGTTTCCCCGGACGGCAAATATCTTACAGGCCCGGAAAACACCACCGGAATCAGGCACAGGAAGCACACGTTCCAGATCGACACTGCCGGGTGATGACCAAGTCCCAGAGGCCCCAGGGCCAGCAGCAGCGTTCCGTGCAACAGCATCGCCGACGGCATGCCAAATCGGCGCGACTTCGGCCAGAGCAGCAGCAGTCCGACGGCTAGTTCTCCGATGTTAAGTGCATGGCACATGATTTCGATTTTGCTTTCGGCCGGGACTTCAAAGTGGATGCCAGTCATCCTCAGCAACTGGTCCACGATGGCTGCCGACATTCCCTGGTAGGCCACCGGGGCTATGCGGGAAAGCGCCGAGCAGACATAGATGGACGCCAGCACCGATCGCAGCAGCTGGAGTCCGCTTTCTGGTTTGAAAAAGGAAGCTCCGAGCCCCAGGGCGAACAACCAGTGCCATGCCTGGAGACGATGTTGATTCGAAACACACAGCATCAATGCAGCGGCAAGACCCGCAGCTCGCACAGTTCTGACCCATCGCTGTTGTCCGAAAGAGCCAGCGACGATCAGGCATGCTGCCAACAGCATCCCGACAACGATCCGGTCAGCCACAATGGGCGGCGAGAGGCTGTGGATCAGTGGTATCCGTGGAAAGGAACTGTGACCCCACCAAAGCGGCCATGTGGCCGCAATCAACAGGATCTCGAACCCCGCCAGAATCCGCACGGCTTTTCCGCAACGACATTGCCCGTCATTGGAGTAAGTTGCCGAAGAAGATACATTTTGGGTTATGGACACCATGCGTCTTGATCGACTGTCTGGAGAGGTGCGGTCGCGATTGATTATTAGAGCAAGTCCTGTCTGCCGAGCTCATCCTGACCCACATTTTAACTCGTCCGCAGAATCTGTGGGTGAAAATCGATTAGGAATCTGTCTTGACTTGGCAAAACACTGGATTTTGTCGCAAGCGAGCGTCTTGGAATGTAACGATCAAGTTTAAACAACGGCTCGCTCACTCGCCATCACGAAATCCACCGCCATGTAGCCGATTTCACCCACAGATTTGGCGGAAGACCCACATTTTTGAGCGCGGTGTTGCCGGAGGAAACGGAGGCGGTCTAAATTCTGTGTTCCCGCGAAAACGGCTCTTTGGTTGCCCGAAATGGTTTCCGTTGTCATTATCCGCCTCTGCCTGATCACCGTCCCGGGGTATTCCGTCACCCATTTCGTACCTTCCGCCAGGATTACTGAAGCTAACCATGAAAACTCGCCTTTCGATCATGATGTTTTTTGAGTTCTTTATCTGGGGAGCATGGCTGCCAGCCAGCTTTGGCTTCTTTGGCGGCAGTGCGCTGAACTTCACGGAGACCACCCAGTTGTTCGGGCTTGAGATTCCCTGGCAGGAAATGGGTTTGACACTCGCGTTTCCAGTTTCAGCCATCATCGCGATGTTTTTTGCAAATCAATTCGTGGATCGAAACTTCGCGGCGGAAAAATACCTGGCATTCAGCCACTTGCTCGGTGGAATATCGATGCTTGGTTTTGGGTATCTGTCGTGGTCATCATTCCAGGGACCAGAGCCGATCGTGCCGAGCTACTGGTTGTTCTTCGGATGCATGGCTGTGCATTGCCTGTTTTATGTGCCGACGATTTCTGTCACGAACAGTATCGCATTCGCAAATATTCAGGACGCCCAAAAAGACTTTGGCCCGGTGCGCCTGTGGGGCACGATCGGGTGGATCGCTGCTGCGTGGCCGTTTGTGTTTATCCTGCTGGATTGGTCAAAGATTCCATCAATGGAGGAGGCTGGTGGATTCACGGATTGGCTGGGGACAGCATTTAAAACCGGGCTTTCTGGTCAGGCTCTGAATCAGGGCAAGAGTTGGGCATTCCTGACCTCAGGGATCGCATCGCTTTGTCTGGCTGCATTCAGCCTGACGCTGCCTCACACGCCACCGAAGCCAGCAGCGCCTGGTCAGGGTTTGGCGTGGCTGGAGTCCATGAAACTGCTCAAGCACCCATTTTTGTTCGTCCTGTTTATTGTCACTCTGATCGATGCGACCGTGCATGACGGCTTCTTCTTTTTTGCGTTCAAATATCTGGAAGATGTCGGTGTGCCGGGCAACTGGGTTCAGGCGGCGATGAGTATCGGCCAGGTCGCAGAAATTGCCACGATGGCGTTTCTGGGACTTGTGCTGAAGCGACTGGGATGGCGATACACGATGATCATAGGAATTCTCGGGCATGCTGTGCGGTTCGGAGTTTTCGCCTTCTTCCCGGATCCAAAGTGGGCCGTCGCGGTGAACGTTCTGCACGGGATTTGCTATGCGTTTTTCTTTGCTACGCTCTACATTCTGGTGGACGAAGTATTCCCGAAAAATTCGCGAACGAGTGCTCAAGGCCTGTTTAACTTTCTGATTTTGGGGATGGGCCCGATCATTTCGCGATTCCTGTGGCCGGTGCTGCGAGATCAATATACAGAGCCCGCGACTGTACTGGCCGCAGAAGGCGAGATAGCGAATCCGCTTGCAGGGATGCTGCAATATCGCGAACTTCTGCTCTATCCAGCCGGTGCCGCGTTGGTTGCAGCCGTGCTTCTGCTGCTGTTCTTCCATCCGCCGAAGAACTCGGCATCAAATGAATCGTAGCCGTTTCTTCAAGATCGACTTGCACTCAACCCCAATTCGTTGCCTTAGGCGAGCGGCAGGATAGAACTTACCATTCGCAATTTGTACGACGGACTTCCAGTCCGTCGAGTAGCACCATGCGACGGACTGGAAGTCCGTCGTACCGGTAAATTCATTTCTGCCGCTCGCCTTGACAGAGCGCTAGTGCGAATCTCCGACAGTCGCCTTCTTCATTTTTGCATCGCAGATAAGTAGTGCAGCAAAACTGATGATGGCGATTGGATTCACTTCACGAGTTGATTCGGTATCGACCAATTCACTCGTCCAAGCCAGACGGTGCCGTCGGCTCCTTTTTGGTGTGGCTTATCGCTGACGAGGAACTCGGCATCCGTGACCCATGATTGCTCGTTAGTAATGGCCGCCGCGCCGAAGTTGCCCAGCATGACGCCGCGTTCCGGTAAAAGGATTTGCTCGGTTCTGCGAAGCACCTGCAGAGTTTCCGGATCGACCTGAGCAATAAAGAGTGGAGCGCGATTTCGCATGATATGGTCATTGTTTGCGCCGCGTCGAGTGTACGTCAGGAATAGTCCGCCGCTGTGAGTGAGCCAATGCGATTGAGTGTTGTAGCTCCCCAGATCCTGGTCGTCATCAAACGTCCATTCTCGGACCGGCTCGAAGTGCAGTCCGTCATCGCTCGTCGTCACAAAGGCCGCCGTGTCGTGGCGCAAGGTGAGGTAGTATTTGTCTTGAAATCGTGTCAGCGAAGGTTCGTAAAAACCACGTCCTCCCGGCGTGGTCAGTTCGTCACCATGCGCGAGGTACTTGAGTTCCTGCCCGTCGAACGCACAATGCAGAATTGTTGCGGTGTAATCGCCGCCATTCGACCCCTGGAAATAGACGGGAATCAACAACGTCCCATCTGCCTGCTCAAGCCACTGCACACAACCCGGCGCGACAAGAAAGAATTTGCCATCGGTCTCGGGCATCGCCAGCATCTTCCATGCGGTCCATTTGTCAGACTTTGGGTCGTAGGTCGCGTAAGCACATTCGTGCGACCGCGGCTTATCGACAAGTTGGTCTCCCTTTGGACCGTAGCGCAGCTTGACGCCCACCGCGAGAAGTTTTTCGCTGTGCGTGAGCCAACCGGGCGTGACGTCGCAGACGGCGATCGTTTCGTCCTTTTCGCCCGGTCGCGAAGCCAGTTCCGGAATCTCGGTCGGACCAGTCCATGTTTCGCCAAAATCGTTGGTGCGCAGGTAGTACAGGCCGGAATAGTGATCGCTGACGCCGAGGTGTTTCTGAATCGTCATGACCACCGCTGGCTGGCCTGACTCGCCGTGACCCGGCAATGCAGCAACGCGAGGATGAAACCAACAGGACTTTGCGTTGAGTTCTTTGAACACTGCATTGGCCTGCACCTTGAACGGGAGCACTTCCGGACCGGCCAGCACGAGGAGTGATTGAGCCGCGCGGATGCGTGCATCGGGAAACGGATCATCCAGCATTGCTTTCAGGCGGTCGGCCGCACCTATGGCCCGCGCGTCACTCGCGAATGTGGCTGCATAGGTTCGGATGGAATTATCTTCGCTGGTCAGGTTTTTCTCCAATGACTTCAGTCCGTCAGGATCGCCGAGAATTGCCAGTGCGTGTTCGAAATTCGCCCGTGTCGTGGCATCCGGACAGCGTGTCAACTGTGCCTTGAGGCGCGGAATGTCGCTGCTGTCGCCGATCTGTCCCAGGACCCATGCGGCGATGGTGTAGTTTTGAGGATCGCCGTCGCCCAACAAATCCCGCACCGTTTGCAGCGGCGGTGCATATCTGCATCGCACCAGTGCTCCGGCAGCCATCAATTTCAATTTGATATTATCGTTCTGCTCGTACGCCCGCAGCATGGGCTGAAGATCGCCCACTTCAAACACCTTGAAGAGACTCTCAGCAGCATGGACATGGCCGTAACTCTTGTCGCCGGTGAGGATGTCGCGCATCACAGGAAGGACCGAACGGTCGCCAGCTCGCGCGATTTCGCGCGCGATGCCGCACAGATGCTGGTCGTCCGTTTCTGTCGTCAGTTTCGGGGTGAGATATTCGATAACCTCAAGGCCGTGACCTCCCAGTGTCAGGCCTTCCGCAGCGTGCATGGATGGCCAGAATTCCTCGCCCCGCAAACCGGATCGGAGAACAATCAGGCATTTCTCGCGCGTTGCTGAATCAAGTGTGATTCGAGTGAAATCCTGAGCATTGCAGGAGAGCATCGGAAGGAGCCAGACAATGATTGAAACGACTCGGACAACTGCATTCATGGAAAATCCCCGGATGAGTGTTTAACCCGAGCCAACGGCAAGGCGTCGGGCTGAAGGAATCCTCGCCGTTGGCTCGGGTTAAACGAAAATGGCCCATTCTTCAAGGAAGTTGTAGGTATTGCCTTGCTCACCATGCCGTCCACCCTCCGTCAACGAGCAGATTCTGCCCGGTAATATAACTTCCCGCATCGCTGACTAACATCAACAGAGGGCCCTTCAGTTCGTGTGGCTCCCCCATGCGACCGGTCGGACTCTTTAGTTTCAGTCGCTCGACCATCTGCTGTGGAGCTTTCTCCGATGGAAACGGACCGGGACTCAGGCAATTCACGCGAACATTATCCTTCGCCCAATAGACTGCCAGATGCCGCGTCATGTGAACGATGCCACCCTTGAGCGTATGATATTGCACCGGACTGGCAGCACAGATGCCATCGTAAGCATCGGGGTATGAACCGACCACGCCATACATCGACCCGATCATCACGATCGATCCCGCCGCTTTTCGGCTGACAACATGATCTCGGAGGCGGCGCGCCAGGAGAAAATAACCGGTCGCGTTCTGCAAATCCTGATTAAATGCCTCTGCTGTCACGCTGGTCAGATCGAGCGCGTGCCCCTGCTGACCGTTGTTGATCAGAATATCCACCTGCCCGACTGCAGCGACTGCCGCGTCGAAACCCTCGTTCAGGGACGACTCGTGGAGTTGATCAAGTGCCACAGCGTAATGTACCGCGCCGCCAGGGGAGGGCAATTCATCGGCGATGCTTTGAGCACGGGTCCGATCCCGACTTCCAATCACAACGGTGGCTCCGGCCTCGGCGAGCGCCCGCGACATCGACTGGCCGAGATACCCGGACCCGCCGGTGATCAGCGCAACGCGACCTGTCAGGTCAAAAAGTATCTGGATCGTAGGTTCACTCATCATGCCATCTGCCGCTGAGCCTGTGCAACAATGTCCACGCCGACCAACGCACTCCATGCCGCAAGTAAGCGCTGAGTGACGGGACCCACGCGCCCGTCGCCAATAGCCAAGCCGTTAAACCGAGTCGCGGGCATGATACAGTAAGGTGTGCTGGTAAAGAAGACTTCGTCCGCCGTGTAGAAGTCATAAACCTGCAGGCGTGCTTCACGGACATCGATTCCGAGGTCGTCGGCTAGTTCCATCACCGTCTCTCGACTGATCCCCGCGAGACAGTTTTCGGTCGTTGGCGTCAGCAATTCTCCATCCACGACCGCAAACAGATTGCCACCTTTGTTTTCTGAAACATAGCCGTCGACATCCAGAATGACACATTGAGCGTCGGGATCCACCAGCCGCGCCTCGGTATCCGCCAAAGTGTAGAAAAGCCGGCTGCGATTCTTAATTCTCGCATCCAGTGACTGTGCGGGCACAGCTCGACTCATGGAGGTCACCGCGTGGCAGCCTTCGGTGTAGTATCTGACCCAGCCGCGCAGGTCCATATGATTGGTGAAGATCATGATCGTCGCGGCATTGGTCTGCGAGGTACTGGGCCCGGGCTTCATCAGCCCCCGTGAAATATTGTGGACGATCCAGCAGTCATCGTCGGAGTCCATCAGACTGCGATTGGCATCTAGGACCTCCAGCGTGATCCGCGTCAGCTCGGACGGTGACAAACCCGGATCGACGCGACTGACTTTGAGCGACCGGTACAGTCGAGAGATATGCTCATCAAGGCGAAATGGTCGATGTCGAAACGTCCGAGTCGATTCAGTGAGACTGTCGCCCAGCATGACGGCGCTGTCGAAAATCGAGATTTTCGCTTCGGATTCAGGGACCATCTTCCCGGAAAGATAGACCTGTCGCTGTTGAATCGTGTTGTCCATGGATTATCAAAACCTTCTGTGTGTTCACATGCAACTGAGAGTGATCTTAGAGAGACTGTCTGTCCAAGTCACCCTACTGCCTTGGGGACTGTCGTTTTAGTCTCCTGGATCGGCATTTTCGTTTAACGGCGAGCCGCAGGCGTAGGCGAAACTTGGCCCTGACGCCTGCGGCTTGCCATTAAGAGATTAAATCCTCAATCCCCCTGGCAAGACGGTATTTGGGAATAGGCCGGACCAAGCGCAGCGCCGTTCCGGCACGTGGCGGCACTGCCGGAACGGCGCTGCGCTTGGTCCGGCCTACAGACTCAACGCCAACTCGTCGCTTTGACAACGACTAGTGGGTTGGCATCATTGTATCTCCTGTACAACGCCGACCGATTCGCCGACATGAACACGGGGAAATGTTCTCAGAACGAGCACAATGCCAGACTGCGTTGCCTTGACGACGGCCGGCGCGCTGCCGTCCAGAGGGTAGATTGTACCGAGGGGATCACCTTGACGAACAGCATCGCCGAGTTTCACGTGCGTTTCAAAGTATCCAGTGACGGGGGAAGGGTTGCAAACCTGCATGTGCCCGGCGTTCGGCTGAGAATCCTCAACAAAATGTATGAGGCGACGTGCGGGACGTTCGCGGTCGAGCATTCCCAGGACAGACATCACATTCAGACAGCCATCGACATAAGCCTCGACGCCCGCCGGATTACAAGTGGCTGAACCCAGATACTCACAGTAGATCGCTGGAATGTTCGCATCCCGCGCGACCGAGAGAGACCGGCCATCCAGTGCAGCCGACGTTCCCCAGATGACAGGCAGATTGAAGGCGTGTGCCATGCCTCGCTGTGTTGCGAGGATATCCGGATTTGTGTGCAGCATGTAGCCGGCCAATGGGTACACACTCAGTTCCGTGCCGCCGGTATGCAGATCAACGTAGTAGTCCGCGCTGCGGATTGCTTCGCTGAGTGCCCAGGCCGTCTGTTCGGTAACGCTGCCATCCGATCGACCGGGACAGGTTCGCGCAAGGTCAAGTCCATCTTCACCGCAGCGATGGCCTCGTAAAAATGCCGATTTATTCACGACAGGGATCAGAGTGACTGTCCCTCGGAAACCCGATACAGTCCTGTCAGAATCCGAGAACAAGGTCACCAGCCGGCGTATTGCAGCGATCGGTTCAAACTCATCCCCGTGAACGCAACCAGTGATCAACAGCCGAGGTCCGGCGACCTGCGAACGGAATTCGAATTCCCGGAGCTGCAGCGTCATCGTCCGGATTCCGTCAGCGGAATGATTGACTCAGCGCGGCAGTCTTTGAAGCGGAAGCAACCGTCCACAGGCAAGATAGTCCCTGTGATGTAGTCCGCCTCGTCGGACACGAGGAATGCTGCGGCGTTGCCGATATCTTCCGGCAATCCCAGCCGTCCCCAGGGCAGACGCTGGCCTTCGTTGGCGATCGTTTCGTCTGAGAACGCGATGTGTTCCCCCGGCGTGTCGATCCAGCCGGGTTCTATCGCATTGACGTTGATGCGGTATGGTGCCAATTCGACGGCGATCGATCTCGTCAGGTGATTCAGCCCCGCTTTGGCAGCTCCATAGGCAGCACACAGACTGATGGGCATCTCGGCCTGTACGCTTGAGACAAAGACGATCTTGCCTCCACCGCCGCGCGCAACCATATGGCGCCCCACCAGTTGGCTCATGTGGAATCCGCTGGTCAGTGTTCCGTTGAGGGTCCGTTCGAATTCTTCGGGCGGGTAATCAAGAAACGCACAACGGCGACTGTACGCAGGGTTGCTCACGAGGATGTCGATTCGCTCAAAGGCTGCAAGTGCCGCAGTCAGCAGTCGTTCACAGCCGGATCGGGAAAAGACGTCGGCTTCGATGGCGTGGCAGGTGCGTCCCAGTAATCGGATCTCGACGGCCGTCGCCTCAAGGTCCGGACTGCCGGGACGATCATTGATGACGATGTCCGCTCCGCGCCGCGCAAGTTGCATGGCGCAGCCTTTGCCGATTCCCCGACCAGCACCGGTGACGAGGGCGACTTTGCCGATCAGGTTCATCAAGAAGCTTCCTGTGTACTGGTCTTAGGATCGGCCCGGAAATAACTGTTGTCTTCCGGACGTGGGGCACGTTTTTAACGTGCCCGGCACGATGGAATCGTGCCCCACTTATTTGTGTCTCAGTCCACAAAAGCTGCGGCGCAGTCCTTGAGCATATTCATCACGGCACCGAATTCTCCTCCGTGATTGAGTAACTGGCCTCCCTGTTTCTGACGTTGTTTCAGAATCTCCGGAGTCCCCGTTGGCGCGCCCCACGCTTTGCCGTGCCGCTTGCAAGCGTTCGCCACGCGATCATAAGCTGACTCCAGCGTGCCCTCGCTGGGATCGAGTTTCATTCTCAGGCCAAGGTCACCCGGCCCGATGAATAAACCATCGACTCCCGGGACGGCGGCAATCTCGTCCACGTTCTGCACGGCTTGCAGTGTCTCGATCTGTACGACAAGGAAGGTCTCTTCATTGGCGTGTTTCACAAATGAATCGGAGTCACCAACATAGAAATCTGCGTCGAGTCCCGCTCCATCAAGGCCACGGTCACCAATCGGAGGAAACTTCACCGCATCGACCAGCATCCGGGCTTTCTCCGCCGTGTTGACATGAGGAATCATCAGCCCGGCCGCGCCGTCTTCGAGATAACGGTACAGTCGGGTTTTCTCCAGCGTGGCCGGTCTGACCATGATGTCGATGTCATGCAGGTGCGAATAGGCCAGCAGCGCCTGCACGTCACGATCCGAGAAATTCCTGTGTTCAAGGTCAAGCCAGATACAGTCGAAGCCGAAATGAGCCGCCTGCTTGACGAAGAACGGCATGTAGTGACCAAGGCAACACATTCGCACAGTCTGGTTGCTCCGAATCCGGGAGAGTGTTTTACTTTTTCTCATAACGTCATATGGTCCTGTAGATTTGGGATGTCAATGCTTGATTTTCGAGTAGGCCGGATGAGGGGGTTGTCCTGCCTGACATCGTGCGAAAAAAGCCCCCTCACCCTGCCCTCTCCCCCAATTCGTTTGCGGCGACGCTGCGTCATCATAAAGTGTCCAAACAGGCAAACGAATTGGGGGAGAGGGGACACGTTTTGTTCGTTCCAGATGGAACAAATCCTGGCCAGAGATGTCCATGCAGAATGCGTCTGTTTGGCGCAGCCCAGTCCCACTCTACTGTATTCTCAGCAGCGATTTTCTCGTTCGTACAAATAAAGCACCGTCAGCGATCGCGGGTGTGCCGAGGATTGAGTCACCCATGTCATTGACCGCCAGCACTTCGAGCTCCGGCGCGTTCTTCAACACAACAATCTTTCCGTTTTCACTGGCAATATAGATTTTATTATCGCCTGACACCGGAGATGCAAAGTAGTCGCCTGCATTTTCGATGCGGACGGGGCCGAAAAGTGGCTTGCCTTCCCCGACTTCAAAGCAAGTGGCAATCCCGCCCGCTTTGATCAACAGCATTCGGTCGTTCACGACAAGGGGTGAGACAATGTGGTCCGTGTGTTTGGTGGAATGCTTCCAGAGGACATGCGTCTGAGTCACATCGCCTCGGCCTCCCCCTTTGACCGCGAGCACAAATTCATCTTCGGCGATCACCGCATCAAATGCCGCGCCGGCCGCGTTGCCGGGAGGCAGGAAGGCGATATCCAGTTCGCGGCCTTCGAGGACACCATCCTTGTTCAGATCGCCTCGCTCAAACGTTTTCTTGTAGAACGCTTCCGGCACGGGACGCTTGCCGAAGAACTTCTGCACCTCATCCTTCGAGACTTTGTGGTCGCTGTTCCCTGTTTCTGCCTGATCGATGGACGCCAGCCATTGACTGGCGATCCCTTTGCTCTGCAGGGAGACGTACACGATTCCGTCGCGACTGACGGGCGTCGTCTTGATGTTGCGCAGCAGCGTCTTAGCCTGCCACAGCCGCTTGCCGGTGGACGGTTCGTATCCGATCAGCATCCCGGTACCGGCAACAACAATCTCGTCACCGCTGGCTGTTTCGCAGATCACCGGGTGCGAATAGTTGACCGCCATGTCATTGCGATCATCCTGCCACCGAATCTCCCCGGTGTGTTTATCGAACGCATACAACGCCGGATGCAGGTCGTCGTCCTGACAGAACAGGACCAGATCCTTGTAGAGCACAGGCGACATTCCCGCGCCCCATTTGAACACGAAATACGGAACCGGCAGTTCTTTTCGCCAGACATCCGCACCGGTCTTCGCATCAAGCCCCACCATGCCGAGCGTAGAGAAGTAGAAGTAGACACGTTCCGAGTCGGCAGCAGGTGTCGTCCCGGCATGGCTGTTCGTCAGATGAATTTCGTCAACGTCGCCTATCGGCCATGACCGCATCCAGAGTTGTTGGCCCGATGCCGCGTCGAACGCGAACAGGCCAACCGTCTTGTCATCAATCATGGCTGACGTAAAAACTCGCCCTGCGGCAACCACCGGACAACCGATCCCGTCGCCGAGCTTCACAGACCATTTCACATGCTCAGTAGCCGAAAAGTGAACCGGAAGCGGAGAATCTGTTTCGGAAACTCCCGAACAATTGGGACCGCGAAACTGTGGCCAATCCTCAGCCGACACAGGGGCAATTACCGTAATTACTGAAGCAATGAACGCCATTCGTGTCATCAATTTGCTCCGCTGAAAAGGAGTCGGAAAACGGGCCGCTTCCATTGTGACAACTTCAGGACGTTGTGTGAAGCGGACCGAAACCCGCCAAGGATAGTCATCGGACGAACCAATGAACGGCATTCTGAGTGACGTGGTCGGAGAATTTCAGCGAATACGGATCGCAGCGGCGATACACGACATGTCCATCGCTGCGAGCCATCAACCAGCCGAAGTCCCAGCTGCCGGTCGCGTATTGCATTGGTACGCCGGGGCGAACTCGAACCAACGGGTGCGAACCCGTGATGAAGAGTTTCTGTTCGGTATAGTAATAAGCCGAACCACCCTGGACGAAGACCTCGTGTTGCAGCGTGGTCGCCGCATGGGACGCAAGATCCGCGCAGAGGTTGTCGATCCCCAGTTTGATCGCACATCCCGAGGAAAACGCATCCACCAGCTCTGCGAGGGATCCTGACAGCACTTCTCCCGTCGCTGAGTGATGCAACACCTCACGCCAGCAATCGTGGACGCAGAATCGAAAGACGTCAAAGTCGTAGACAAAGTTGTGCGACGGTGCATTGGTACCGTGATCCCAACCGTCGGACGCATGGTACTTCGGCATGTCGTCCTGACACACGGTCAAGGATGGACCGGGTGAATCAACGGGCGATTCCCCGTCGAGGTACGGCCTCGCAATGGCCTGCGATCCATCCTGGTTGTACAGAAAAAACGACATCGACGATCGAGGGCCAAACCCAATGGGCAGCTCAATGGGCTGCCGGAGACTCATCACGCCGGCGGACCATGTCTTGTCAATTCGATAGGTCACGCCGAATTCCGCGACCTCGCGAATCCGTTCAGAGCAGGGCGATCGGACGTCAATGTGTTCATTATGCAGGAACTCAGTGTAAATCCGCAGGTCTGCCGCACGACCGATTGCATCTGCAAGTTCGTTAGTGCTGCCGGAAGTCACATTTCTTCCGGAATCCAGTTCAAGAGCACATCGCCAGGCGGTCATGTTTGGTCCTCGGGTGCCGTCAATTCAGGGTCATGCTACATTCCGACGGCAAATATCGCTATCGTGCGTCGTCCGGTGTCCAAGTGTGCCATCGCAACAGGTGGTCTTAAGCACCAATGCAGAAGTTTTTTAGTTTAACGGCGAGCCGTAGGCGTAGGCGGAAGCACGCTGGATTCGCCTACACCTACGGCTCGCCGTTAGACGATTTGTGCCAACTTACTTATGCACCAGTGCTTAGATGCTGGAGTCCAGGGATTTTCAGGGAGTCTCTATGCAAACAATCGGTGTCGGAATCATTGGCAGCGGTTTTATGGGGCTGACCTACAGTGAGGTCGTGGCGAGGCATGCACAAGGCTGCCGCTTGATCGCCATCACCGGCGGTCGGCGAGCCGAACAGTTGGCCGCGGACTATAGCGTGCCGGCAGACTCGTCCGTCGATGCATTGCTCGCGCGGGACGATGTTCATGCCGTCGTGCTGGCAACTCCGGATCTGGACCGTCTGGACCTGACCAGAAAAGCGGCTGCCGCCGGAAAGCACGTCCTTGCCGAAAAGCCCATGGCTCCGACTGTTGCCGAATGCGATCAGATGATTTCTGCGTGTGCCGCAGCGAACGTCAATCTGGCCGTGGTGAAGACTGAACGATTTCGAAAGATCACGCGGAAGGCGAAGGAGTTGATTGACGACGGAACACTCGGGCCGCTGCAGATGCTCCGCACGGTCTCCGCGTTTCCATTGCCGATGTCCAGGCAACTGTTTGAAGAGCGATCATGGATGGCAGATCCCCGAGGCGGTGGCCTTTTCATGGGAATGGCGTCGCACAACACCGACTTTCTCCGCTGGCTGACCGGCCGCAATGCCGTGAAAGTCTTTGCACAGGCGACGACCTACAGCGACATCCCCGGCCCACCGCTTTCCGTCATGGCACAAATCGTGTTCGAGGACAACATCATGGCACAGATGTGGATCACGGGAGAACTTCCGAATCCGAGTTTGCCCAGCAGTGAGGTTCGATTTCAGGTCTTCGGTCGCGATGCGATGATTGATCTCGAGAATTTTGAGTACCTTGACGTCGGCAAAGGCGACAAGTGGGAACGCATCTATACGCCGGAACGATTCGACTACCTCAAGGAACCGAAATCGCCGATTCGCCTGTATCCGCATATTGGTGTCATTCAGGAATTCATTGACAGCATTCGAGAGCAGCGACCGCCGTGCGTCGGCGGTGCAGAAGGCCGCGCCGCTGTTGAGATCTGCGAAGCCTGCCTGATTTCGGCGAAGTCCGGTGAGGCCGTCACGTTACCCCTATGAAGCGACTGGAAGTTGTTATCTTCCCCGTTCCGTAGCTGAATTCGTAAGAATTCAGAACATCCCTGAATTCTTGCGAATTCAGCTACGATCAGTTTTAAACCGCCTTTCGCCAACGAAGACTTGATGAGCGAATTGACAACAAACGGTTCTCCAGCCACTTGTGGACTCTCCTGGCCAGAGCAGCGTCGGAATCTGATTCTGTTTGCGGTCTGCACGGGGATGCAGTATCTGGCGGCTCCCGTGCTGTACGTTGGCATCACTCAGGCATCATTATGCGATAGCCTCGGAGCCAACGCGCGAACTTCGAATCTGCCGGGGACTCTCTTTTTTGCGATGACGGCAATGCCGGCGCTGTTTGCGTGGTTGTCGCCGCGAGTGTCGTCTCTGAAACGGAATCTGAGCCTGTTCTACGGAACGTCGGCTCTGATGCTGGCGTCGCTGGCCATCACACTCGCGCTGCCTGTCTCCAATCAGTTTAAGCTGGCCATAGTCGTTCTGCAGGGCGGCGTTTCCGGTGCCGTAATGCCAGCAGCCATTGCACTGTTGTGGGAAGCGATGGTACGCGGGTCGGACGAGTCTCGCCGCGGTCTGGCACTCAGCCTGGCATTTGGAGCGGCACCGTTGATGGCGGTTGTCGGTTCGTTCGGCCAGACAGCTCTGATGGGGGGTGACCTGTTCGGATGGCATTTCACACGCCTCGCGTATCCGACGAACTTCATCATTCTGTTTGCGGCCGGTGCGCCTGTAATGGGATTGGTGGCGATCTTCTCGCAGTTCTTCGTGATCTCCCCCGTCGAACACGAACAGCCACGGGAGCCGGTTTCCTCGGTGATTGGCTTGCTGATTGGTCTGCCTCTGATGTTCGCGGCAGTCGCGCTGATGCAATTCTCATCGGTTCCTGATGAGGCCGTGACCGAGGGGCTGTCGTCCGCATGGTTGCTCACTGGAGCAGAGCTTCGCGCGGCGGGAGGCATGTGTGCCTTTGGTGCGGCGCTGGCGTTCATCTACCATTTCCGGTCGATCCTTCAGCAGCGCGTACTGTTATTCGCGACGCTCGTCACGATTTTGATCTACGCGGGAAATGTCATTCCGTCGAACATGAACCTTTATACCACGGAAGCTGTGGGCGATCTTCCGCGGGATTGGGCCGGAAAGCAGAACATGCTCCGCTTCAGCTTCAAGGTCGTCGCAGGTGCTGTGCTTGGTTGGGTACTCACTCGCACGAATCCGCGAGTCGGCATCCTCGCGACCTCGTCGATTTTTCTGTCCGCTCAGGTTTGGGCGATTTTCGTGACAGGACCGTGGTATCTGGTCGCGTCGGGACTCCACGGCGCGGGGGAATTAGTGGGAGTCTACGCGCCGAACTACATTGTTTCTGCATCTCGGCGAGATCAGTTGCGGCGAAACATGGCGTTCGTCACGATGCTGATGGTGCCAGCTGCACCGGCCGGTTATCTTTATGGAGCCATCGTGGACGGCGTGAAGCAGGCCGGCTGGACGGCCTTCGGGATGAACAGCACATCTCTCGGATTTCGCCTCAGCTTTCTTGTGTGTGGTCTGTTGATCTTAAGCGGCATCCTGCTGGCGGTCTTGCTGTTACCCGCCAGACCGAGACCTCAATCTTCAATCCTCAAACCTGCAGAAACTCAACTATGAACTCAGGCATCTGGCGATTTTCAAAATGGCTCGATCCGGTGACGACGTCAGCCCGCATGACACTCGGGGAGGGAAATACTCCGATCGTAAGATCCCGTCGCCTGGGTCCGTCCGTCGGGCTGAAAAACCTGTTCTTCAAACTGGAATTTACGAACCCCAGCGGCTCGTATAAGGATCGCTTCGCCTGCGCGGCAATCTCCGACATGGTCGCATGCGGCAAGACAGAGTGCATTGCCATGTCAAGCGGAAATACCGGCGCTGCGCTTGCCGCGTATTGTGCTTTGGCGGGAATCTCGTGTGAGATTGCGATTGTCGAAAAAGCACCCGAGGGAAAACTGAAGCAGATGCTGGCCTACGGTGCCACGCTGTTTCGAGTCCGAGGTTTCGGGATTGACAGCCAGTTGTCAGAACAGGTCGTCGAGTGTCTGAAAAAGTTGAGTGCCCGGCCGCAGTCTCAGATGCAGATCAGCGCGTTCGCTTACAGCCCGGTTGGCATGAGCGGCGTGAAGAGCCTGAGCCATGAACTGGTTGAGCAAGCAACCACGATCGACCGCAATTCATGGGATCACGTCTTCTGCATGGCAGGCGGTGGCGGGCTGACGCTGGCGGTCTCACTCGGATTCGAACAACTTCATGATGCGGGTGAATTGTCGGTGTTACCGCGCGTCGAATGCGTACAACCGGAAGGGAACAATACGATTGCCGGTCCGCTGCGCAATGGAATCAAGGTGGCACAAGCGGTGCAATGCACCAGCCAGATCAGTGGCCTGCAGGTGCCGCAGATCATTGACGGCAATGAAGTGATCGCCGCGTGCAGGCGAAACGGCGGGACCGGACATCTGGTCGAGGATCACTTCGTCTGGGAAACTCAGTCACGTCTGGCTCGCGAAGAAGGAATCTTTGCCGAACCCGCAGGCTCAACCGCAGTCGCCGGTGCATTGCAGGCAGCGAAAGCAGGAATTCTCGATCCAGAAGCCAACATCGTCTGTCTGATTACCGGTTCGGCGTTCAAAGATCCGCCATCACTGGATGCCATGGTGCAGCACACATCCGCTCCCATAATCGAACTCCGGGATCTCCAGCGCCGGGTCGCCGAGACTTGCTGAGCGGCTAGAGGCTAGAGGCTAGAGGTGAGCCGGGGCTGCGATTTCGGTAGCTTGGAAATTCATGTCCGAGATATTGGCCAGACACGGTCGATTTGTTGCAATGGCCCGCTGAATGACTGGGGCAGATTTGGGAAACTCTCGTTTAACCCGTGGCCGAAAGGCCAGGCCGCACAATTACAACCTGGCCTTTCGGCCACGGGTTAAACGAATTGGGTTGTAATTCATCGGAAATAAAGCCTCTGCAATCCCAGCAATGAAGCGGTACGTTGAAACGAATGACTTTCCCGTAAACACGCACGTAGAATCCTGTAGGGTTTGTGAATTACACAGCGCGGGGCGTTGCCCACGCGATTAAACGATTGTGCCATCCTCAACCGCGTTAGGTATCGTACGCAAGGAGGCGTTGGATCCATGGGGACATTGAAGCATCTTCAGATTGTCTGTGTCACGGTCTGTGTCTGTCTTCTGTTCGCCAGTGATTGTGGCGGGCAGGTATCACCGTCCGACGGTCAGACGGATGAATTCATTGTGCTTCAGGAATGTCGCGTGACGTTGTTTCAGTCAGCAGTGCTGGCCAGTACGCGATCCGGAATAATTGACCGAATTGATGTGCTGGACGGTGACGTTGTACCGGCGGGTTTGCAGATCGCACAGATCCGCGCCGACCTGGCCGGTGCCGAGGTCGCCACTGCCCACCTGAAGGCGAGGAACGACATTGATCTGAGATATGCAGTTAAACTGAGTGAATTGGCACAGCTGGAATACTCCCGGGCCCTTGCGCTCAACAAGGAAATTCCCGGAGCTCAATCCGAACTCACGGTCAAGAATCTCAAGATTGCTGCCGAGCGTGCTTTGCTGCAGATTGAACTGGCTTCGCATGGCCTTGAAGTTTCAAAGCTTGAACTTGAAACGGCTCGCATCTCACTTGCTGGATACTCCGTCAAGGCTCCGTTTGAGGGCGTGATTCTGCGCGTGCAAAAGTCCGTCGGTGAATCAGTTCAGGAAGGCGAACCAATTGCCGATCTCGCAAATCTGAACGAGCTGAAAGTCGAGGGGTTTCTGCCGCTGGAGGCTGCATGGATGGTCCGTCGGGGATATCCGGTTGAAGTGCAGGTTGAGATTCCGGGAATCGAACTGGAAGTGGAGAAGGTCCGCTTCACCGGAGAAGTTGTTTTCGTGGACTCTGAGGTTCAGGAAGTCAGTCAAAAGGTCCGTGTCTGGGCCAGAGTCGCCAATTCCAGGGGCCTCTTGAAGTCCGGACTCATTGCAACCATGCGCATCCCACGCGGCGAACATCAGAAAGTCGCGGTCAAGTCGAAACGGAAGTAGCGGAACCTGCTGGCGTGGACAGATTGCAATCCCTTATACTCCGCGTAGTTGAAGATGGCACGCCCAGTGCTAGCTTTCGGTCACGTGCGACAAAAGTACCAGGCACATTCCATGTGCCGTAGCCAGTCCCTGCCGTTTCAATTCTTGTCACTTGTGTCGCCTTTCGTTCCGCGAGAGAACACTGCTTTCGCGGAGCGAAAGGCGACATTGGCAACCACGAGCGTCATAAGTCGTTCCGGAAATTCAGCCAACAGGTCCATTACAGGTTCGCTCACATGAAGGTTGAATTTCTTCCATCAACCGTCGGGACCCCTGCCACAAAGCAGTTTTGTATTTCGGCAGTGGTCAACGACACAATTGCGATTGACGCCGGATCCATTGGATTGCTGTGGCCGGTGGAGAAACAGCTGCAGATCCGGCATGTCTTTCTTTCCCACAGTCATCTCGATCACATTGCGTCGCTGCCACTGTTTCTGGACAACGTTTACAGGCTGGGCCCCGATTGCCCGGCGGTCTACGCCTGCGAAGCAACAATCAAGTGTCTGCGCGAAGATGTTTTCAACGACCGCCTGTGGCCGGACTTCATTCGGTTGTCCGAAGAAGAATCTCCGTTTCTCCAACTTCAGACGCTGAAGCCGGAAGTGCCCGTCAAACTGCATGGTCTGACCGTCACACCGATACCGCTCAACCACATCGTGCCGACGATGGGCTTTATTCTGCAGGACGCGGAAAGTACCGTGGCTGTGGTGTCTGACACGAGTCCGACACACCGCATCTGGGAAGTGCTGGCTGCCACAAAGAACCTCCGTGCAGTGATTCTCGACTGCAGTTTCCCGAACTCACACCGTTGGCTCGCGGATAAATCCGGACATCTCTGCCCGGAACTCTTCGCAGACGAAATCCAGCGATTGCCTGAGTCGGTGCATGTCATTGCATACCATCTGAAGCCCTGTTTCTTTAGTGAGATTGAACACGAACTCAAAGCCATTCGCCGTGACAATCTGGAGATCGGCGTTACCGGTCGTGAATATGTCTTCTGATTAGGCAGACAGGATGTTAGAGATCTTTGTGATCGGTCCGGAGACGACGCAGCAATTCAGCGTGCCACTCCTGGAAGCGAAGACGTTGCGACTCGGCCGGTCGTCGCACTGCGAGATTCCCGTACCGTGGGATCGCGCAATCTCCCGCATCCATGCAGAAGTGACGCTGTCGCACGGATACGTCCTGATCAGAAAGCTGGACGCAGCCCAGAACCAATTGGTTTTCAAGAACAAGGAAACCTCATCGGTCAACCTGCAGGTTGATGAAGAATTCAAAGTTGGTCAAACGACGTTTCGACTTGGATCGACCAGTGATTCGACCACCGACGTCCCGCGGGATTCGGCGGTCAACGAATACACGTTCGCGCCGGGGGAACTGCGCAGCGTCCCGTTTGTGCAGACGCAAGGGCGGTCGCTCGAACTCCTTGCCACGATTCCGCAACTCATGCGGGAGTCGCGGAATGACCCTGAGTTTGCGGCGGCAATGGTCAAACTACTGCTTGAGGCTATCCCGCGGTGCTTTGCAGCCGCAGTCGTTGTATTCGATAATGTTCGGGAACAGGAAGACCTGGCAGCAATTCCCGAACCATCACTTATGCGATGGAACAGCCGCGATGAAGGCAGCAGTCAGTTTCGGCCAAGCCGTCGCCTGATGGCGACAGCCTTAAGAACGAAACAAAGCGTCCTCCATATCTGGGATTCGTCGGCCGAACAGGCAGCCTTCACAAATCTTGGCAACCTCGACTGGGCCTTTTGCTCGCCGCTCGTGGACGAATCCTCGCGCGGCTGGTGCCTCTATCTGAGCGGCGCCTTTGATTCACTCCGACCGACTTCGATGAAGACTGAGCTCCAGGAGCCCATGCGATTTACGGAACTGATGGCACAGTTCGTTGGTGCCACACGTTCCGTCCGAATGCTGCAGCAGACGCAGACACGCATGTCCAGTTTTTTCCCGCCTGCGGTCGTCAAGACGATAACCAACGAAAACGCAGACGCCATGCTGCAGCCGCGGACCAGCAAAATCACGGTGTTGTTCTGTGATCTCCGGGGCTTTTCGAGGAAGATGGAACAGTCTGACGGAGACCTGCCCGCGTTCCTGTTGAAAGTCAGTGCCGCACTGAGCGCAATGGTCCGTTGCATCATGCAGCACGGCGGCGTCATTGCAGATTTTCAGGGAGACTCGGTACTCTCATTCTGGGGCTGGCCGCAGGCCACTGACGACGGCCCGTTGCATGCATGCTGTGCCGCGATGGACATCCGAAAACAGTTCGCTGCTGGCCAGGCGGATGAAAGCCATTCGCTGCACGGCCTGACAATTGGGATCGGAATCGGCCACGGAATCGGCATCGCAGGCCAGATTGGTCCGCCGGAACAGAGCAAGGTCGGTGTTTTCGGAGCGGTCGTCAATCAGGCATCGCGTCTGCAGGGCATGACCAAGATGTTTCGAACGCCCATTCTGCTCGATGACGCAACAGCTGCCGTCATCCGGGAACGCGGACACCTGAACAATCTGCGCTGCCGCCGCGTCGCCCGCGTGCGGCCTCGAGGCATGGAGACCGCCGTGACCATCAGTCAGTTGTTATGGCCGGAAGGTACAGACCGCGAACTTTCAAATCTGCAACTCGAACTTCACGAACGCGCAGTTGACATGTTCATCTCCGGCCAATGGGCTGAAGCCGAGGAAATCTTCGGGACACACCTTGCCCAGGATGAACCAAATTCAGTCCTCCGCGACATGATCGCCCTGGGCAACAAGGTTCCGCCGAATCCCTGGGACGGCGTCGTCACACTTCGGCCAGAATGAAGAGAAATTGGGCCTGAGGATCAATCTCGCGCATGATGAACCAGGCGCATCCGATGCGATCGACACCGACATTCTCCCATGTGACCCACTTCATGATTCTCGACCTCCATCAGCAGCCAACAGTTCTTCGCGTGTCTGTGGCCCAAGTTCGGAATTGAAATAGTCTCGCTGTTGCGCGTTCTGAAATCGCTTCGAAAGGGCACTGAGATCGCGATCTTTCCTCTTCAGTGCTGCAAGAATCTCCCGATACTCCGTGTTTACCGGCTCGACGAACTGCTTCTGAAGTGACTTTGAATCTGCGGCATACGCCTGGTCTGCGTCAAACAGTATGGCATCGCCGCCAAGCTCAGTGATTTCAGCAGACAGCCACTGAAATTGTTCTCGTGTTCGCGACGTGTTTGGCAGAACCCACGCAGCGTCCTGCAGCGCGATGGCCCCCAGCTGCTTGAGCTTCCGCCATATGGAAACTCGGCCAGCCGAAGGTTCACGCGGGATTTTGTAAATCAGCAGCAGCCATCGCGTCACGGCGGATCCCCAGGGGCATCAGCGAACAAACGGATAGATCAGAAGTCCCGCCAGTGCCGCAGCCAGAATCACAACGGGTTCCGGCAGTTTCCTGAACTTAAGCAACAAGCCGACCGTAATCAGCAGTATGACAATTTTTGGGACTTCCGGGGTCCAGGCATTCGCAAAGATGGTTCGACGACCCAGAACAAGACAGGCTCCAGCGATGGCCCCCACTGCAGCAGCAGTCACGCCATCGACAAAAGCCACGATGCCAGGACGTTTGCCATGCTTTTTGAAATAGGGTGCAGGAATGATGGTCAGGAGATAGCAAGGAAGAAATGTGGCGAGTGCGGCTACCGAAGCGCCAGCCAGCCCGGCTCCAAACCCCGCCCCTTCTGCCGTCACAATGTAACCGATGAATCCTACGGTGATGACAACAGGCCCCGGTGTGATCATGGCGACAGCGACAGCATCCAGAAACTGCTGGTCATTGAGCCAACCGTATTCTTTGACAACGCCACCATAGAGAAACGGGACAATCGCCAGCCCACTTCCAAATACGAAAGCGCCGGCCTTCGTAAAGAATATGGCAATCTGAGTTAGAAGTTCGTTCAGGGACGCCTTGACTGCTGGAGCCATTGCCAGAATTGGAAACGCCAGTCCCGCAGCAGTGCCCTCGGCCTTCTTCCACGGTGGCGTTCGGAGAGCCCAGACGATCAGTCCCGCTCCGAGAAACAGCCAAACGCTTTCACTCTCGGTGACGACGGTCGTGGCCGCACTCATCAGATAGATGGCCCACATCAAGCGATTGGTACCAATTGTTTTCTGAGTGAGCTTGTAGGCACTGATGGTGATGATCCCGATCACGCTGGCTCCGACACCGTAGAAGACCGCCTGCATCCAACTGATGCCACCGAACGCAACGTAGGCCCAACCGAGCACCAGCACCATCAAAAAAGAGGGTAGTACAAACGTCACACCGACCAGCGTTGCTCCCAGAACACCATAGTGGACATATCCAAGATAAATCGCCAATTGCGCCGCCAAAGGCCCCGGCATTAACTGCGCGAGAGTCAGGCCTTCTTTATACTCGGCTTCAGAAATCCAGTTCCGTTGCTCGACCAGATCGCGGTGCATATAGCCGACAAGTGCCACCGGCCCGCCAAACCCGATTGTCCCAAGTTTCAGGAAGTAAAGAACCAGTTGACTGAGTCGATACACGAGTGGTTCTGTTTCAATCTGGTCAGTTGCTGTTTTTTCTGTTGTCACGAGGATCATGCTCCACTGCAGGCAAGTAACCACGGTTACAAAATGTAGTATGCATTCAGAAACGGAATCTGCAATACTGGAACCCGAAGATGTTTTGCCGCAGCAAAAGTCGGGAACTGCGATGTCGCTGCACCGGCCACCATTTCTTAGAAGACATGCCAAGCATGCCATCAATCCGATCACACCTGCGGCACGCGTCGCCAAATGGTTCGATGCAGAAACGCGAAGTGACCAGATTTCTGGCGGCTCTGGAGATCGACCCTCCCGATTCGATATTCTGACGCTTGGCTTCGCGCTGTTTCCTCAACTGCCGTTGGCATTTCCCGGAACGGCGAGAAGTGCCGATGGAAGCGACGGCAGTGAATTGCCGTCCTGCCGGACTCGCATTCCTTCCATGTCGAGTTGACCGTTTGTATCAATTATTCCGATTATTCTGGCATCGTTGGTTCATTTGCGAAGCAAATCAACCGCGTCTTTTTCTGCTGACCGGACAACCGGAGGCGGGAACGGATTCCCGTAAAAAATGTCACGTAGAGGGAATCATGTCTCTGCCCGATTGCCACGGAAGGTGAAGGTCCGATGATAAAGTTCAGCCCCAAATTCTGCATGGGACTTTGCAGCGGGCTGTTGTCAATCGTTCTGCACACATCCTTCGCCTGCGCACAGGACGATCACAGTGATGTGTCGCAAAGCCTGATGGCACAGGCGTTTTCTTCAGAGCCAGACTGGCTGACTGTCAGTACTGACTCCCAATCAGGCACTCTGCTGACCGATTCTCTCCGAGTCACTGCACCTGATGGCTCGTCAGATGAGCTTGAGCTGTCGGGTGCGCAACGCCCTGGAGCCGAAGCCAATCCTTTTGAAGCCAACCTGAAGCAACTGCAGAAACGCATTGATGATCTGGAGGCTTCAGAGAAAAAGCGAGCTGATTCGGACAAGAAGAAGAAAGAAGACGAATCGAAAAAAGCTGAAGGCTGGCAGGATATGTCCACGGACAAGTGGACCGTCAAGATGGGCGGGCATGTCCAGATGGAATACATCAATTGGGCCAATGCGGACCCAGCGATTCCCAATACCCAGGACTATTTTGAATTCCGTCGATTGCGACTTGTGGCAGACGGCACGGGATACGGCCAGTGCGACTTTCGGCTGCAGATGACGCTGGAGCCGGAAACCTTAGGGGCAAACCCCGCCGGGGCCGTGACTACCCCCGAGGTCAAGGATGCCTATTTCTCGATGAATGAAATCCCCGGACTGGGACGTGTCCGGATCGGAAACTTCTTCGTCCCGTTTGGACTTGAACAGGTCACAAATGACACAATGAACATTTTCATGGAACGCTCCATTCCGACTCAGGGGGTTTTCACTGCGGATCGAGAAGTCGGCATCGCGTTGTATAACTGTACTGACGACCAAAGCGTGACGTGGGCCACTGGAATCTTCTTTGACAGTATCAGTGAAAGTCTGAAAGAGCGAATTGATGACAATCAGGGTTACCGCATCAGTGGGCGTCTGACATGGACTCCGTTTTATGATGAACCGTCGAATGGTCGGTACCTGATTCATACGGGCATCGGTGTTTTGCACACACAGGATCAGGACCGCAGAGTCCGCGTCCGTGCCCGGCCTCAGGTTCACGAAGGTCCGTTCTTGATCGACAGTGGTCCCATGGCCGCGAGTTCCTACACCACCGGAAATCTGGAATTTGCGGCGGTGATGGGACCAGTCACGCTGCAAAGCGAAGCCTACGCTTCCAGTGTCAACATGACATCTGGCGGGGCACAGACGCTGACCGGCGCATATGCTCA
>CAMAVB010000003.1 GCA_945861465.1 Candidatus Kuenenia stuttgartensis
CTCTCATGAGAAATCGGACTCGTCCTCCAGTTGTTTCACGGCATCTCTCAGTCTTCGAATGATGCGGCTGCGTGCGGCGTATATGACGGCTTCCGATCGATTCAGCTGGGCGGCCGCATCCGGAATGGAAAGTCCGTCGATCATGGTGATGGCAAACGCCTGCCACGTAATGGCATCGGCTCGTGACCGGACACGTTCGGCTGCCTTGCGAAAGAGCTGCCGTCGATATTCGCGTTCCAGTTGTGAATCGACACCGTCATCGACCTTGTCGTCCGCGCGGTGGTTGGCCCGATCATCATCGCCCCCGACAGCCCTGTCTTTGGGTTGTCGTGTCAGCATGTTGACGGTGGCGTTGCGCGCGATTCGACACAACCAGTGCCGAAACCGCGTGGACTCATCACGTCGCTCCCATGTCGGCAACGCCCGAGCCACGGCAATCAGGACCTGCTGAGCAACATCCTGAGCATCTGCGTCCTGCAAACCACGCATCCGAGCGACGTTGTAGACGACCGGACGATAAATCCGCGCAAACTGCTCCCACGCACCCTGATCGCACGGATCGGCGATCCGAATCAGCAGGCTGTCTCGCGTATCGGGAACGTCATCCACAATCAGTCCTCCGGACCAAGAACACAGGTCGAGGACTATTCTGACAGGTTACCTGCGGATTTTCAGGTTCCCGGAGACAATTTGGCATTGAATCCTTAGGCCGGACCAGGCGGAGCGCCGTTCCGGCACGTCGGCCAAGTGCCGGAACTACGCTCCGCTTGGTCCGGCCTACCCCAAAATCAAGCCTTGACAAGGCATTAACCCTGATGGCAATGCGTAACAAGGTATCGCAGTGCTGGCTCACTGCTCCGTCGATCATGTGTCGCTGGGCCCAACGCCTGAGCGTTCAGTTCTTCTCAATCGGGTCCAGTTCCTGCATTGCCCGAATCGATGCGTCGGTGTGCGGGAACTTGTTGATCACTGACATCATCATTCGATCACGTTCACGACCCTCCTGTACGTTGCGGGCTCTCTCAAAAAGCTCAGTGGCCTCCTCTTCCTCGCGCTCCTGGAGAGCAGTGAGTTCTGCGGCCAGTTTTTCCTGTCGCCCCTTAGAAAGCGATGACTTGATATACTGAAACCGATGAACGGAAATATTCTTCCGGGCATTGACATCACCTTCAACGAGTTGCGTCACATCACCAAGTTTGACCAGCAACCGGAAAGGATCTTTTGTGCGCCCGTTTCTCCATTCAAACTGATTTACAATGACTGTATATCGACCCGACGGAGCTGTTCGATCCAGCCACCTGACGTTCTCAACAGGCTCCTCAGACCACGTTTCATCCGGATCACTCGTCGTCGTGGCATTCATGTCAACGTCCAGGTTCCCCCTGCAAACGGACGTGCGATGAGAATACGAAATGTGTTCTCCAGACGGAGCAATGACATGCAGATCGACGTCATTCAGAGTGTGCCATGCAAGGGAAAACTGAACTTCCCCGGTGCGACCCCCCGCCTTTGCAACACGTCCCCGGATTCCGGAAGCAATAGCAGCAACTGCCGCTGGAACTCCTGAACCAGACTCGTTCGCATCGCTCGCTGCAAACGCTGTCAGGTCAATGTGTGTCTCCGCCGTCGCCCCGGTATTCGGCATGATCAATGACGTGATTTCCGGAAGATTTAGCGGAGTTGTTTCAATCTCAAACTGTTCCGGATCAGACAAATCGAACACAACTTCGCCCGGAAGCTCGGTGAAGTGGATTTCTGTTGCCAGCGGGGCTGAAGCGTCCTGCTGAGCAAACATGATCAGACTTAGGACAAGCAGTGCCACGAGATGAATGAAAATACTCGTTCCGCTGCTGCCAAGCACACTTCGCACGGGAACACGGATTGACGCAACATCAGCGCCTTCGCTTGCTGGAACGATCTGCACGCACTGCCTGAGATTTTCTGACGTCGTCGCCATGCCGCTATTGTGCCCCACAAGCTCAGCAACTCAAGCGAGGTAAATATCATTTTGTCGGAATCCCAACCAGGCGAGTGGTGGGAGGTCAGCCGAATGAGTACAGACTAATGTAGGCCGACTTCGCCGAAGTCGGCCCAACAGATTTCAGCGAAATCTGCCTACTTGTTTCGGTTGCAGGCGTAGTCCTCGCTGGGTTTATCTACGTTCATTTGTGGCTTTTTTATGCGTTTCGTGTTGGCCTCCGAATGGCCTCAATGATGGCGCTGTTGTCGAGTTCTCCGAGTCCCAATGCCTCAGCTCGTTCCAATAACTGACGATGCGTGTCTGCCAGCGGCAGACTGAGTCCGACGGCGGATGCGGCGTGCAGCATCAGACGGACATCCTTCAGATGTTGCGAAAGCTTTGCCTGAGTCGTAAAGTCGCCATCGATCATCTTCCGCCCTTTGGTGTCCATCTGTCGCGAATAGGCAGCACTCCCGCGAAGCACTTCCAGCGCAGCTGTGGGTTCAATGCCAATGGATTCGGCAAACACAATGCCTTCTGCGAGAGCCGCTCGATTCAGACCGAGTACCAGGTTAGTGACCAGCTTCATTTTGGCCGCGTTGCCGGAGGCCCCGACGTAAAATACGTTTTTGCCCAGCACCGGCCAAAGTTCATGGCAAGCATCAAACGCCGCTTGTTGACCGCTGACGATCACTGTTGCGTCGCCCCGCCGCGTCTGTTCGCTGGAACCAGAAATCGGTGAATCCAGATAATTTGCCCCGACTGCCGCCAGTCTCTGTTCCCATTTGACACTTTGTTCCGGGTCACCGGTCGTCGTGTCGATGACAATTTGCCCTTGTCGCACGCTGCCTTTCAAAGGCAGGAGCACCGATTCCACAACTTCGCTCGAATATAGACTCACAATGACGCGGTCACAGTCTGCAATCGGATTGTCACTCCACACGGCCCCACGATCCACAAGCGGCTCAGCCTTTTCTCGTGTGCGATTCCAGACGTACGGAATGAATCGAGATTTGAGCAGCCGATCAACGATTGCCGTGCCCATCAATCCCAGCCCAATCACACCGACTCGCAGGACAGATTCATTCGACTTCATTCGCAACTCGTCTCATGCAAAAAGCCCACACGGGGCAACTTCGCCGTGTGGGCCTGGATTTATTCTTTCCGCAGCCAGGAACCAGGCAACGGCGAGCGGCTGGGCGTCAGCCCTCCGTGTGTTCATGCGCGGACCACGGAGGGCTCACGCCCAGCCGCTCGCCATTGTCAATTCGCACCGCGTGAAGAATCAGTCTCTCCGGTAATCATGCCCGTTGCCGCCATCGACAATCCGCACTCTCTGCGTTGCTATTGACGTCGCGCTTTACCGACTATTTTCCAGTCTTGGCTGTCTGCAGACTTCGCAGAAGTTCGAGGTAATCGACGCTGATGTTGACCAATTCCCTGTTGTAGAAATCTTCGGGGAAAATGTCCTTCTTTTCGCCGCCATTGGCTTGCTGGATCGCCTCTTCCTCTTCCTTTTGCTCCTGCTTCATTTCTTCTTCTTCGGCTCGCAGGACACTTTCATTCAGAGAGATTGTCTTATCGTTCTTACGTTCGAGGTACTTAGCAATCAGCCGACTGATTTGCGTAAAATCTTTATCCGTGGACAGACGCGTTTCACTCGTTTGCTGAAGCTGCGACACAATCGCGTCTGTGACCTGAGCAGAAAATGGCGAGTAGCCGGCACGCGTGATGCGGTCGAATTCCAGTGCGTTATCCAGAGAGTCTTCACCGATCTCACGAACGTTCAGCAGCGACGGAAGGACCACATCGGACGTGACACCTTTAGTCTGAGTGCTGTCGCCGTTGACTCGATAAAACTTGCTGATCGTCAGCTTCAATGCACCGTGAGCCTGCGAGGAAAACAATGATGGTCGATCGATCACATTGACGACGTTCTGAACTGTACCCTTGCCGTGCGTGGTTCGGTCTCCAATCACGATGCCGCGACGGTAGTCCTTGATGGCTCCTGCAAAAATCTCGGACGCGGACGCTGAAAACCGATTGCAGACGACGACCATTGGGCGTCGCCAGTACATATCCGGATCTTCGTCATCAAACACCTGCACTCCGGTTTCTGGTTCCTTGACCTGCACGATTGAACCTTTTGGAATGAACAGGCCGGAAACCTCAATCGCCTCCTGAAGTGCACCACCGCCATTCCACCGCAGATCGACGATCAAAACCTGAACGTCCTGCTTGTTGAATTCTTCGAGCACCACCTTGACGTCTCGCGCGGTGCTTTTGAAGTCACCACCCTGATTCGCACCTTGGAAATCTCGATAGAATGAGGGGATTCGGAGAATTCCGACCTTGGCCTTGCGGCCATCGATCCATTCAGACGTTTCAAGAATTTTGCCTTTGACTTCATCCTCAGTGATTTTCACTTCGGTGCGTGTCAGTTCATAGATTTTCGTCCGCCGTTCGATGCCAGCTGTTTCTTCTTCGTTTTCTTCTTTCGGTACCAGAACCTTCAGCTTGACTTTTGTGCCCTTCTTGCCGCGAATCATGTCCACGACCTTAGTGAGCTTCATTTCGATGACATCGACAAAATTGTCGGATGCATCAAACGAAACTCCGATGATTTTGTCGCCCTTTTTCAGGCGACCGTCATTCGCTGCCGCTCCACCTTCGATCACTTCTTCGACAAGCGTATAACCATCATCATATTTCAGTCGCGCGCCGATTCCGTCGAGTTTCAGTCTCATGTCGATCTCGAAATCTTGCAGAGTCTGTGGAGACATGTATGCCGAGTGTGGATCAAGGCAGTGCGTCATCGACGACAGATAAAGTTCCAGTACTTCGTGTGCTTCGGTCTGATCAAGAAAGACCTGATTGGTGTGATAGCGAGTGTGGAGCCGCTTGCGTGCCTCCGCCAGGTCGGTGTCGTCCATTTTCAGCATCAGCAGATCGAATTTGATTCGCTTCCGCCAGCGTTCATCCAGTTCTTCTTCGTTCGCCGCCCAGGGAATCTCCTTCGCGTCACGAATCATTTCTTCCTCGACTGTGAAGTCGTGTTCCACATCGATCAAAGCGTCCAGTTTTGCAGCGCGGATATCCATGCGGGATCGGAAGCGTTCGAATACATCGACAGCAAACTGCACGTCGCCGTTCAGAATCTTGTCGTCGAGGGAAGTCTTTTGAGTCGAGAATTCATCAATGTCGGACTGCAGCAGATACAGTTTTTGAGGATCCCAGATTTCGAGGTAGCGGTGCAGAAGTCTTTCTGACAAGGCATCGTTAATCTCCGGATGGTTAATGTGCCGATTGGACACCATCGACGCTACGATTTTCGCGGTTTTGCCGTCATCTTCCGTCAGGACAATCTGGTCTGCCGCAGTGACGGAATCGGGGACAAATGTCGCGAACGCCAGCAGCAAGGTGCAGCGACTGACGGTTCTCAGCGTTGTCATTCTAACTTTCCTTCGACAGTCAAAGGGATGGGTCGGGATCAACCTGACCCGCAGAATCTTGATAATAAAGAAGACACAAAACGTCCGGCTGGAAAGTGATTCTTCACGATCCCGAAGGAACACGCAATCCAATCGTAGACCAGTCCACAGTTTTGTCGCAAGATCGTCTCGGACCTGGGGACGGCTTTTTCAGGCAATCGGCGACCCAATGCAGTCAACGTGGCAAGGCGACTTTTGCACGATTTGCCCGGACTGTCAGCGTCCCCACCATCTGTTCCGGCGAGCCAGCGACCTGTTTTTCATCCTCTTCTGCATACGAAAAGATGAGCGAAGTCTGCTGGCCCGACTTGGCCGTACACAGGAAATAGTCCCAGATCAGTGTTTTTTCGTGGGCCTTTCCCAGAGCCCGGACATGATGAACTCGCCAGCCGTTGATGTCGCTGTGGATTTTTGACGACTTGACCGCACCCTTGCGTTCCGCCAGTGCGGCCTGCACTTCATCAAGATATTCCGGTTCGGATGTTGCTTCACCGGGCGGTACAGCAGGGGATGGCGAGATATTGCATTGTGCCACCAGCGATCCGTTATGCATCATCCGCAGCATCACCATTTCGGGCGTTTCGTGAAAGATGTGCCAGCTGCGATTGTGCAACAACAAAACCTGCCCAGGCGTTGCAAGAGTCAGCAACAGTTTTCGTTCATCCGGGACTTGTTCCGAAATCGCGTCAGGAAGTTCGCGCGCTGGTGCCGCAGACGTTTGAGTCCACGTGATCGTGGCGTTGACGTTGAGTCCCGGACTGAACGGTCCCGGCTCACGCATTTCTGACTGTACGGCTTTGAAAGATCGAATGAACCGTTGAGTGCGATCGAATGTCAGCTCACCTTTCAGCGTCACCTTTGTGGCAGAACCTGTGACTGCGCCTTCGACTGTGCCTTCAAATGTCACAACCGCTTCGTTGGCCGTGAGTGACTTCAGTTGGCAGGTCGCCGATTGCGAAACCGCTGCGTCAACGCCAACCAGCATTGGGATGACCCATGAATCAAGGTTCCATTTTTCGTGCTGGTCTTTCAGATTTCTTGCAGGCAGCAAACCCGTTGCCACGATCGGATCACAGGGAATTTGCAGCAAATCCACCTGCGGACGTGTGAGTCGCACATCGGGGCTCAGTTGCAGCAGTTGATACTCCGCACCGTAAAGATGAATCAGACGAGCCTGCGATGGCAATACAACGGATGTGGCGTGGTCTTTGCCAACGACAGATTCCGTTTCGGCAGTTGCAAAGCTTCGCACGGCTCGCACTGCAAGTGGACCGCTCGTGTCAGAAGCAAATCGTCGCTGATCAAACGCAAACGTTCCGGTGCTGTTGAGATTCCATTCAGACGTACCCGACTGCGACGGCGTCAGCAGCGTGCCCTCAATCTTTAAGGCATAATCAACGTGCGTCGTGCGATCAGGATCCGCTGGATCAACCAGTGAAATTTCCTCGGTTGCAGCGGCACCCGTTTTCTCGTCCGCCCATGCCTGGTGGAACAGTCCGGTGATGAAGATCATTGCCAAACTGAAAGCCAGCTTCGCCGACACGAGCTTGGTAATCGGGCAAAACATCAATTTGCCGCAACTTTCCTTAGTCATTACTCCGCCACTCCGATTGGCTTTGAGATTTTCGCGTTACGCCGTCACCAACATTCGCGATGCCCCAGGACGTACACTTCGACGCATCTTTCCGAGATTCCCAATTCCCCGCAAGTGCGATTCGGAGATGTTTTCCGTACGTTGGACGTTCCTGTCCGACCGCTGATCACCAAACCTCATCCAATCGCACAAAAACGCCTTCCAGAATCGTCAACTGCAGCACGTCAGTTGTGGGAAGTAAGACATAGACGCCATCGCGCAGCACAAGCTGCTCAACTTTGTGTTCGAACGGATCAACGATCCAGTATTCCGGCACCCCGGCCTTTTGATATCGCGCCCGCTTGAGTTTGCGGTCTCGCGCTTCGGAGGACAACGAGAGAATCTCGACGACCAGATCCGGCGTTCCCTGGATTTTTTCCGGCCTCAGGATATGTTGATTTTCGGTCAGGACAACAGCCAAATCCGGCTGCAAAATGTCATGAGTCGCAATCTGAACGTCGCACGGTGCGTTAAAGACGACTCCCAGTTTCTGTTGCTCAATCTGTGTATATAAAATAAATTGCAGTCGCCGAGAGACTGTCTGATGATACAGATTCGGTGCCGGATTCACGTAGTGCCCTCCATCGATGATTTCATGCTGGCAACCGTCCTCCGGAATCTGTGCGTAATCTTCGTAGGTAAGCTTTCTGCGTTCAGTTGTGTCCGTCGTCATGGCCTGCCTGCTTCCGCTTGAACCTTGTTCCCATACAGCCCGAACATTCTACCGTTGCAGGGAGGCGGTATCCAGTTGAATCGGACAGCGAAATACTGCCGTCCAATCAGTGAATTTGTAGGGTGTGACAAGCGGCAGCGAAGGCACACCTGACTGGTGATGAGGTGTGCCGGCGCGTTGCTTGTCGCTCCCTACGAGTTGTCCATCGTCGAGGAATGGCAGCCGGAACCCAGAAGGCTCCAAAGATTGACATCCCATAGTCCGAGTCGGTATGGTGATAAGCGATCGGTCGTCGGCATCCATACTGACGCAAAATTTGCAATTCTTCATGCAACAGAATAAGAGTCCTGCCTCGTGTCTGATATTCTCGCGTCCACATTTGTGCTGGCAGTCAACGATCTGGAATTGTCAAAGAAGTTCTTCATGGAGAAGCTTGGTTTCGCCGAGAATATGAGCGTCGATGGCTGGTCATTCCTGAGTCGCGGGGCATGCAAACTGCGTCTAGGCGATTGCCCCGGGATCAGGCCAATGTCAGATGCTCAGGACCACTCCTGGTTTGCGTATCTTCATGTTCAAGATGCAGCACAACTGTACAATGAGATCGTGGAGAATCGAGTCGAAATCTGGCACGAGCTTGCGGACAAACCCTGGGGCATGCGCGAGTTCGCAATCGTCACTCCGGACGGCCATCGGATCGTCTTTGGAGAAAAGTTGCCTGTTTAGGACTGAGACAGAAATATGTGGGGCACGATTCCATCGTGCCGGGCACGTCAAGAACGTGCCCCACGTCCAGAAGACGACAGTTATTTCTGCGCCGGTCCTTAGTCTGAAGCTTTCAAGTGACTCCTGGATATCATGACGACATGGGAAATACGTGACGCTGAACGGAATCTGAATTAATTCATTGTTCGTTTACAGGGAGTTCATCTTTTGCTTGAGGAGCAAGCCAACCCGTATGCTCCTCCGGAGAATTCGCCGCGAATCTGGTCCCTCGATCCAGGCATAAGTTTGCGGAAGCGGCTTCGGAAAATCTTTTACATTCATCTCGCTTTCGTCGTGGTGCTCTCTGGCGTGATGCAGAATGACGGTAATCTTCTGCCAGGTGGACAGGTTGGCGAGTTTCTTGTCTTGTTTCCGCTGGGTTCCACGTTTTATGTCTGTCCGATTGCATCCCATGTTGCCGTATGGTCGGCGTCCAGTGCCACAACGCGGCTACGATGTCTCTCGGTTGTTGCCAACCTTGCGCTGTCTGTCCTGCAATTCTTGATATGCCTTCCGGGGATTCAACGAAAGATGCGCACATTCGTTGTTGGAGCATGAGCGCGAAGAAGCGGAAATGGATCTACTTTGCCTGCCTGTTCCTGACGACCGTCGTCCTGCATACGTGCATTCGGATAGAAGTGCTCAACGCAAGATACAACCACTTTTTGCCGCGCACAGACTGGGAGAACGTCAATCAAAAATGGCGGTGTGCTGCATCGTCTCTGCTACTTCGATCGCTCGAACGCGACATCGCGAATGACCGATACCGCCGGTTTATGCAAGCACACCCCGACGAATCAGGCAGTGAACGTGATCAGTTTCTGGGCCCTTCTTACTCTGTCGCCGAGACAACTTTCATTGACGCCGAAATGGCCTACATTCGCGATTGGTGGCAGAAATGCATTGACATGTTCCCTCAACTTGCGTCCCCTTGAGACGACTGAAACAGCACGATACCGAAGTGCAATCACCGATGGCGATTTTTTTTGAAATGGAAAGTTGTTCGCCTCCATGCATCCGTTGATCCAAATCCCCCTGGTCGTTCTGGTTGCGGGTATGACAGGCGTCCTGTCTGTCACGATTGTTTACTACATCAATTCGCTCTTATTTCGACGAGCAGGATCGCGATTAGAGACGACTTTCGGCATCGCTGCATTGGTGGGCCTTGCGATGTGCTCCGTGGGCAATGCCGTTGGCAGTCGGTGGCTGGCCGCCTTCTCAATCGTGCTCTGGGGTTGGGTCATATTTCCAGTCGTGCTGATACCGGCAATGATTCTCTGGAATGTGGGAGTTTGGTCCTGGCAGAAGATCACGGCATACATGAAATGAAACACGATACAAGGTGCCTTGCCCTGTGTCGCGATTTTGCATGAATTCACGTGCAAATCGGAAGTCGGAGTCACAGAAGAAGTAGGGTGGGACAAGCGGCTGATAAGCCGCGCCGGCCCACCACTGTGCTGTTGCACCCACGGTGGGCCGGCGCTCGCGTTGCTCGCTGGTCCCACCCTACAAATCCGTTGCATCCTATCGAATTGCTCGCCGTGGCTGTTCGTCGCTTTGTTCGCGATTGAAGATTGCGGTCACAGCATCTACCAGAAATGCGGCTGCTTCAGAAAGCTGCATGCCGGGGCGCTGATACAGGTGCATCTCTGTTGTTCCAAGTTCGTGACTGAGATCAATCGTGCCGATCGGATCGCTCAGACTCAGCACGCGGCGTTTTTCTTCATACGAGATTGCCAGTCCCAGACCGCGTTCCACCCAGTGACGCCGCACAGCGGCCTGAGGCACGATCAGGATACGACCCGTTGTCATCGGTTTCAAGAACTGAGTCAGCTTTGGAATGATAAGCGGTGCCGGGACCATCAGATTCTCTTCGCGAATCCACTCGCGGAGCGTTGCGACCGAGGGCGGTCGGGAAAAATCGTGGCGGTAGGTGGCGTTGCGACTGTAGAGCAAAACGCGTCTCCATTCGCTGAGCGGTCGTGAAGCAAAGCCGTTATTGACATCCTTCGGGCCAACGGCAAAATCGACGCGGGAATTCAGCAGCCCGACGAGTTCGTGTGGTTCGCCCTCAACGATCTCCAGATCCACTTTCGGAAAATCGGCAAAGAATGCGGTCTCAGTGAGTACACGCGGAAAGAAATTCGTCGCCAGTGTATTCGTCAACCCGATGCGCACCATGGACCGACCACTGGAAACGGTAATCTGCAACTCGCCGAGACGCGCCAGGACACCTCGCACTTCCTGACAAATCTGCTGACCGGCCCGTGTCAGTTGTGAACCATTCTTTTTGCGGGTCAGCAGCATTTTCCGGCGAGCCTGCTTGCCGCCGAGTTTCGATTCCAGGTCATCGATTTCGCGGGACATCCCATTGCCGACCTTGAACCCGCGAGTCTTGAGCTTCTCGCCAAGTTCGTCGAGGCTCATCGGTTTGCCTTGGTTTTCTTCGAAGATCTCGCCGATGGACACAATCTGGCGCAGATCATTAACGGTCAGCGAGCCATCGATCATCGTGGGGATTCCCGAGTCAGGTTCGAGAGTGAGAACGATCCGGCGCAAATACTCCACATAAGTTTTACGGTGCGGATGCCGTGTGTGGAAGAGTCGTCTGAAAAGATTTTTGTTCGCTCGGAATTCCTGCGGCTTCTGTCAACGTCTCGGTGTGTTCCTTCGCACCACAGGGAGAGGACCCGGATGCATCGTGCGAAATTATGCACCGAGTGAATGTGAGCGGAATCCGCTCTCAGAAAACTCGCGAAACACAGAATCATTCTGTCTGGAAAATCATTGCCGCTCCGGCCAACGATGCCGTCCGTCTGATCTTTTTCCTTGATCGTTTCGGAGAATGTCAATGATAATGGCGACCCCTGAGAATCTGTTTGATGGTTTGTTTCTGGGCTGGATCAAGAGTCAGACGCATCGCCGATTCGGATTCCGCAGCGAAGCATCGACCGCAGATTATGCGTCAAGTTCAGCGGAAAGCGATTCGACTCCGGTGACGTATGTAGGCGATTCGCATCTGATGACGTTCGCTCCGACAGGATCCGGAAAAGGCCGCGGATTGATTATTCCCACGCTGTTGAGCTACACCGGTTCGGTGGTTGTGATCGATCCCAAGGGCGAAAACTATGCCGTGACCGCTCGGCGGCGACGGGAAATGGGACACAAAGTCGTGGTGCTGGATCCGTTCGGGCGCGCGACTCGTGGCAAGGAGCAGGGTGACAAATTCAATGCGTTCGACATGTTCAAACTCCCGGGAACCATTATCGATGCCGATGCGAACATGCTGGCCTGGCAACTGGCCGCCGGGCATTCTTTTTCAAAAGATCCGTTCTGGGACATCACTGGTTCTTCGTTCTTGTTCGGCCTGATCGCCCATGTGGTGACGGCGTTTGAGGAGCCCGAGCGGAACCTCAATCAAGTTCTGAAGTATCTGTACGCTGAAGACGTGATTTACGGTCTGGCGGTGCTCCTGGATTCAAAGACAGTCAAGTGCCCGCACGCACACCGGGAGATTGCGTCGTTCCTGCAGTTGCCGGATCGCGATACGCGACCGTCGGTACTGGCAACGGCGCTGAGCTGGGTCAAGTCGCTCAATACGCAGTGTGTGGAAGAAACATTGGAGTCATCGACATTCGATCTCAATGATCTGCTCGAAGGGAAACCGATCTCGATCTATCTGTGCATTCCTCCGGACAAACTCACATCCCACAAAGCATTGCTGCGAATGTGGATCGCCGCGTTGCTGACGACGGTGCTGCGACGTGAAAAGTGTCCGGAAAAGAAGACGCTGTTTATCCTGGACGAGTGCGCTCAGTTGGGAACGATGCCGTTGCTCGAACAGGCAGTCACACTGCTGCGCGGATATGGGTTACAGGTCTGGACGTTCTGGCAGGACATGGAACAGGTGCGATCCAACTATCCCAGTCGGCACGAAACATTAATCAACAATGCAGCGGTGCTGCAGGCGTTTGGAATCAGCAACAGCATGATGGCCCGGCAGTTGACTGAAGTACTTGACTGTTCGTCGGCTGATCTGCTGGCGATGAAAAATGAAGAGTCGCGCGTGTTCATGAAAGGGCAGGGCAGTCGCACCTGCCGACTGCCGGATTACCTGAACGATGCTGCGTTTAGAGGACTGTGGGATAACAATCCGTTCTTTGGAGGACCTTCGGCCGGTGGAACACCCAACCCTTGACGCGAGCTACGGACTAACGATTCTGATGTAGTTATCGGCCTGCTGGATTATCGCCGCCGGATGTTCATCTGCGGATACTGAAAGCCTTTGAGTCGTGTGATGCTGCGTTCAGCAAGCCGCCTGTAAGCGGCAAGCTCAGCATTCGGCGAAGTTGATATGCTTTACGCGGCTAAGCGAATGTGCCGTCTTTAGCCGCAGGTTTATGTCACTCGAATCGCACTCACTGGCACCGCGTGCTGTAGTGTCTGCAGGACTACGCAGTAGCGTTCCGTGAGCTGAATCAGCTTGTCCAGCTGTGCAGCGGGAACATCAGAGTCAATGTGAAATCGAAGTGCGATGCTCGTGAATCCCACCGGCACTGTTCGATCTACTCCCAGCGTGCCTCTGAAGTCCATGGTTCCGATGGCTTCAATGTTCGCATCGCGGATCTCCAGCCCCATGGCCGTTGCCACTGCGGCCATCGTCGTTCCGGCGCAGGTGGCAAGAGCCTGCAACAGGAGGTCGCCGGAGCAAGCCGCCGTTCCGTCGCCGCCTGCCATGGGATGTAATCCGGCGATGATTTCAATGCCATCGTTGGCCAGAATCGGTACACGGCAGGTGACACCTTTGAAATCCACGATCCCTGTAGCGCGAATCTCAGCGATGGCGGTTTCAGGACGTGCCTGGTAGAGCTGTTTAAGTGGCGTTTGCAGGGACTTGAGTGCGTCGCGATCCATAGACTGTACTTCCCAGAAAAATCCTGATTCCTGTCGAATCGATCGATCCGATGGAGTCGAGTCATCTCAACTGCTATGCTTCCGCCCGCAAGATTAACAGAAATCGCGGCGAATGTGTTTCGGGCGACTGCTAAAACGAGGCATTGGACTGATCATGAGTACCGATATACCAAAACGCCGAATCTGGATTGGCTTTGACCTCGGCGGCACCAAGATGATGGCCGTCGTGTTCGACGATAAGCTGCAGGTTCTGGCAAAAAAACGTCGCAAGACGCGGGGTAGCGCGGGCGAGCAGGTTAGCCTGGAGCGCTTGGCGGAAACCATTTTGCAGGCGCTGACCGAGGCTGACGTGTCGGCGGAGGAGATCGCGGGGATTGGTGCAGGTGTTCCGGGGCCACTGGATCTGCAGAAAGGCATCATTCTGGAAGCTCCGAATCTGGGCTGGAAAAATGTGGACCTGCAGGAATTCCTTTCAAAGCGATTCAAGTGCCCTGCACTCATCTGCAACGACGTTGATGCGGGTGTATTTGGTGAGTACACGAGCGGAGCAGGGCAGGGGGCTCGTTGTGTGCTGGGTGTGTTCCCAGGCACAGGCATTGGAGGCGGCTGCGTGTATGAAGGCAGGATCTTCCGGGGATCACGATCTTCGTGCATGGAAGTGGGATATTTGCAAATGGGAACGACCGGAGCTGCCGCAGGAGTTGGTCCAGTGGGGACCCTGGAGGGAATTGCCAGTCGACTTGCAATTGCTGCTGAAGCCGCAAAAGCTGTGTACCGTGGCCAGGCACCGCATTTGAAGGGACTATCTGGCACGGATATTGCGAAGATTCGCAGTTCCTCCCTGGCAAAGTCAATCGAAATGGGTGACAAAGTAATTGAGGAAATTGTGCGTCGAGCCGCGGAAGAGGTCGGAAGAGGAATCGGCAGCCTGATTAATATTCTGGCACCGGATGTTGTCATTTTGGGCGGCGGACTGGTGGAGGCCATGCCCAAACTGTATCTCGAATCAGCAAAGGAAGGAGTGCGCCGAAACGTATTGCCCTCCCTAGCAGATTGTGCGAAGCTCAAAATCAGCGAACTTGGTGACCTCGCCGGTGCAACTGGTGCAGCCGCATGGGTTCGACAGGAAATGGGATCGAAAGACGCGAAGAAAGTCTGACACCAGCAATGACAACGAGGAACGAGATCACTCAGAGTGACCCGCCGGTTCGCAAAGACGCGGCTCCAGAAGCAGCGGCAGAGCCGGTGCGGGGAGCAAATGTGTTTCCCCTGGCCGTAATTGAACTCGGGACATCCGCCATTCGCATGGCAATAGGTGAGAGCGATGGGACTTCCCGCGTCCGCGTCCAGGAGCAGCTTGTGCGCGGTTTGAGCCTGGGAAAAGACACCTTTACTCAGGGCGAGATCCAGCGCACGACGCTGCAGGAGACGATCAAGATTCTGAAGAGTTACCGCCGCAAGCTGAAAGAGTATCAGTGCAGCGACCCAAAACACATCCGCATTGTGGCCACAAGCGCTGTCCGCGAAGCCACAAATCGGATCGAAGTGCTGGACCGCATTTATACGGCGACCGGACTTTCGGTTGAGATGATTGACGACGCTGAAATCGCGCGCGTGACGTACCTTGGTGTTCGCCCGCTGCTCCAGAATGACGCCACGTTGGCTGATGGGCTGACCGTCGTTGCCGAAGTGGGCGGAGGTAACACGGAAGTGCTGGTTTTGAAGGGCAAAGACATTATTCACTCTCAGCCCTACCGTCTGGGCTCGCTGCGGCTCCAGCAGATGATTCTGCATTCGCAGACCACGCGGAGTCGGATGGGGAGTATTATGACCGGTCAGATTGACCGGACGCTCGAGCCGCTGTTGGATCTTATTCCGAAAGGCAGCCCAGTCGAATACGTCGGCCTTGGCGGAGATATGCGATTTGCTGCAAGGGAACTCGGCGTTGAACTTCCGGCATTCGGCCTGAGTCGAATCGCGGTTGCAGATCTTGAAGTACTCACGGCCAAACTGCTGTCGCTGACCGTCGATCGCATTATGCGAAAACACCACCTGGAACTGTCTCAGGCCGAGACACTGGTTCCCGCGCTGTTGGCGAACCTGCGACTGGCACAGATGCTCGGTTGTTCGAATCTGCACATCACGGGACTCAATCTCCGCGATGCGTTGTTGCAGGGAATGCTGAGGTCAAACGACTGGTCGAACGACTTCTGTGATCAGATCGTCAACGCAGCCAGCGAACTGGCTCGAAGGTATCAGGTCGATTTACAGCACGCGCGTCATGTCGCTGAGCTGGCTCGGACGCTTTTCCGTTCACTGCAGTCTGAACACCACATGGATGCGCGGTGCGAAACGTTGCTGTACGTCGCCGCACTGCTGCATGAGATAGGTCTGTTTGTGGGTGTGTCGGGCTATCACAAGCATTCGCACTATCTGATTTCGCACAGTGAGTTATTCGGACTGAATGAACAGGATCAACAACTGGTGGCCATGATCGCCCGATATCACCGTCGTGCAGCACCGAAACCGACGCACGAGTTATTTGCCCGACTGGATCGGGACAATCGCGTCGTTGTCTCGAGACTGGCGGGAATTCTGCGTGTTGCCGTCGCGCTGGATCATACGGGAAGCCAGCGCGTGCGTGACATCGAATGCACGATCGAACGTCACCGTCTGGTAGTCACCGTGAGAAATTCTGCCGGCGACCTGTCGCTGGAACGGATGGAATTGCGTCAGAAAGCCCTCCTCCTGGAAGACACCTTCGGGCTTGGTGTGCTGCTCCGTGAATCGCCGCGGTCAACTGCATGATCGTCCTGGAAATCAACTATGTCTGACACTCAGAATTTATTGACGAATCGTGAGTTAAGCTGGCTGGAATTCAATCAGCGTGTGCTGGATGAAGCATGCGATCCGTCAGTCCCATTACTCGAACAATTGCGATTTCTGGCGATCACTGCGTCCAACCTGGACGAATTCTTCATGGTCCGCGTTGGCAGTCTCCTGACAGCCATCCGTGCTGGAGAAACGGACAGCGACCCGTCAGGCATGTCGCCGCTGGAGCAGATCAATGCAATCAGCATCCGTACTCAGAAGATGGTCGCCGATCAGTATCGCATTTATCTTGGGCAGTTGGAGCCACAACTGGCTGAAGCCGGTATTCGTCGTCGGCGAATCAATGAACTGAATGATCGACAGATCGAATTTGTCGATACGGTGTTTCAGGAACAGATCCAGGCCGTACTGACGCCCATCGCGGTGCATGATCCCTCGAGATTTCCACTCCTGTTTGGCCGGACTGTGAATGTTGTCGTACAGTTGAAAGTCAAGTCAGAAACTGAATCATGGCGTTTTGCCGTGATCCCCTTCGGACGGTATGATCTGCGTTATATCACACTGCCAAGCGTCGGTGGTTATGAATTCATTCTGACGGAAGATGCCATTTCCCTGATGGTCCAAAGGTTCTTCCCCGGGGAAGAAATCCTCGCGACTGTCCCGTTTCGCGTGACGCGCAATGCCGACCTGACCGTCAGTGATGAGGACGGGGCGGACTTATTGGCGGAAATGGAAGATGTGCTGGATGATCGCAAAGACAGCTTCTGCACGCGGCTTGAAATTACCAACAATGTCACCAGACCCATTCTGGAGTTTCTGAAGACGCTGTTGCGAGTTGGCGAACGCGATGTCTTTCTGGTGCCGGGACCGGTGGGTCTGAGCGAACTGACGCAGTTGTCCCATGTGAGCGGTTTTGATCAGCATCTGTATCCGAACTGGACACCATTTGCGTCGCCCAAACTTGACCCATCTGAATCAATCTTCGACACCATGAAGTCACAGGATGTGTTGTTGCATCATCCCTATGAATCGTTTGAGCCGGTGCTGCGACTGTTGTCAGAAGCGGCCGATGATCGCGATGTGGTAGCCATCAAGCAGACGCTGTATCGCACCAGCCGCAACAGCCCGATTGTTAAGTCGCTGGTCCGCGCGGCGGAAAACGGGAAAAACGTCACTGTGATCGTGGAACTCAAGGCTCGCTTTGATGAAGCGCGCAATATCGAATGGGCGCGCCAGCTGGAACATAGCGGTGTGCAGGTCATTTACGGAGTGCGCGGACTGAAGACGCACGCCAAGGCCTGTATTGTCGTTCGCAGGGAACCACAAGGGTTTCAACGTTACTGTCATTTCGGGACTGGAAACTATAACGAGATCACTTCGCGTTTCTATACGGACATCAGTCTGCTCACCTGCAATCGCGATCTGGGTAATGACGCAATCAGCTGGTTCAACGCCGTCACCGGATCGTCGCAGATTCAGCAATTCTCGCAGATCGAATCGGCTCCCATCGGAATGCGTGAAAAGCTGGTCGAAATGATTCAGGTGGAGACGGATCGTGCAAAAAACGGCGACCGTGGACAAATCATGGGCAAGCTGAATTCACTTGCCGATCCGGGGATGATCGCTGCATTTTACGAAGCGTCTAAAGCAGGGGTGAAGATTGAGCTGAACGTCCGTGGCGTCTGTTGCCTGAAGCCGGGCGTGCCTAGGCTCAGCGAGAATATCAGCGTCACCAGTGTGATCGATCGATTTCTGGAACATTCCAGAATCCTGTATTTTCTCCACGGCGGTGATGAACGCATCTTTATCTCAAGCGCTGACTGGATGCCTCGCAATCTGGATCGACGCATCGAACTGCTCGTGCCGATCCTGGACGACAGCTGCAAACGCCGGGCAATCAATATCCTCAAGACATGCCTGAAGGATAACATGAAGGCTCGCACTCTCACACCGGATGGCTCGTATCTTCCGCCGGTCGGTTCGCCCACTCGCCCCTACCGCAGCCAACTGGAATTCCAGCGCCGCGCCCGCGAAGCCGCTGAAAACGCCTTCGAACGTAACCGCACGACGTTTGTTCCGGTGGAGCCGAATAACTGATGCGTAATCCGACTTCGCCGAAGTCTGATCAGAAAACTGGACATAATCCGGCAATCTGAGTATGCTTCTCACCTCCCGCCTGTTTTGAATCGACGAGGATCTCTCTCCCCGAGATCAGACAAATTTCGATTCAAGTGCATCCAGCCTGACTCCTACCCGTTCAAATCGTCAACCTGACCATGATTTTCCCACCCGCATCGTCCAGCACTTGTGCTTCGTTTGCTGCGCGACTGCGTGCCCAAGAACGGTCAATTACACGCGATCCGGTGGTGAATCGGCGATCAGTGCTCTCAGCGGGGGCTGTGGGGTTTCTTTCTGGCCTGACTTTTTCTCAAACGCTGGCCGGAGATTCCGTGCCCGTCGCAAGTCAGGCGCCGGGGTTTGGAAGGGCTAAGCGGTGCCTGCTGTTGTTCATGTGGGGTGGGCCAAGTCAGCTGGACACACTGGACCCAAAACCCAACGCTCCCAGCGAAGTCAGGGGCGAGTTCTCTGCAATCCCGACCGCGACGCCCGGCCTGCAGATTTGTGAGCATTTCCGAAACCTCGCGCCGCTGACCGATCTGGTGACTGTGATCCGTTCCTTGAATCATGATGATCCGGCGCATTTGAGCAGCGCGCATACGGCGATGACCGGGCAGCTTCCACCGGTCAATAAAAGCGATGCAGAACCACCCAGCCGCGACGATTCACCACAGCTTGGCGCGCTGCTGTCGAAATTTCGCGATGTGCCTGTTGGGTTGCCGTCCAGTGTCACAATGCCATGGAAGACATTTCATCCGGCAGCTCCTGGAGGTGAATCTCCAGGACAGTCCGCAGGATGGCTGGGACCGTCGGCCGATCCGATGCTGGTCACCGGCGATCCAAGTCAGCCAAACTGGTCCGTGCCGGCGTTGCAATTGCTGGATGGACTCGACACGCAGCGACTTGATCATCGTCGCGCGTTGCTGGCATCGATTGATCGACAGCAACAGGCTCTGACGGATCTTTCGACGCTGGGCATGACATCGCAACAGGAGCAGGCGTTTCGGTTGCTGAGTTCCAGTCAGGTCCGCAATGCTTTTGATCTGAGCGCAGAGGGCCCCGCCACACGAGACCGATACGGCCGCAACATCCACGGTCAGTGCGTCTTGATGGCCAGGCGCCTGCTGGAACACGGCGTTCCCTTTGTGTCAGTTAACTGGCACAACGACGGACGGAATTTCTGGGACACGCATGGAAACAACTTCAATCGACTGAAAAACGATCTGATTCCTCCATCCGATCAGGCTCTGGCGGCAGTGCTGGCGGATCTGCGCGACCGCGGAATGCTCGACGACACGCTGGTTGTCTGGGTCGGCGAATTCGGTCGTCGCCCACAGATCACAGCGAACAATGCAGGCCGTGAACATCATCCCTTTTGCTACAGCGGACTCATGGCCGGCGGCGGCATCAAGGGTGGTTCGATCTATGGAGCCAGTGACGAAATCGCAAAGTTCCCGTCCGACAATCCCATGTCCCCCCGCGACCTCGTCGCCACGATGCTGCACGCACTCGGAGTTCCAGCCACAACAACGCTCAACGACTTGACTGGCCGCCCACACGGGCTGTACGGCGGCAATCCGGTGCTGCCGTTGTTTGGTTGAGTTCCAGTACGATGGGCATTCTTGCCCGTCGATCCATGGCGAACGCATTTGGAGCAGAAGGTACAGGATGCGCCAGTTGGGTGGCGAATCCGAACAAAGAACGCCCCGCCAGCAAACATGATGCTCGACTCATCCTTCAGGCACTGCTGACCGTGTTTCAGTCGGGGTCACCTCGTCAACAAGTTTCGAGGCATCGATGGAAAAAACATCTGAACTCAAATCCTCCTCCCCGCAATGCATTCGTGGTTGAACCGCCTTTCCCATGTAGGTTGGACATTCCTGTCCGACTCACGAGAATCCCACATCCTTCGTCGGTCTTGCCGCCACAGGCAACGCTCGTCTTCCTGCACCTTCCAGACTCCGAGTCCCGCACATGATCACCGATCTCTGGATCGAAAACTTCAAAGGCATCGGCAAACGCCAGCACATCCCGCTGCGCCCGATCACGCTGCTGTTTGGCCGGAACAGTGCTGGGAAGAGCACCGTGTTGCATGCTTTACTGTATCTGCGTGAGATCCTGATCAACCACGAATTCGAACCGACGCAGCCGCTCGATGGAGACCACACAGTTTCTCTGGGAAGCATGAAAGAATTCCTTCACGACCCCATGGATGCCTGCGAGTTGGGTCTGACCATCGGCATTCGATTTCAACCGAGCGAAAAAAGTGTGATTGAATTTCTGAAACTGTTCCATCGGGGGCAGCAGCTGGTTCCAATACTTGAGTCGCCTGCGGAGTCCGATGAGGCAGATGAACAACCGAAAATGGATCCCGAGGCACTTCACTCAGGAAGCTGCCTCGCAGGACCAATCGAAATCGAATTTACAATCGGTCAGAGCGTCCGAGAGGATAAAACCTTCACGCCTAAGCCCGAAGATTACGATCTGCAGCGGCAGTTGAAACGGCTGACAATCTCGATTGCCGGTTCACGTTTTCTTACGCTGGAACTTGATCCCGAATTACACAACTCTGAGCAGCTTGTGGGAAACGTCAATTTGCTCAGCCCAGCATGGAACGGGCAAACAGCTTCGCCCGCAGATTTCGAATTCGAAAAAGCAAGTCTGCGGTCTGCTTCCACACATTACTACGGATGTTTTGACGACCATTGGAAGGGCGACCCCGATGCCGGTTCGCTTGTCATCGCACCTCTCGAATTGGCTGAGATGCGCTGGATTGATGTCCAGAGGGCTCATGATCTTTTGGTCGATCCGGATCGAATGCACATACAGTGTTCACGAGTCCTGTTGAAGACCTATCTGTTCAAAGTATTCTCCGATGAACGGACTGATAAGGTCGAAAAACGGTTGAATGCTTTGGGCCTGGACTTGCAGTCTGGATGTATCTTGATTCTTGGCGGCGAATATGATCCAAACCATCTTCAACTCAAAACGATGGGCGAAAATGCGGGCCGATTGATTGGGATGTTGTTCCCCAATCCGGTGAAACTTGAGACGGTCTTGCAGACAATTGACGTTCTTCGCGCACTGCACTTTCCCGATGACGGAACAGCGCCCGATGAAAGGGCAATTTGGGCGCGACGCTTCACCATCCCGGACTTCCGTTGCGTGTTCCCGTCGAGAGAACCATTCTTTGCCGCCATCGTCGCAGGTGATGCGTTTTCCAGCGATCAAAGGCGAGCCTCGGCACAGCAAGTTAAGTCGATAAACACGGTGGGCCAGATTGTCCAAGGCTCCTTGTTTTGTCTTGCCAAAGACTTGAAGGAAACGATTTATGTCGGCCCGAAACGAAGCACTGTGCCGAGAAACTTGTCATCCCAAAACATCGCTGGCTGCACAAACTGGGGAGCTGGCCTGGCTTCATGGAAGTGGCTTCTCGAGGGGGATCCAACAGACATTGAGACCTGCAACGATTGGCTTGCTTCAACTACCAAAGGCTTGGGTACTGGCTACAAGATCGAAGTGACCGTATTGCGCGAAATTCCTGAATACAATCAGCTGAAATCAGCTCGTGAAATTCAATGGGATTTGGAATGGGAGCGAGACTTGCAGCCATTCCTGACTGAAGAATCGCCATCCACTGATGAACCTAAGAATAACGTCGAAGATCACGCTCGAAAGCAGGAAGCCTATCTGGCACGGTTGAAGGAGGCTTACGAGTCGTTGTACGCAGCGTATATTGATGCACCTCGCTTCAAGCGATTGCAGTTACGCGACATGGCGACTTCAAAAACTCGTCATCCCCAGGAATTAGGAGAAGGGATAACACAAGTCGTTCCGGTGATCGCATCGTGTGTGAAAGTCGCGAAATCCGTGGACTTCGTCTGCATTGAACAACCCGAACTTCATCTGCATCCGTCGCTCGCAGCAAAGCTCGGCGATCTGTTTATATCAACCATGCTCAATTCTCAGGGCGCTCAGGCGCTGATTGAAACACACAGCGAACACATCATCCTGCGGATCCTGCGACGAATTCGTCAGACAACCGACGATGAGTTGCCTCCAAATGGACATATTCCTCCCGTCAAGCCGGACGATGTTTGCGTGCTGTGGGTCGATAATCTCGGCGATGGAACGACCATTCAGAGGCTGCGGATTGATGAACGGGGCGAATTCATCGATCGCTGGCCAAAAGGGTTCTTCAGTGAACGCGCGGAGGAACTGTACTGATGATTCACGAATATGCAGTCGATCCTGATGCGCTGTCATCCCTCAACGAAATCTGGCAGGCGCTGGAGCAATTTGGAGTGGCTCAAGGGCGTGTGCTGGTGCAGTGTCCTAAGACATGGTGGAAGACCGTGACAGAGAATTTGAAAAACGCGGAACGTGTTCTGCATCCGGCGGAGTACAAGTCTCTGGAAGAACGATGTTTCCGCCTGAAAGAGGCAAAGAAGATCATCCGCCGCAAGAACCTGAAGTACGACGTGGAAAAGCCGTTTGTGGAGGCATTGGCAGCGGAACATGCGGACCGTCCGTTTCGAGCGGTGCTGCAACTTGAACGTGCCGCAACGGGTCTGATTCCGGTTCTATCGCGTTTTGATCTCCACGAAGGGAATCCGCTCTGGAAGGTTCGCAGAAGTCTGGCAGTTCCGAAAACTGCGGATGCCCTGGCGGGTGCCGTTGTCCCACTGCTTCGCATCAGCACGGACTTTCTGTTTGTTGATCCATACTTTGGCAGCAAACCGGAGAAATATCAGTCGCTCGTGAAGATGCTCCAGGGAGCAGCGGCACAGAATGCGTCTCTGAAACGCATTGAAATTCATACGAAAAAAGCTGTAGGCACGGCAGTGTTTATTCAGGACAAGGCCCGCGCTGCCATTATGCCTCGCTTGCCGCCGGGGATCGAAATCAAGGTTTTCCAGTGGAAGGAAAGTGAAGGAGGCGAGCGGCTTCACGACCGATTTATTCTGACTGACCGAGGTGGACTCAGTTCTTCGTACGGCTGGGATTCAGGCACGCCGGGGCAGTCAACAGAAGTTTCACTCCTGGACGACGACTCATACCTCTTCCGCTGGGGCCAGTATCAAGAGGATACAGCCGCGTTTGATCTCGCTGGCGAACCTTTCGTGATCAAATCGTGTCGATGACGCTTCACTGCGATTCCGTCGGATGGACATTCTTGCCCGTCTTGACTTGGCCTTCAACACTGAAATAACAGCAAGATGCATCTCGGGCAGGAATGCCCAAGGTACGGAGCCGCTCTGGGATTCGTCCTGAAGGGGCGACGAAATCCAGCCTGGGCCAACGGCCCAGGAAATTGGCATGGTGATCAGAAACGCCCTGAAAGGGCAGGGGAATCCCGATTCTGGAACCCTTTCAGGGTACAAACACAACATCCATTCTGACCTGAGGCGGCGTTTGTCGCGGAAGCGACGTCACTTGCCCCAGGCTGTATTCCAGAAGCCTTTCAGGCTTACGCACCCACAACTCAGTTGAATACAATTCACGATTTGGCGCTTCATTTATCGTTGAACCAGATTTCGGTGTGGAAACAACGTTATCCGGACGGAGCTACGTGCGACTGTTTTCCGAGATGAAATCTTTGGAGTCCAAATTGAAAACACGAAAGGAAATCTCATGACTGAAAATACACGCATCGTGATTGATCCTCAGATTTGCCACGGTTCGCCGTGCGTGCGAGGCTTGCGATATCCGGTGACCATGATTCTGGAACTACTGGCTTCCGGGATGTCGCACGCGGAGATTCTTGCTGATTATGCAGATCTGGAAGAGGACGACATTCGAGCCTGTCTGCAATATGCGGCTCGCCTGAGTGACGTGAAGAGTTTGGCAAGGACAATCCCGTGAAATGGCTGATCGACGCTCAGTTACCAAGGCGACTGGCCGTGAGATTGACCGACCTCGGGCATGATGCAATTCACACACTGGATTTACTACGGCGCAATCGTTCGACCGATAGCGATATTTGTAGAATTGCCGATGCGTCCGGAAGGATCCTCGTGAGCAAAGATCGAGACTTTCTTGACTCCTTTTACATCAATGGGACACCATCGCAACTGTTGTGGGTGCCCATCGGAAATATCACAAACACTGAATTGCTGATTCGGTTCGAGTCACTGCTGCCGGATCTGCAAGAGGCATTTGCCGATTCGAGGTGCGTCGAAATGACTTTGGCCGGATTGATTATTCACAGGTGAACTGGTTTCCGAATACCTGTCGAGTGGTCTGCCGATCACGGAAACGCTGATCCGTTCGATCCATCAAAAACTGGTCGGAGGCGTGCGCGGTGGTGAAGGGAAACTTGGCGTGTATCGGCTCGTGCAGAACTACGTCGTCAGCGGAAAGACCGGCAAGCAACTGATTGAAGAATCGGGCACCAGTGCAACAGACCCAAACCGTTATTACCATCTGCCGAGCTATGACAAGCTGTGACACGGAGCTGTGACAAGCTGCGACGCTAGTGCTTCGTCAAAACTTGATTTTCGGGTAGGACGGACCAAGCGAAGCGCAGTTCCGACAATTGGCCGACCTGCCGGAACTGCGCTCCGCTTGGTCCGGCCTACGGTTTTAACCCCAATTCGTTGGCTTGACGAGGCACTAGACCCTCACTTTGCCGTCAGCTTATCGATCAGATATTCGTTCACGGTCTTGTGCTTCACGTCCGGAGCGTCCGGGTAGTTCAGTTCGCAGTCGACTTTGGCACTCAGGCAATGTTCCTGCAGCTTGACTCCGAAATTGGAAGTGTGCGTCGGATCCTTCTGTTCCTGTCCCAGTGCGGGCGGAGCGGTGTAGTGCAGATACACAGGTGGATCGTCTGGCGTCACCAGTGCATACGGGGAGTATTCCTGAATCCACGGCAGGATTTCTTCGCGGCGGGCAAGGAATGCGTCGAAGTCACGGGCCTTTTTGCCATTGACCTCTTTGAAGATGCCAAATGCGTGGCTTCCGTAGTTGCTGTTGGGAGCCCATTCCTTCATTTGCTGCGGGTCAAGTGTTGTCTGGGCTCCGTTGACTGCAGCACACAACAGGCGAGTTGATTCGTGTGAAATCGGATCGCTGCTGTTCGGGTCGGCCAGATCATCGTGAAATGCCAGCCACAGGCTTGAACAGGCACCGGCTGAACCTCCCGATGCGGCAATGCGGGTCTTGTCGATGTTCCACTCAGTCGCCTTACTGCGGACAAACTGCAGCGCTCGAGCGGCATCGTACAGACAGCCTTTGACCGGAGGTTCAACCTTGTCTGCCATGGCTTCCTCGATGAATCGGTATTCAATTGAGACGACGGAAATGCCGGCCTTGTGCATTGCGGGCACCAGCGAATTCATGCCGCCCATGCGATTACCCGCCTGCCATCCTCCTCCATGAATGAAGAACAACAGCGGCGTCGGCTTTTCCGATTCCACCTTCCAGAAACTCAGCACCTGCTTTGGATGGGAGCCGTAAGCGACCTCGGCTTCAGTCGGGGTTGGAGGTGGTTCGGGCGGCGTTTTCTTGTCCTGTGCGATGCCGTGGGAAGCGACACTGATCAACGCCATTGAAGTGGCGAACATGAGGATGAAAATGCGTTTCATTGTTGAGCCTTTACTAAAACGGAGGCGGGTAGGGCAGGACTCGTTTGCGATTTTCGTCGCTCGGACATTTATGTCCGAGGGGGGCTGTTTAAAAGGCGTCACAAATCCCGGCGTTGATTTCTTAATCTTAATCCTACTCTTAATCTTAATCCCTTGTTTCAGCGTCGGCAAACTATAGTCAGGCTATTCACGGCTGGCCGGTCATTGACGATGGGCGACTCGTAGCGTGTGACAAGCAACGCGCAGGCACACCGTATCACCGGTCTGGTGTGCCGGCGCTGCCGCTTGTCACACCCTACAAATTCACAAATCCGGCAGCCATGCAGTCGAAGCGGGCGGTGCGAACCGATTAAGATTATGATTAAGATTATGATGAAGAGGGAGTTGATCACGACGGTGAATTGTGATCAGCATTATTTACTTCGATCGTGTTGTCTGGCGATGCGACGGACATGGATGTCCATCGTACGTCACCAGGATCAACCTTCCTGCAGCGCTTTCACAATGTCCACGATTGCTTTTTTGCCGTCGGCGTAAAGCATCAGAGAATGATCGAGTGCGAACAGCGGGTTGGCGATACCGGCGAAGCCGGGGCTGAGGCTGCGTTTGATGTTGATGACGGTGCGGGCTCGATCGACATCAATGATCGGCATGCCTGCGATCGGACTGTTGGGGTCCGTACGAGCCAGCGGATTCACCACATCGTTGGCTCCGAGGACGATTGCGACATCGACTTTGTCCATCGACGCATTGACTTCGTCCATTTCCTTCAGGCGTTCGTAGGCGATATCCGCTTCCGCCAGGAGCACGTTCATGTGACCCGGCATGCGCCCGGCCACGGGATGAATTCCGAATTCAACTTCAATTCCTTTCGCCAGCAGGAGGTTTGTCAGGTCACGGACGGCATGTTGTGCCTGAGCCACTGCCATGCCATAGCCGGGGACGATGAGGACTCTTTCGGCAACTTCCAGCATCATCGCGACTTCTTCCGGCGATGTGGATTTCACATTTGCATAAATGTCATCGCTGGTTGTCGATTTTCCTTTGGCCTGGAGCGTGCCGAACAGGACCGCCCAGATCGAACGATTCATGGCAGTACACATGATGCGCGTGAGAATAATTCCGGAGGCACCAACGAGCGATCCCGCAATAATCAATAACGTGTTGTTCAACACAAAACCAGTCGCTGATGCCGCGAGGCCCGAATACGAATTGAGCAGTGCAATGACGACCGGCATGTCCGCTCCGCCGATCGAAATTACCAGCAATACTCCCAGTCCCAGCGCGAGCAGAACCATGACCCAATACGCAACTTCTGCCCAGGCTGGCTCAACGACCATCAGGGCAGACAGTCCGATACAGGCCACTGCCAGCAGCAAATTGGCAAGCTTCTGCCATGGAGCGTCGAAGTCTTTCAAGAACTTGAACTCTTCAAGTTTTCCGTAAGCGACAAGACTTCCGGTCAGCGTGACGGCGCCGATCAGTCCCGAAGCTGCGGTCGCGATCAGGACGTCCATCCCTTCGTTTCCGGCACTGACAAGAGTCGTGTGTTCTTTACCGGCAAGGTAGGCTCCGGCGACAAGAAAGGACCCGCCGCCTCCAAGCCCGTTGAGGAGGGCGACCATTTGCGGCATCGTGGTCATCTGCACGCGCTTCGCCATCACGGTTCCAATCACAGAACCGATGGCGATGCTGATCAGGATTCCGGTCCATGTGACAACATCGCGATGCAGAAGTGTGGCCACGATAGCCAGCAACATTGCCAGCGAACCAATCCAGTTGCCGCGGACGGCAGTTCTGGGTTTGGTCATGCCTTTGAGGCCGATAATAAACAGGACGGCGGAAATCAGATAACAGAGATCGATAAGGGCCATGTTCACGGGAAATACTCTCTAATTCTTCGATTTTGGTTTGAACATGGACAGCATGCGATCGGTCACCACAAATCCGCCAACGACATTGATCGTGGCAAGGATCACCGCAATCAGTCCGAGCACAGTGGCGGTGGTGCCGCCATCTTTGCCGCTCTCAAGAATTGCACCGACGACTGTGATTCCCGAAATCGCATTCGACCCGGACATCAGCGGCGTGTGCAGCGTCGGCGGAATTTTGACAATGATTTCGACGCCGACAAAGACCGCCACCACGAAGATCGTGACGAGCAACATCAGCGTGCCAGTGTTGGCGGCTGCGGGAAGGGTTGCGGCAGGCGGCAGGACGTCCGCCAGCAGATAAGATTGATGAATGAATGGATTCATGGAGTGAAAACTTTCGATTCAGATTTTTGGAGCGGAATGGCACCAGCGGCCACCGCTTGAAAGTAGGTCCAGCCTGCCGGGCTGGACTTTCGCCGCAAGGCGAACCGATGGGCGGATGTCCGCTCAACGGCGACAGGTTGTTGGGCAAACGACCTGCGATTAGTCGCGTGTCGCAACATGTTGCGAAGTCCTTTCCGGCAGAAAGGACCTACCAAACACAGTCCTTTCCGGCAGAAAGGACCTACAATGAACACAGCAATTCCCGGACACGATCGTTGACGATTTCGCCGTTTTGAGCCACCAGAGTATCGCGAATAATTTCGTCGGTTGTATCAATCTTGACGGAACCTGATTTGATCATGGGCATCAGGAACGTCGTGATGTTTTTGCTGAACATTTCACTGGCATGAACCGGGATCGAACTCGCCAGATTCACTGGGCCCAGAACCCTGACTCCGTTAAGTTCCACCGTTTCGCCTGCGACGGTAACTTCACAATTGCCGCCACGTTCGGCGGAGATATCGACGACAACCGATCCCGGTGCCATCGCTTCAACCATTTCGCGTGTCACCAGCACAGGAGCTTTTTTTCCCGGAATAGCGGCGGTCGTGATCACGACGTCGCAGCCAGCGATTACTTTTTTCAAGGCTTCACGCTGCTGACTGTAAAATTCATCGCTCATCTGTTTTGCATAACCGCCGACGGATTCCGCATTGTCCGCTTTCACATCCAGCACGACGAACTTACCACCGAGACTCTCGACTTGTTCCTTCACTGCCGGACGAATGTCGTACCCGAACACAACGGCTCCCATTCGCTTTGCAGACGCAATGGCCTGCAGTCCGGCGACTCCGGCACCGATCACCAGAACCCGCGCGGGTTTCACCGTGCCCGCGGCGGTCATCATCATCGGGAACATACGGGGTGATTCGATCGCAGCCAACAGAACGGCGCGGTAACCTGCGATTGTCGCCATTGATGACAGGATGTCCATGCTCTGTGCGCGTGTGATTCGCGGCACAAGTTCCAGTGAGAACACGGTCGCGCCGGTGGCTGCAGCCTTGCCAATGACATCCGGTCGCCAGAGCGGTTCACATCCTGCGATAAGGACCTGATCTTTTCGCAAAAGACCAATGTCGGCATCGGCGAATTCGGCACAGGCTCCCAGACTGCGAACCTGAAGAATGATATTTGCTCGCGCGAAGAGTTCAGCGCGATCCACCACAATCGTGGCACCTTTGGAGACGTATTGCTCGTCGGGAAATCCTGCGGCTTGTCCGGCGTTTTTCTGGATCAGAACCTCCGCCACCGTCTTTTTCAATCCCGAAACTGCGGACGGGACCAGAGCCACACGGCGTTCGTCCGGATCTGCTTCACGGAGAACGCCCAAAATCAGCGACTGTGTCATATCTCTTCAATCACTCCCGTCCAACAAATTCGTAGCTCAGTCGCTCCGCCGACTGAGATTCAGTCCGGAAATTGCAGCGATATTAACACTGGCGAGTTGTGGTAACCGGACTGTGCCGTTGTCTTCGCACAGGAATCAGCAGGAACACGAGTCGCGGAACGACATCGCCTACATGCGCGAACGAAATCATATGGCATCGCCGAAATTGACTCCAGGGACTCTGTGACAGCCATTTTTCTGTTCCCGATAGCGGCTAAATATCGGGGTGGCCTGATCGTTTATCAGCGTCTGACGCTGGGTGCAGTCGCGGAAGATTGTTAAAGTAGGTCCTTTTCTGCCGGAAAGGACTTTCGCTGTAAGGCGAACCGCCATGGGGCGCACATCCGCTCCACGTCGCCGCTTGGTCGTCAATTCGACCGTGATTCGTGGCTGGTCGCGGCTTGGCCGCGAAGTCCTGCTCGGCAAGCAGGACCTGCCGAAATCGGTGACTGTAACCTCTGACGCTGGATAAATGATGACGGAGAATTTTGCGACGGTGCCTGCGGTCTGGGTGCTTATCTTTGATCAGTATCCGATAGATTTTGCGTTCGAAGAATTGCGGGAGCAGCAGGAGTCCCAGTGTTCCGAAGGGCCGACGTCCACCGCTCGCCAGGAAAGCGCTGGGCCGTTTGATCGGCTTGATCTGGAATCAACGTGCTTTGAACAATTCCTGCTGCAGGATGTCCGCAGCAACATTTCGGTCGCCGAAGTTTTTGGGGGTGAGGCTGCGTTCAGGAAACTGGCGGACGCAATGACTGAGGCTGGTCAGACGGCATGTCTCGCGAGTTTGACGGTCGAGGATACATTATTCACCGTTCATGAGGGCAGCAGTGCGATGGAGTCGTCGCTACGCGGCTGTGGAATTCCGCTGCACGCTGCCATTCGTCTGGACTGCAGCAATCATGATGCAGCATCTGCTGCCGACGGCTCGCACGACGCGGATCGTGCGTTTCTGGCGAATCTGGTTTGGATGGAAGCACCGATTGCGTCGTCTGCAAACGCGGCGAACGCGGCAAAAAGGGTACTCGATACTGTATTCAAACGTCTGCAGACTCGTTCCATGCACGAAGGCCATTGTCCCGTGCTGATGGTGACTTTCCGCGCGGGTGAAGATCGCGATGTGCGTGAACCTTTAAAGTCCGGGATGGCAGAAAATCGGGTGCATGTGCCGTTATGGATACATCCCCACGCGGGCCATGCGTGCCGGGTTCAGGCGTTAGTCGGCAGTTTTGATCTGTTGTCGACGATTGAAACATTCCTTGGAAGTGCCAGTGCGTCTGATGAAGCCAGTCCGCCTGACGTGGCTCAGATTGCCGATTCGTCGGAACGTGTGGTCACCGCTGAACAGCAATTGTCATCAGGTCCACGGAGCCTCGCGTTCCTCTGCGGTGCGCCGCAGGTGTGTCCGGATCGCCTCCTGAAACTGCACGGCGACGAATGGGAGGGCGCAAGGACGGAAGAGTTTCTGCTGGTAATTCCCGATCGCAGTCCATCGAACATGGACAAGACCGAAAGCGACGGCGACGATTCTGAAGAACCGTCCCGTCGCCTGTATGTGAAACCTGAGGATCGATATAACGTCAACGATGTGAGCGGAACTTACGCGACCGCAGCGGATGAACTTGCTCGTCTGATCAGTTGACGTAGGACGGTTTATTGGCTGGCAGGAGCTGCATCATTGTCCGGGGTTTCACTTGTGCCTCACTCCAACTCTGGCCACCATGCCGCTTCTGTGCTCTGCGGCCGTGCAATCACGGGCGATTCCGGTTATCATTTTCCTCTGCGGCAAATGGGAGCATTTCTGAGCCGATGTCTTCCGACATGTGGAGGCACTCCGGCGTTCCGCAGAATTCTTTTGCCGCACCAATTCTGGTTCAATTCTCCAACAGGATTTTATCGATGTCAGTGTCTCGCCAAACAACGCGTCGTAATTTTCTCCAGGGGGTCGCCACTGCAGGGACCGCCGCTATTCTGAGCCCCTCAATTAACCGGGCTTTCGGCTATCAGTCACCGAACGAACGCCCGGTCTTTGCGACGATCGGCCTGCGAAACCAGGGCTGGGAGATTACCGGCAAATCATTTAAGTTTGCTGATTTTGCAGCACTTGCTGACGTCGATTCCAACGTCCTTGGAGCGAACGTCGAAAAGACGGAAAAGGCACAGAAAAAGAAACCGGACTCTTACAAGGACTACCGAAAGATCCTCGATCGAAAAGACATTGATGCCGTGATGATCGCCACACCGGACCATTGGCACACAAAGATTGCGGTCGAAGCGATGTATGCCGGCAAAGATGTGTACTGCGAAAAACCGCTTACGCTGACGATTGCGGAAGGCAAGTTGATTGAGAAGGTCGTCAAGGAGACTGGTCGAGTTTTTCAGGTTGGCACGATGCAGCGAACGGAATCAGACCAGCGATTCCTGCAGGCAGTCGCTCTGGTCAAACATGGACGCATCGGCAAGGTTCAAAGAGTGACATGTGGCATTAACGGCATGGAGGCGTCGCCCGTGATTCCCGTTGCTTCCGTTCCTCAGGAACTTGACTGGGAATTCTGGCTCGGACCTGCACCGAAAGTTGATTATCGAGCCCTCCCCGAAATGCGCGAGGGATACGGTGGCGGTGTGCCGCTCTTCAGCAATTGCCACTACGCCTTCAGAAACTGGCATGAATATTCCGGCGGAAAATTGACCGACTGGGGCGCTCACCACGTCGATATCGCCTGCTGGGCTCTCGGTGCCGGCGACACCGGGCCGAGCAAAGTGTCGCCGGTCGAATTCAAGTTGCCGGTCGAATACAAGGACGGAAATCCCGTGGTTCAGGATCAGTACAACGCCGCCACCAGCTTTAAGATCAAAGTCGACATGCCGAACAACGTCGAAATGATTATCACGAGCGAGGGCGACAACGGCATTCTCTTCGAAGGGACCGAAGGTCGCTTTTTCGTCAACCGAGGCAAGATCGCCGGCAAGCCTGTGGAGGACCTGAAGGACAAACCACTGCCGGAAGGAGCCATCGAGGAAGTGTACGGTGGAAAAGTGAGCGAGAACCACACGGCCAATTTCATCGAAGCGATGAAGTCTCGCAAGCAACCGATTTCCGACGTCTGGACCCACAACCGTATGCTGGAAATCTGCCACCTGAGCAACATCGCCATGCGCCTGAACCGCGAACTCAACTGGGACGCAGCCAAGCGAGAAATCATCGGAGACGCCCAGGCAAACTCGTTCCTCGCGCGAGAAAATCGCAAGGGGTATGAGATTAATATGTAGCCGACCGCCGTTCATTCCTCATGAATCGCTTCCAGCGGTTTCAGGCGACCGGCGCGAATTGCGGGAAGTGCGGCTGCCGTGAGGCAGAGCAGTAATCCACCGAACAGATAACATCCCAACAGCATCGGATGTACGGTAAAAGCGACGCCGTGATCTGCAACGCCGCGAAATGAAATGGTGATCAAAAACGCCACGAAAACTCCGACTATCGTTCCCGGCAAAAGTGCCAGCAGCCCCAGTACGAACGCCTGAAACAGAAACATGCGGAAGACCTGAAGCCGGGACATTCCGACAACTCGCAGCACACCGAGATGCCGAGTTTGCTCGATCACGTTCATCGTCAGCGTATTGACGATCGCAAATCCCGCAATCACCAGTGCCAGAACCAGAATCATCCAGAGTCGATTCGTCAGTCCTGTGATCATGCCGCGCACCAACTCTCGCAAATCAGATAAGGACTGAAATATCAGACCCTGCTCTCTTGAAATGGTACGCAGTCGTGCGCCCACATCCTCCGTCGCGGCCTCAGCACAGCGAATTCCGAACACCTGGGCGGGCTGGATCGGATAGAGCTGCTGTGCTGCCGCCCGATCCATGATGATCATTAAACCGCCGGCAGTGTATTCTCTCGCGACGCCAGCAACTCTGACCGAATGGCTGATACCGGACACCTCGATGCGCACAGTTTCATTGGGCTCTGCCCCCAGCCTGTGTGTCAGCACGGAACCGATCACCGCGTCGCCGGCCAGCAGTGCTTTCCGGATCTCGACAGGATCGCCATCGACAATATCGATCGGCAAATCCTCGTATTCTGTCAGCTGACGTACCAACAATGTCGCGGCGGTGCCATTGATGGACGCGAGAGAAAATGTCATCCGATCTATGCAGTCAATGTTTGGGACCGTCGCCAGCTGCATCTCCAACTCATCAGGGAGCGCATTGGATTCCGACATATCGACACGAGGACGACTGGCCCGCAGCAGAAAATCCGCCGAGAGAGTGCGGTCCAGCCACGACTGAACGTCCTGAGTGATCAGGAGCGTCGTGTTGCCAATGCTGACACTGGTGGCAGACACCACGAACAGCACGGCCGCTGTCAGTGACGTGCGCCCAAAGTTGTCGAGCAACTGCTGTTGGCCGAGCTGGGCTTCCACCGGAAACGGTCGCCTGATGACTCCGTACACCATCGAAGAAAACGGTCTGATCAATGACGGCAGGCACAACGTGCCGGCAAACAGGATAAGGCCGAATCCGACGATGGTCGTCTCTTCAGCAAGAATGTCAAAATTCGCGCAACCAAACATCAGCATCGCAGCAAACAGAAATGTCATTCCCGTTCCGAACGAAACACGCAATGGCACTCCTCGACGCGGTGCGACGGCCGATCTCAATACAGCCAGCGGTGGCGCGTCGCACGCTGTTCGAGCGGGATACCACACCGCCGCCAGTGTCACTAACGGACCGAAGAACAGACCGGCGAGAATCGCATGCGGTCGAATCGTCGGAACCGTCACGCTCCTGAAGCCAAAGACGTCCTCCATGCCCTGAGCCAGGAAGCGGCTCCCGAAGACTCCCAGCAAAATTCCGACTGCGGTCCCGATACCTCCGAGCAAAAACGCTTCCCGGTACATCGACATACGCACCTGATTGGTGGTGGCTCCCACGATTCTCAGCAGAGCCAGTTGCCGTTGTCTTTCAGCGACCGAAATCTGAAACGTATTAATCACGATAAAGATCGCGGCCACGACAGACAACGCGGCGGCAGCATTGAGTCCCACGTTGATAATATCCTCAGTCGGTCGGCTCAGGTCTGCCGCAGAAGCAGCATGCGTCAGGACCAGATGGCCTGGAAGCTGTGCTCTGATCCTCGTCGCAACACTGTCTGCATCCGCCTCCGGCTGCAACACGATCTGCAGAGCAGTCGCTTTCCTCGGGGCCTTTCCCAGCGTCGCCGCATCGGCAAGAGTCAGAAAAATCGATGCCGTTTCCTCCACCGCTCCAATGCCCAGTGGTTTCAGAATCCCTACCACTTTTTTCCGCAGAAGCCACGGCAGTCCGCGAGCCCCCAGTCGCACTTCATCTCCCACAGAAACGCCGAGACTCTCAGCGACGTTGGCTTCAATGCAGACTTCGCCATTTTCGGTACACATACGTCCTGACAGGAAACTGAAATCGCGGACCTCGCGGTATTGTTCCAGGTCCACGCCAATCGTGATCCCGCGTGCTTCTCCGCCATCTGCGACCATTTTGGAGAAGACACGAAAGATGGGAATCGCGGCCTGAACTCCCGGTTCACCAGCGACCGGCGGCAGGTCTTCCGGAGGAAAGGCAGAGGCATCTGCCGCCACAATTTCCATCGCCACGCGCGAAGCCAGTGTCTGATGCAGCGAGTCCAGTTCACTGCGCGTCACGGCCGTCGATTGCAACACCGCCACAACCGCCGCGACGCCTCCGGCTATACTCAGAATCGTAAGCAGGGTCCTGATCGGACGCAACCGGAGATTGTTCCAGAAAAATCTCCATGGGATCATCCCTCGATCTCCAGCTTGAGCGCCGCCATCCATTCGGCATCGGAACCGGGGCGACCGTCGAAGCGGACCTTGCCGTCGAGCAGGACAATCAATCGGTCGGCCTGTGATGCCACACGAATATCATGCGTCACAACAACCACCGTTTGCTGACTTTCGTGTGCGACATCGCGCAGCAGCCGCGTGATATCGCGGCCGCGAACAGAATCCAGATTCCCTGTCGGTTCGTCTGCAAGTACGAGCGACGGCTTAATCACCAGCGCCCGAGCGATCGCGACCCGCTGCTGCTCGCCCCCGGAGAGCTGTGAAGGCAGGTGTTTCAGGCGGTGAGACATGTCCACCCGCTTCAGGGACTCCATCGCCCGAGGGATAGCCTCACGTTGTGAAATTCCATCCAGGATCAAAGGCAACGTGACATTGTCAGTCACATTCAACGTGGGGACCAGATTGAACGACTGAAAGATGAAACCAATTCTTCGCCGCCGCAGAATTGTCAGCTCAAAATCACTCAACCCGGAGAGCTTCTGACCGTCAACCCAGATCTCACCGGAGGTCGGCGGCTCGATCCCGCCCATGATATGCAGCAGCGTGCTCTTGCCAGAACCGCTCGGCCCCATAATCGCAATCATCTGCCCCCGAGGAATATTCAGTGTGACATCGCAGAACGCCTGCACTTCGAGTCCGTCATGGACGAAGATCTTCGAAAGACCGGCTGTCCGGATGACGTCTTCACGGGGAACATCCAGCGGCGAACCTTCTTTGATTGAATTCAATTGTTGAACCTCAGTATATGCATCAACTCTGATTCGATTGTTCCACATTCTTGATCGTTTAACAGCGCGGCGTGAGCAAAGAGCCACAGTGTCGTGGACAGTGGCCTCCAACGCAATTGTCAACGTCAATGTGTGACTTTTGGGTAGGCCGGACTCCTGACGACTCACTGGAGTTCAGACGACCATGCCGGTACGATGCCGCGTGACTTACAGGGAATCTCGCCATGCTTCGAATTTCGGGAAGTTCAAAACGGCTGTGTGACGGGATCACTCGTCGCGACCTGTTGCAGATTGGTGGCATCAGCGCGCTGGGACTTGGAACCGGGAAAGGTTCGGCCAACGCGGGGCAGGGCGTGGACGGAAGTCGGGCGAAGGCATGCATCTTTGTGTTCCTGTTCGGATCGCCTCCACAGCACGAAACGTTTGATCCGAAACCTCTGGCTCCGGCAGAAATCCAGGGCGAGATGAAGGCCATCGACACGGTCGTCCCTGGTTTGCAGATCTGCGAAGGGCTTCCGCAGATTGCGCGCATCGCGGATCGATTGACGGTCGTCAGGTCGATGACGCACGAGTATCCGATTCACTGCTGTGCGTATGTGATGACCGGCATGCCAACCTACAGCATTCCCCTCGAAACAAGTCCCCGGGATCCGCAACAGTGGCCGTTTATGGGATCGGTCGTGGATTATCTGGACGGACGCCGATCGGGCACCAAATCCCCGCCGATGCCCCGTAACGTCGGGTTGCCCTGGCGATTTTGCTCAAAGGGCAGTTCGTCAGATCAGGCTGGCCCTTACGCGGCATTTCTGGGAAACAGTTACGATCCATTCTGGACCAGTTTCGAAGGGCAGGGCAAAGTCATTGTTCCGAAACTGAATGCCGACAGTCAGACGGAGCAAGTCCTGGACCCACATGCCGGGATCGACGCTACAGGACGATTTCAACTTTCCGACGGTTGCCAGTTGCCACAGGAATTATCGGCTCATCGATTTGATGCGCGAGTCCACTTGCTGCAACAGTTCGATGCAACGCGTCCACTGATGGATCGTGCGGCGGAGATCGGCAGCTACGACGCCCAGCAGCAACGAGCCTTCTCACTGATTGGGTCAAACCGAATTCGTGAAGCCCTGGATGTGGGACGTGAATCCCACGCCATGCGAGAGCGTTACGGAATCTCGCTGTTTGGCCAGTCCTGTCTGGCGGCGCGACGACTGGTGGAAGCCGGCGCTCGATTTGTGTCGGTGTTCTGGGATCCGTTCGGTCCTCACGGAGCATCCGTGTGGGACACACACTCGAATCATTTCCCGCGACTCAGGAATTATCTGCTGCCGGTGTTCGATCAGAGCTATTCGGCTTTGATTGCAGATCTGGATGATCGGGGACTGCTTGATGAAACGCTGGTCCTCTGCACCAGTGAACATGGACGCACGCCGCAAATTGATTCCAAACCCACCGGCGGTGCACGCCATCACTGGTCTCGTGCGTATTCGTCAGTGTTCGCCGGAGGCGGCATGGCGCGAGGTCGGGTTGTGGGTGAAACAGATTCGATCGGCGGCGACGTTGTTGATACTCCAATCTCCCCGAAAGACATGCAGGCCACGGCCTACCATCTTCTCGGTTACGACGAAGCCACCACGATTCCCGACCAACAGGGCCGACCACATCCAATTGCCGGTACTGGGCGAGTGCGAAAAGAACTGCTCGGTTGAAGCGGGGAGATCGTATGCAGGATGGACATTCATGTCCGTCGAATGGCCACAATGATGCCGAAGCGAAGGTGATTGTGCCTCGACATGCACTCGCCAAACCATCCCGCCATCGCGAATGAACAACAGGTTGGGCTGGCTCAGAAAATACCGAGCCGAAATTCTTTGCTGGAGTCAGTGCCAGAAAGTGGTTTCGACGCCGGTGACGTTTGCGAATGAGCAAGGCGTCTTTGCCGCGGTGCATCAGAAATCTTCGAGGGCTCGTTCCAGCGTCGGGAACACTTCGCAATACTTTCTGAAGGTGGCATTGAATCTGGCAATCCTGACGAGTGATTCAAGATCGGTTTCCGAGTTGCACAGCCGGACTTTCCCGCCGCCAGGGCTTATTCGTTTGTGAACCCCAATGATAAGCCCGACGACTTGGGTCGGAAAAGCCGATAATCCCGTAATGTCAATTACAATTTTCGGAGGCCGTTCATCCAACACCGCCACTAGCTCAGTCCATGTCGGCACTGAAGTTCCTTCGATCAGGCTGACGACTGTCACATCGCCTTGTCGATTGGTATGGAATGATGGATTTGCCATTTAATGTGATTCCCAGGATTTCGCCCATAATGCTGAAATTCAGTGATTGGAATGTGATCCTGAGCCTCGGTGGTATTGTATCGAATTGCGAGTGGCCATGTGATTGCCGAATCCCAGCGGTTTTTTTGGGTCAATACTTCATCCTGGCCGCCGCTTAGAATTCCCTTCATGCTCTTTGATTGTCGCTCTGGATTCCAGCCCAGACATCTTATTTTAACTGTCCGCGCGAAGGTAGCTGGCGTTTCAGCTGTTCTTTCAGCTCTGCCAATTGAGTCGCGTCCCGGGTCGCGAATTCGTCGGCCGTAAATTGAGGAAGATCAAGCATCTGCTGCAGCAAGAGTTGAGTCTAATTCCGCAGAATCTTCATTCGCGGCATTGCTGCCGATACCAAGTCGCGGATGAATGGATCGTAACGGAGTTATTCAACAGCGAAGACGTTTCGAATGTTCGGGATCTGACGGCGGCTGGCAGGTCGAAGAACACGTCTTGCCGCTATAGTCGGTACTGACTGCAGGGGTGAGGGAGGGAAATTCGATCTGGAAATCGTGGGGTACGCTTTCAGCGTGCCGTCGCAAGCTGGAAGCTCACGCCACGTTGGCACCGAATCCCGCGTCGGAGACACGGGGCACAATGAAAGGAATCTCATGCGCGCCTTCGTCTGTTTAATGCTGTGCTGTGCCAGCGTCTCTGCGTTGTCAGGCTGTCAGTGTTTCCGCTGCACTGACAGGGTCATGGATCACCTGGATGATCTGACGGACAAAAATGACTTTCATCACAGACTGGATCATGTCTATTGTGAAAAAATGGACGTGACCCGCTGGTGCATGAACGGGGCGTGCGTTCGAAGCAACCGCCGCTGAGTTTCGGCGAAATTGACTGATCGAATGGTGAACAGTCTTGCTGAGTCTCACATCTCTGCGTCGAAGTTCCCGGAAAGATCGTTGTAACCGATCGGACTTAACAATTGGCCTCAACGCGACGTTGCGACCATTCCGATAGTTCCAGTCAGGGGGATTGTGCGACGTCTGACTTCCGGGGGGCCGGTTCCAGTGTCGCATGAAACTGCAGGCTTCTGATTCCGTCGAACTGCGTCCGCAACAGATTCTGTTGCAGGGGGGCCGCAGTTCGATCTGTATCCGGGATGCAGTTTTTCGCTGATTAGGGGGGAATATGCAATTCCGGATACGCAGCACTGCGCTGACTGTACGACACGATTTATCAATCACACAGGGTGACACACATAAATTGTGGACGTCGAATCACGCAAATTCTGCCGTCGTATCCGCAGGCTCTGCGACTGTAGGCTGTTGTGCCAGATTGATGCGGTTTGCGGTCCTGGGAATCGCGGCGGTTGTGTTCTCAGCGTCGTCCTGCAGCTGCTCCGCCGACCAGTTGAAGGAACTGGCGGAGAAAGCTGGCATTCGAATCCTTGCCGACGGTGAATCTTCAGCCGGAGCCGAAGACCAGGCACGCTCTTCCATGCCACTCGAAGGCATGACGCAGGAAAACCGCCAGCGTGCTGAGCAGATTATCAAGGAACACAGTCAGTTTCGACGTCTGCCAACGCTGCAATACACAATTGACGAACCGATGTATCGGTATCTGCTCAAACATCCCGATGTGGCCGTCAGTACCTGGCGTGTGATGGGAATTTCGCGATTTGAAATGTGGCAGACAGGCGACATGGAGTACGAGGCGCAGGCGATTGATGGCTCGGAAGGCGTTGCCGACATACTGTATCGGGACGACAACCAGATGGTATTCGTGTGTCAGGGCCGCTATCACAATCCGCTGCTGCCACGTCCGATGGAAGCATCCGCGCTGATCTGGTTTCGCGCGGTGTACACACCGAATGCGGAAGGGACACATGTTGTCACGCAGAAGGCTGACGTGTTTGTGCGATTTCCGTCCAGCAGCGTGTCAGTGATCGCGAAAATTCTGACGCCTGTCCTGCATTCTCTGATGGACCGTAACCTGTTTGAAATCTCGCTCTACGGCAGCATGATGTCTCGCGCTGTGCGAGACGAGCCCCAATGGGTTGTTCAGGTCGCGCAGCAGATGGAAGGCGTGCTTCCGCAGCGCAAGGGAGAATTGATTGAAGTCGCGCGGAAACCCAGAAACGTCAATCGTAATAGGAAGCTGGGGCGTTTCACGATGCCTGCGGCGGATCGCAGGATGATTCTGTCTCCTGAGCTGCTGTTTCTTGATCCACCGGAAGAAAGCGAAGTTGCTGTTGTGTCCGGAACTTCTGCATCACTCACGACAGGATGTGTCGCGTCAGGGCAAGTTGCCGAGACAGCATCGGCAACAGGCAAAAGTCCGGTGCCTGTGCGCACAGTCTCCGCTTCTGCACCCGGAAACCTGATGTTGATTACGACAAAAAGTCCTTTGGCGCCCGACATTTCGCAGCCCGCCGGGAAGGCTGGCCTGCTGAATGCACAAATCAAACGCTCCGACGGCGGTTTTATGCTGCAGTCCGTCGTCGTGCCCCCGACTGGATCGACCGCAACCGGTCCAGTCGGCAGCGAATCACCCGGCTCTGCAAAATAAACAACGGCACGCTGCAAAGCTAAGCTGCGGAATTCGCGCGTCCGCCACCGTCAATGCGACGTTTTAGAAGCGAAAACGTTCGGGGCAAAAAATGCATGGGCAGAAAAATTGCAGCCATTTTTTTGCCCAACATTTTTTTGCCCATAATGTTGAGGCCAGATACATCTTAGCCCGGCGGCGGATCGTTGAAAATAAAGCCGCATGATTCTGTTGGAGTACGGGCCTGGAAAAGGGGGCAGGAACGAATTGCCAAATGGCCCAAAGCGTGCTCGCACTATTGGTTCCTGCCCCTTTTTCAAGCCTGTGAAGACTGTACTCCAACGGATCGCACCTGCCACACCGTGCTCAATCCTCAATCCTCAGGCTTCCGGCATCCTTGAAGGCATAGGGTGCTGTAACATCCGATGTGAAGCGATGTGAGGTCATCCACGCAAATCGAGTTTCTTCAGAATTCGAGGGATCCGGATCTGGCAACGGAACCCCATCCGCTTCTGCGTAGAGTGTGCGAACAACGGCGACCCTGGCCGCAGCGCGGGGAATCAGGTCGTAGTCCGTGCCGCGTGTCTGCAGAATCCATGTGTTGTCTCGAAAACCGCCGATCAGTCGCTCGTGAGCCGCACGCACCAGATCCTCTTTCTGAGCGTCCTTCAGCGTGGTCTCCCCGCGCATCGTGTTCGTCAGCTTCTGCGTTTCCGACACATCGAAACTCACCCAACCGTACGGCGGCAGAAACACTTCGAGCTTGCAATGTGATGGCGATGCTTTGGGGAATGGATTAAGTCCGTAGGTCACGCGCGTGGGCAACGACATCACGCGCCCCATCGCCGCACAGAAACCGTGATAGTCGCTGCAGTGACCGGAGCGTTGTTCGAGCGCGTGCAGTGAACTTGCTTTCAGCGATGCACTATGGTGATCGTAGGTAAAGTTTTTATCGGCAAACGACATCACAGCATCCAGATCCAGCAGCGGATTGCGTCGCTGCGGAAGTATCTCTTTCAATAGCGACTCGAACCGGGCATTCGTGACCACAGCCAACCACAACAGCGGTTTCAGCCTGCCTGATTTTGTCAAATTGTTCATTCGCAAGTCTTTCTGACCCTGGTGCTCTGTCACTCTTGCTTTGATGGATTGGTTGGCCGGGGCTGGGCGGAGCGGAGCGAAGGAAGCCCCGGGGTTTTGGGCAAGCGCCCTCCAAACCCGGCCACCCGTCAATCCATCAGTGACAGATCATCAGGGCACAACCACAGCCAGACCCTTCCCAACAGTCGATATACTCTGCCGAATGACAGAAGTAACGTCAAATCACCGGAGTAACGTCAAATCACCGGTGCGCAGGAGATTTTTTCAGGGTTGGCGTACAACGGGATTGAGTAAAAGCGGGGATTGCGTTAGATATCTGAGCGGAAAGTCGTCATAGTCCCTTTGTGAGCAGCTTTCAGTCGCTCTTCCAGGTTGCATTCAGGATTGCGTGATGTCCCATTTTTTGCCTGAAATTCGGACCACTGCTGTCGGCGTTCTGCTGGCGCTGTTGCTATCGAGTCCATTGGTTGCCCAGGGCCAGACGCCGATTAAGGCGGAAGAAGCACGAATGCAGATCATTCGTGAGGTCCCGATTTCCACAGAAGTCACAGGCAAGCTGGAGAGCGTAAGTCCGGGCAAGGAAGGGCTGTACGTAAAGCAGGGTGACCTGATGATTGAGGTCGCAGATGACTTGATTCGGAAGGAGGTGGCTGAGGCGCAAATGAAGTCCGACTCGGTCGTGGAAATTGAGTTTGCCGTGGTCGCGCTCGACAAGGCGGAGATCGATCTGAAGACGCGTGTCGAGGCAAACCTGAAGTACGCATCATTCAGTGAAAACGAAATTCGGCAAACGGAGCTGGAAGTCAAGAAGACGAAGGCGTCGCTTGCGAAGGCTCGTGAAGACAAAGAGATTCTCGGCCTGACACTGGAAACCAAGGCGGCTCAATTAGCTCAGTATCAGGTCTATGCACCGTTTGATGGGTTAGTCACAAAAATTCATCGCTGGCCGGGGCAAAGTGTTCGACCCGGCGATCCGGTGATCACGATCACAGACATGTCGTTGCTCCGTGCAGTGTTGAAGGTCGATTATAAACGCCGCGAAGCAGTCTTCGTCGGCGATTCAGTCGAAATCAGGATCGACACCACAGGAAAATCAATTAAGCCGGAAGCCACAGAATTTGAGCCGGACCGACGGACGTCGATCGACAAGGATAATCAGGCTGCGGATCTATTCGAACGTGGTGGACCATTCGCCCCGGAACCAGTTTTCCCCGCACTGGCACAGGAAGAGGATGAAGTCTTCATCGGCACGATTGAATTGATACGTCCCCTGGTGGACCAGAAATCCAAAGTGCTTTATCTCAACGTGGATGTGAATGTGCCAAATCGTCAGGACAAGTACGGACGCTGGCTGCTGTTGCAAGGTCTGCCTGTTGAAGCCACGATCATACCTGAGAAGCGTGCAGAATGAGTTCCGGCAACATGGTCGCTTCCAATCAGCGACCCATTCCTTTACGAAAACGTGCGGACCTTGTCGTTGCCAAAATTGATTATCTTGGCGTTGGCTATCAGGTCATCAAGGACCCAATTGCGCTGAAGTATCATCGGCTGCAGATTGAGCAGTATCGGATTCTGGAACTGCTCGACGGCGTACGCAGTCTGGAAGCAGTCCGGGACGATTTGAAGTTTGAATTTCCAACACTGCAGATCACGCTCAGCGACATTCAACAACTGATCACCGACCTGCATCGCAAGGGACTGGTGGTCAGCAATCGCGTAGGGCAGGGGGCCGCAGTCGTCCGGGAACGCCAGAAGACGCGCAAGGAAAAAATCAAGCAGACGATGATGAGTCTGCTTTCCCTGCGGCTGCCGGGCTGGGATCCGGAACGGACGCTGCGTGGAATGCTTCCGTTTGTAAGCTGGTTGTTTCATCCGTTCGTTGCCACGTTGTGCATCATGTTTGTGATATCATCGTGGCTGGTTCTGGGTGCGAATCTGGAAGTGTTTCGCAGTAAACTCCCAGAATTTCAAAGCTTCTTCGGCTGGCCCAACCTGATGTATTTGTGGGTCACACTGGGCGTGGCCAAGATCATCCATGAATTCGGCCACGGCATCAGTTGCGTGTATTACGGCAGCGAATGCCACGAAATGGGAGTCATGCTGCTGGTGTTCAGTCCGTGCCTGTATTGTGATGTCACAGATTCGTGGATGATGCGGAACAAGTGGCATCGAATTATCATCGGTGCCGCCGGGATGTATATCGAAGTGATCCTGTCGGGTGTCGCCATCTACGTCTGGTGGCTGACGGAATCCGGGATGTTGCATTACCTGGCGCTCAACACGTTTTTTGTGACGACAATTACAACGGTCATCTTTAACCTGAACCCACTGATGCGGTTCGACGGTTATTACATGATGAGTGACTTTCTGGAGATTCCGAATCTCCGTCAGAAGTCGGAAAAACTGCTCCGCGAAGCGTTTTCCTGGTACTGCCTTGGAATCGAATCAAAGCCCGATCCGTTCATGCCGGAAACCGGTCGAGCCTGGTTCGTCACCTACGCGATTGCGGCTTGGTTGTATCGCTGGGTGATTCTGGTTTCGATCAGTATGTTTCTGTATACGGTGCTCAAACCTTATGATCTGCAGAGCATCGGGATTTCGGTCATGATCTTTTCCATGGCCGGGATTGTCTTCAGCATGTTTCGCAGTATTTACCAAATCATTGCCACACCTCGGATGGAACCCATGAGCAAAACAAAAATTGCCATTTCATCGCTGCTTTTTGGTGGTGTCGTCTACGTGGCTTTCAGCACACCGATTCCCTGGTATCACGAAGCCCCTTGCTTTCTGGAACCTCAGGACGTCGTGATGGTTCCGGCACCTGTGAACGGCATGATTCTGGATCCTGACGAATACCGCAAACAGTACGATGAATTGCTCAAATTCCAGGTGAACGCGAGAAAATCGGCGGTTGAAATTGCAGTTCCATTGGAACCGGACAAGCTCATGATCGACCCTGCAAAACTGGATCTACTGAAGGGGCTTCCGACCCCCGCTGAGTATGATCGCATTCCCCGCAATGGTGAAACTGTCGCGGTCGATGATGTCATCGTGATCCTCGAAAGTCCAGACGATCTGAGAAGACATGATGAACTCCTCCAGCACGTATTCAACTGGGTCTTCCGCACTCAGGAAATTCGTCAATACATCATCAACGAAGATCCTGCGAGTGAAGGCGTAGCGATTGCAGAAGCGCTGGAACTGGAACAACAGATTCAGAAAACCGTGCGTCTGAACCTGCAACGTGTGGTCCGCGCGACAACGGCAGGAACACTCGTTGCCGCCAGGCGTGTGCCGGAACCACCGCGGAATGAAGTCGATGCGATGAAACTGGGGCGCTGGACGGGAACGCCGCTGGATCCTGAGAACGGCGGGTGCCTGATTGAAGCCGGGCAGGAAATAGCAAGCATCGCGCCTTCAGAAAGACTGCACGCAGTGATGTACATCGATCAGGGTGACCGGGATGATCTGCAGGACGAAATGCCGCTGGAAATTAAGTTGGATCACCTGGCGAATATCACCTTTCTGACGCGCGTGGACTTGATTTCCCCGAAGGGTGAAGTCATGGCTCCGGAATCTCTGACGACCCGCTTTCACGGGCCCCTGGCAACGAAGGCCAATCAGCAAGGGCAGGAACAACTGGCCAGCACGGCCTATCGTGCAATCGCTGAACTCTACTTTGCCGAAGGAAGTACTCAGCCCGAATCTCAACTCCTGAAGCCGGGGATGAGGGGGAATGGGCGTTTTATCATTTCCAACCGCACAGCGGCGTACTGGATGTGGCGTTATGTCTGCGAAACGTTCCGTTTTCGTGTCTAATGCCCCCCAAAAAAGGCGTCGGACTTCCGGATTGCAGAAAAGTCCGGGGATTGCACGCTTCTGAAGATCCGGGAATACACGACGGGCTTTCGTTTGGGTATCCTGCCGGGCTCGTTTTGGCCGGATGATGTGTCGAGCGGATTGAATTCGCGGCATCTAGGTTTGAGTTTTGACTGATACCACGCTTGTTTCGTGGCTGGATTCTATGGAAAACCGTCGCCTCTTTACGTTTCTGATGACGTCGTTGCTGTTCATGATTCTCTGGGGGCAGTACCTCCAGCCGAAGTTCTTTCCGGAGAAGAAGAAGCCCAAAGTTGCAGATCAACAGATCGCGGACGCGGCGAAGGCGGATCTTCAGCAGGCAATCGTCGCAGAAGTCAGCGATCCTGCCAATCCGCATGCGTCGGCTGACGCCGATCCTGTTCAGCCCGTCGCTGAGCTGATAATTCTGGACTATCCGAGTCAGGAATTCACCCTCGGATCCATCGACCCGAAAAGCGGTTACGCTCTGGCCGTTGATCTGACTTCCACTGGAGCGGCGATCGAGAGTGTGCGGTTGACTTCGCCACAGTTTCGAGATCTGCGGGACGAAACTTTGCAGGCCCGGATCGTGGGAAATACCCCGACACCGGATCGCACGTTTTCAACAGCCTTCGCCGTCATCGACAAGCAACTTGAAAAGGCCGGACAGACGCTGGAGACGACGAACTGGAAACTGGCGGGAACCGACGAAAACGAAGAAGGCTGCTCAGCAACGTTTGAATACGAGGCACCGGACAAGTCACTGCGAATTCGCAAGTCGTACACGCTGCCGAAACTCAACCTCACCGGCAAGGCGCTTGAAAAAGCGTGGCGTGATGATCCCTCATTTTACACACTGCAAGTCGCGATTGAGATGACGAATCTGTCGGACAAGCAGCAGTCAATCGAATACGAAATGCAGGGGCCGGTCGGTGTCCTGCTGGAGAATCAGGAACATACATCGAAGTACCGCGATATCCACATCGAATTTATTGACGGCACAAAAGGTGCCACGACGACTGCTGATACGGTCAGAAAGTACGTTAATGATGTCGAGGAAGAAAAAGGTCAAACGCTGCCCCAAAAAGAACAGTTTGATTTCCTGCGGGAAGAAAAAGAATGGACGTCCGCGTTTCGCTACGCCGGAGTGGACGTGCAATTTTTTGCAGCCCTGATTTCGCCGCTGGATGATCGTCCCGATGAAATTCGGTCAGATGTTTCAACCAAATGGATTGAACGCACGTTTCCTGTACTGATCCTGCCCGATCCTGTGGAACCCCGAATGTCCGACGTCAGTATTCGCATGGCGTCCAATCCGGTTGTGCTGCAACCGAAAGGTGATGGAGACTCGATCACTCACAAGTTTGCCTTCTTTGTGGGGCCGAAGCGGCGTGAACTTCTCGACCCGGCACCGATGTCGGCCGGTCAGGTGCTGAATTACGGCTGGTTCGGATTTGTGGCACGGGGCATGCACTATCTGCTGGATACGTTTTATACGTTTGGACTTCCATATTTCCTGGCGATCATTTCGTTGACGATCCTTGTGCGTGGCCTCATGTTTCCGATTTCCCGCAAGCAGGCCATCAGCGCGGCGCGCATGAAGGAACTGCAGCCAAAGCTGACCGAGCTAAAAGCAAAATATGCGGACGATCGCGAAAAACTTGCGAAGGCTCAAATGGAATTGTGGCGGAAGCATAAAATCAATCCGATTGGCGGCTGTTTGCCGCTGTTCCTGCAGATGCCGATTTTCATCGGCCTGTACACAGCGCTCAATTCGGCAGTCGACCTTCGGCAACAGAAGCTGCTGTGGATTAATAACCTTGCCGGGCCTGATGCTCTGTTTCGCCTGCCGTTTAATGTGCCATTTCTGGGGTATGACTTTAGTGTGCTGCCGCTGTGTACTGTCGGTCTGTTTCTGACACAGCAAAAGATGTTCATGCCGCCCGCAACTGATGAGCAGCAGGAAGCTCAGTACAAGATGATGAACATCATGACTTTGTTCATGGGTGTGATGTTCTGGCATCAGCCAGCCGGGCTGTGTATCTATTTTATCGCGTCGAGTCTGTGGAGTATTGCGGAACGCAAGCTGCTTGGGGCTGGCTCCATGACACCCACGTCCGGTGCTTCGGTCGAAGTGATTGAACCTGACAACAACTCGAAGCCAGCCGCAAAACCGAAAGCGAATCAGGTTGTCTCACCGGCAGAAGGTCGCAAGGTCCCCGGCTTTCTCAAGAAGTTGCTCGATGCAGCCCAGAATGCCCGCGATCAGGCCGATCAACAGCGCGAAAAAGAAAGCCGCAAAGGCAAGAAACGCTGAGATTGATATGCAGCCGGAATCGATCACCCTCCACAGCGGCAAACTCACTGCGTCCGTTCGTACCGACAGTGTAAAGCTCCTGGTGGCGTGCCGCGAACCATCACAATCAGTCGCCGAACAATGTCGCGGCGCGCTCCTCGCGCCGCTGGGATTGCCGGAACTTGCACGCTGCGTCGTGCCGGGGGATTCTGTTTCGATTGTCATCGATCCGGAAACTCCGCATGTGGTTGAACTGCTGGTCGCCGTGTGCGGACAGTTGCTGTCGGTGTCGGACAATGGAACGGCACTCTCTTTGCTGCTGCCGCCTGATCCGGCAGGGGCGGGCTGGAATCGACTTATCGCACAAGTGCCACGTCATTTGCAACAGCAACTGACGGTCCATGTCCATGATCCGTCGGCGACAGATCAGTTGAGTTATCTGGCCAGTTCGGTCGCCGGTGACCGAGTGTATCTGAATCGCAGAATCTCCGACGCTGACTTGTTGGTTACGATCGGGATTGTGTGCTTCGACAGCCTGCTCGGATATCGGGGAACAACCAGCGGCATCTTTCCATGGTTTTCAGATACGGAGGCGATTCAGCAGGCAAGGACTCAACGACATCCGGAACTCACTCCGGAACAGCCGCGCCCGTACCGACAACTGGTCGATGAAGTTGGCTGGCTGCTGGGTACTCAGTTTTCCGTCCAGATCGTTCCCAGCCCGGGCGACGCACCTCTCGCGGTTCTGGCGGGATTGCCGGAAGACGTGATGACTGCCGGCAAAGCCCTGGTCGATCGCGTCTGGCGCGTAAAGCCACATCAGGAAGTCGATGCCGTTGTGCTGTCAGTGCCGTGCGATGCGTCATCCGGATGGAGACAATTTGGAAATGCCATCGAACTGGCCACCAGACTTGTGCAACCCGATGGACGAATCATTGTCGTCGCCGATCTGCCCGTTCCGGAAGGTCCCGGCGCGACCATGCTGCGACGCTGCCAGGATGCTGATGAATTGCTGAAGCCACTGCGCCGGGAACCTGGTCAGGATGCGGTTGAAATTACACAGCTGATCAACACGCTTCGCCACGCTCGCGTCTATCTCTACAGCAACATGCCGTCGGACATCGTGGAAGAACTTGGCATCATCGCGATTGAAGACTCCGCCGAACTGCAACGACTTACGACGGCAGCAAAGTCCTGCGTTGCGTTGCCCCATGCTAATTATGCATGGATCGGATGAGTCTGTTTATTATCCGTCACGGCCCAAGGCGGCGATTCCTGTAGCTTGGACATTCATGTCCGAGGCCTTGCCAGAAAGCGTTCCGCTGACGCAGAGTTTTTGAGGCACGAAATAATCAGACCAGAGAAAGTCGCACCCAAAAACGACGGACATGAATGTCCATCGTACAGCCGCCATGAACTTACACCAGTGCTTCTCGGTTGATGCAGTTCATAATCCAGTGATCGAGTATCCGGACTTCGCTGCCGGATGGATCGACGGGCTGTTCGGTAAGTTCGAGGTCCACGATTCCTCCGGCTGACCTGAGAATTCGCACGGATTCCACGCTGCGAGCCAGCATCTCGCCGGGGCAGCTTCGCGAGACGCTCATCAGTACTGGTTTGCCACGCAGGCCCGTCAGACGCACTGCCTTCATGCAGTCACTTTTGCAGACTGGGTCCAGCAGGATGCCGCCCGCAAACCATTCCGGTCGCTGAGCAAGCATTTGCAGAGCGGCGTCGGCCCCATACCCGGAACCTGCCAGAAAAATGCGTTCGCTGTGGATGTGAAACGCCTGTCGCAGGCGACATGTTGTGACGTGCAGCAGATCCTGCAAGGGTACTGACCCAAACTGCAGCGACGATACGTCCCACCGAAATCCGCCCGCAGTTTCATGCATCCGGTTGCCGCGCAACGCCAGCCCGATGTAGTTCTGCGAACTGACGGCCGACATCACTTCTTCGAGTTGATCTTCGTCCGTCGCATCGCTGTGAAACCAGACGACGAGCGGATAGGCGTATCCTTCTTCGTAACGTTCGGGAACGTAGATCGAAACTGGCCAGTCTGATTCTGCAACTGAACCCGAGTACTGTGACGGACAATCAGCAGATTGGCTCCATGATTCGTAAACTTCCCGCAGCTCTGTCGGAAGCATTTCGAGATCTATGTCCGGCAATAAAGAATCCAGTTCACCTGACGAGAACGACATGCTTCGAACGCGATTAATCATGTGAAACACTTCCGTGATTTAGAAAAAAGTATGAGTAGGGGGAGGACACATCAAAACCAGGTACTTGAAGTTCATCCTGAACTTCTCTTGAGCTAACTACTTGATCAACCCCTGGGCCGATCAGTATTCCGTTCTGGAAATCCCCTGTCTGATTTTGTGCAGAGGAAAGTGCTTTCCAGGACAGGCTGTCGCTTTCACCGAATCATGTCCCATGAGCCTTTCCGGACTGATCCGATGGCGAGCCGTAAGAACTCTTACCAATGACTTAAGTGAATTCATCTGGGCCTTCGAGGGGTGTGTTTCTTCAAAGTTGCCGATGAGGCAGATCCCGATTCCGCGAGCGTTAAACAGTTCATTGCCGGAATGAGCCCCATGAATCTGCTCCTTCCAGCGAAACGTCGCCTGCACGGTACCATCCGGCATTCCCTGACCGTTGCCGATCACAAAATGATAACCAATCCCCAGCCATGGGTTTCCTGCTGCGTCCCTGCGATTCAAGTGTTCCGCGTGAATCGTCGCTGCACTGCCGGATTCTGTGGCAGAGTGATGAATCACGATGTACTCCCATTCCGTTTCTTCAACTTCTGCCATCCATGTCAGTTTCGAATCCGTTGGTTTCGTTTTCGTACGTCCTCCGGACAGACCTCGCATGGCCGAACCGGAAATCATCCATGATCGATTTTCCTGAGCCACAACGTGATCCGGAATGCTCCCGACAATGACCAGCACACAACAGACACCAATCACCACAATCAACCGATGGAAGAGTTTTCGAAAACTGTTCCCGATTTTATGATCGTGATTGATTCTCTTCGCCACAGTTCAAAGCGCCCGTCCAAAACCTCATCCTCCGTGTTGCTGCCGTCGATGATTTTTTGCAAAGCAGCACCGCAAAGTTGTGAATCCCGCACGCGACTCTACAAGGCTCCTGCAAACGTGTCAATGTCCTGTGTTTTCAAGGCATTCAGGTGCGACTTTTGATGGTTTAAGCAGGTTGATTTCACGCGGTCTGCGCTGACTTTAACGGCGTCTGAAAGGGCCTATAAACTGCCTGAATCGCCTTGATCACCCCAATCGTTACAACCTCAGCGATTTCAGCGTTTTCAGTACCCGGCATTTCAATTCCCCTTCAGTTTTGCGACCGGCGGGAACTGACTCGGTGACCGGAATGGCGCTGGCACAGGTCACTGTGCTGAAACTGGCAGAGGGCAGGAAAACTGCGGGCAGGAAAATGAATGCCGGAAGATTCAGAATGAGATCCGGAGTTTTCGCACGTAGGGTGGGACAAGCGGCAGACAAGCCGCGCCGGCCCATCGTTCTTGAGTTGCACACATGGTGGGCCGACGTTCGCGTTGCTCGCTGGTCCCGCCCTGCAAGACCTCCGCTTCTCAAAGGGAGCCCGGTCGAAAAATAAGAAACACTCTCCCAATCGATCTTGAAATTCACGTTGGAAATGGCGACGATCTCGCCCGCGTTGCAGGTGAGGGTTCCAAATCCTGGCGATTCGTCCATGAATCGTCCACAACGGGGTTAAGCCATGTCACACAGTATGCTGCCGTCCGGCTCTCCGGCTTCCTGCGATCGTTGTTTTCGCATCTTCCCGGTCTATGGCTGAAGGCGTTGCTGCTGATGAAACCAAAACTCGCAAAGCAGGAGTTGACGGTCTGCGACTTCTTCCGCGAACTGGCGAAACCAGACGGCTTCCTCGGGCGAAAACACGACGGCGAACCCGGCTGGCAATCCATCTGGGCTGGCTACAAAAAACTCCATGGAAGAATCGAAGGTATGAAATTATTGATGTCCTGAATTCAACTTTTCGTGGGTAATGACAAGGCCCAGTGGTCTGGCAACAGCTCGGTCAGGGCTTCACGTGGCAGTTGACTGGCCAGTGTCATTCCGAGTTCACGAAACTCGGTTGCTGTGAGATCTGATGCCTCCGTGAAGTCCGGCCTTCGACTTCGCATTCCGCGCACAAAGATGACATCGTCACCAGGAGATCGCACACGCTCCCATTCGGCGTAGGATCGGAACGGATTCGGCCTGACGCAGTGCCAAACGATCTTTACTCGACATTACTCGTTCCGAGGCTCCAGCCTCGGAACGCAGTGGAGGGAGGCTCCTGCCTTCTCAGGCCAACAAACGAGGCGGGAGCCTCGGAGGCAGTGCGTTCCTGGGCTGGAGCCCTGGAACGAGAACATGGGCTGTGTGACCAGGCCAGATGAGTGATACCCTGCTGAAATGCGAACCTGCGTGATTCTACACGGAGGGCTGACGCCCAGCCGCTCGCCTTTTTGTTGAGTGACTTGATCATGAATCCTGTCGATTTCGATGGACCACTGGGAATCCCAAATCGGATTCAATCCTGCGACCAGTCTCCCAGTCGTTGTGCAGTGCTGGTGCCGTTTCAGGGGCGGATTGTGTCGCAGTGTCAGGCGGCTCTGCTGGATCTGGAGCGGCGTGGTTACGTTGTGCGGCGGGTGGAAGGTTATTCGGCGATTGATCCGGCTTCGCAACCAGATCGGCAGTGATGCTCTGGCGGATGGGTTTCAGGAGACACTGTGGATTGATTCGGATGTGGGCTTCAATCCGGATGACATCGAAAAAGTGCGAAGGCACGGGTTGCCGATCGTGTGTGGCATCTATCCCAGGAAAGGCAAGCGGGAACTCGCCATTCATATTCTGTGGGGTACGCCGAGCTTGCGATTTGGCGTGAACGGAGGGCTGCACGAACTTCTGTTCGGCGGCACCGGATTTCTGCACGTTCGCCGTAACGTCTACGAAACGATGATCGAAAAACTGTCACTTCCGGTATGCAGCCAACACGCGAACCGACCGATGTGGCCGTTCTTCCAGCCACTGATTCGAACGGCTCCCGCTCGAACTGCTGACAAGACGGAGCCGCGAAAAGGGCATTGGTATCTGGCAGAAGACTATGCGTTCTGTCACAGAGCCCGACTGTGCGGAATTCCCATCATCGCCGACACCACCATCCGCCTGTGGCACGTCGGAGACTACAGCTACAGCTGGGAAGACGCGGGAATTGATCGCCAGCGTTTCGGCGATTTCGATTTTCAGTTCAGTTGAGTCATTGGCGGATGGACAAACGGGGGATCGTCCCGTTTTTCTCCACAATCATCCGCCGATCACGAGCCATCTCAGCCCCAATGAGTCGGTGCGTCTGGTCAGCCGTTTGTTGGAGGACAGACTTGAGGCTTGCAGTGGGCAAGATGTCGCCTGTATTCCACTGGATTTCTGGTGCCCCAGCGAGCATCGTCTGTTTCGGATGAACCACATGCCTTGTCCTTTCCCCGGAATGGATCCGTACCTTGAACGTTCGGCAATCTGGCCGGATTTTCATGACAGTTTAATCGCCTACCTGCGAGAGGCTCTGCAGCCGCACCTGCGGCCTCGCTACGCCGCGTTGACTCAGGATCGACTCTATGTTGTCGAACATGATCGGCCCATTCGCTCGGACGTCTCGATCATTCGCACGCGAGATAATCGCGATTTCTCTCATGGTTCAACCACAGCAAACACAACGGAAGTCATGGTCGCAGATCGACCGCTCGTCGTGGATCTGTCACGAGAAGAGATTCATCAGCCTTATTTGCAGATCATTGAACCGGCAGCAGGCAACCGTGTGGTGACGGCGATCGAAGTGCTGAGTCCCGACAACAAGATGCCGGGGCCAGGGCGAGTTTCATATCTGGCGAAGCAGGAAGAACTCTGGGCGGGACATACGAATCTGGTCGAAATCGACTTGCTGCGTGTCGGGCAGAGCGTTGTTCGCATTGAACATGAACGGCTGCAGAAATTGGAGCATCGACGATATCTCGTGTCTGTGACTCGCAGTTTTCCAACGCGTTGCGAGCTTTATGGCGTACCGATGCAGCAACGGCTGCCTCATATCTCACTGCCGCTCGCCAGTGATGACAACGACATTCTGCTCAATCTGCAGGACGTGTTTACGCGATGCTGGAACACGGGACCGTACCCGGAATTGCTCAACTATAACGCCGACCCACCGGGCGAAATGAGCGGCGAGGAACTGGACTATTGCCGTAAGGCAATGGCGGGGACAACGCCAGGATGAAGCTGCCCTGATGCGCAAAAAGCGAGGTTGCCTCGGAATTCTCGTCTGATTGGCTCATGACTGAACTGAAAGCAGTTTTCAGTTTCGCCAGGCAATTGTTTCATGGTGCCAGCCGCTGAATCGACCAGGTATTGTCAGTCTCTGGCTCATAGACAAATCGGTCGTGCAGACGGTCGTCACCGGCTTGCCAGAATTCGAACCGGGTTGGCACGACTCGGAAGCCGCCCCAGAACGACGGCAGAGGCACTTCACCGCCCTGAAATTTCTGTTTGATCTCGTCCAGTTTTGCCTGCAGGATCGCGCGCGAAGAAATCGTGGAACTCTGTGCCGAACACCACGCCCCGAGCTGGCTGCCGCGAGGCCGCGTGACGAAATATTTCAGCGATTCCATCGTCGATACCTTCTGTGCTGTACCTTCAATCCGGATTTGCCGGTGCAGCGGTGCCCAGTAGAAGAGCAGGGCCACATTGGGATTCGCGGCAATGTCCCGTGCCTTGCGGCTTCCGTGGTTTGTAAAGAACACGAATCCCTGCTCGTCCCAGATCTTAAGCAATACCGTTCGGAGTGACGGTGCTCCCTTGTCGGAAACCGTCGCCAGGCTCATGGCATTCGGTTCATGCAACCCGGCATCTGTGGCTGTCTGGAACCAGTTTCCAAACTGACGAAACGGGCTTGGGTGGAGATCCTGTTCTCGCAGTTCCATCGATTATTGATCCGGAAAAGATAACATTCAGACTTGTTTTCGCGACGTGGAACCTGCATTGTCTCCGAAACTGCCGCGTCTGACAAATATCCAGAATTCGTTTAGACAAATCTCACAGGTATGGGACTCAATTCGACTCTACGCTGCAAAATTGAGGGAGAACAGGGCCGGTGACGAAAACGGGGCGAAAACTTGTCACGATTCTCGCCATGCTGTGCATGGTTGCCTTAACGGCGACCGGTGGACGGGCTGATGATCCTTTGCCACTTGCTCCGACCGAGTTTGAATCAACTCCGGCGGTCATTTTGCATGGTTCGGCTGACGTTCTAAGCGTTGCCGTCCAGCAGCACGGCGAGCACATTTTTGCCGCGTTGTACGACGGTTCTGTGATGATGCTTGACCGGACAACGCGAAAACCCGTCCGGATTGTGAAGTGTCACGATGGGCCGGTCAGCGATCTGGTGGTCTCGAATTCTGGCGATGTGCTTGTTACTGCGGGGTACGACGGGACTGTTAAAACGTGGCGACTGCCGAGCTTTGAGTCTGCCGGGGCAATGTTTGGCCACTCAGGTCGAATTGTCACGGTCGCGATTTCGCCTGATGGCCACACCATTGCATCGTGTGGGTACGACAAGGCCGTGCGAATCTGGAGTGTGGGCGAAGCAATCGAGCGGGGGACACTGACCGGTCATGCAGCGACCGTCCGTGCCGTGGCCTTCTCGCCGGACGGGACCATCCTCGCGTCCGCCGGTGACGATGGACTCGTGCGGCTGTGGAGCGTCGGAGACTTGCACGAGATTGGTACGCGCAGCGGTCATGCCGGGCTAATTCGTGACGTTGCTTTCTCACCGGACGGGAAGACTCTGGCCGGTGCCGGTGAAGACGGAACCGTGCAGTTGTGGAGTGTGGCAGACGCCGCCGCCGCACCAAAATCATTCACGCACAATGCCATGATGTGGAGCATCGCATTTTCGCCGCGAGGGTCGCTGCTTGCGATTGGCGACTCCGATGGCATGATTCATGTCTGGAGTCTTGAAACAGGCCGGATCACATCGACCCTCGAAGGTCATACAGACACCGTGACGTCGTTGCACTTCGCAGCGGATTCGCAGACGCTGTTCAGCAGCAGCCACGACGGTTCGATTAATTCCTGGCGTGCGAAGCAGCCTCCGCATCCGGCGTTGGCAACGATCAACATCGATGCTGGCAAGGTCTGGGCCATGGCAGTTTCGCCGGAAGGTTCCCGAATCGCGGTCGGAGGACAACGTGGATTCTTCAGAGTTCTCGACCTGGCCACAGGCAAGCAGATTGGCGAGCTGCACGGGAATCACCCCGCGACTGTCGATTGTCTGGAGTATTCACCTGACGGGCAGTTCATAGCCACGGGGAGTTGGCGGAACAACGAAGTCATTGTGTGGCGTGCCGATGATGGTGCCATGCAAAAATCATGCAAAGCAGAGGGGCACGTCCGAGCGATCGCCTTCTCGCCGGACGGAAAGAGAATCGCTGCCGGATGCGAAGACAAGCTGCTCTTTGTCTGGAACACGGAATCCGGTGAGTTGATCAGCAAGGTTAACGCCCATGCACTGCCGGTCTACGATGTGTCGTTTTCGCCGGACGGACAGACAATTGCGACGTGTTCCGGAGACTGGACAGAAGCGAAGCCTGGAGAAATCAAGTTGTGGAATGCTGATTCACTTGCTGAGATCGCAAGGCTGGAGGGACATCAGGTTGCCGTCCGTTCGGCGGTGTTTAGTCCAGGCGGCAACCGCCTGGCCTCGGTCAGCGAAGACGGGGTGATCCGGATCTGGGATGTCGCCACGAAGTCGCAACAGGCCGTGTTGCAGAATTCCTGCGGCGCGCGGTCGCTGGACTGGTCGCCGGACGGGAAACTTCTGGCAGCCGGACTTCACGACGGAACCACGAATGTGTGGAACCTGGAAAGCGGATTGGTAGTGCGTCGATTTGGCGGCGGTGATGATACTTTTTCTGTCCGTTTCGTGGCAGACGGGTCCGTGTTGTGCGGCGTCGGAGGTGAGGCGAAGGTTATACTCTGGGACACGTCGGACCTGACAGGAAATGGCACCGCCGGGTGCGTCGTCGAATCGGTTCGCAGTTGGGAGAAAGGCGCGCAATGAACAGCATAAGGATTGAGACAGAAATAGGTGGGGCACGATTCCATCGTGCCTGGCACGTTATAAATGTGCCCCAAGTCCAGAAGGCGACAGTTATTTTTGCGCCGATCCTAAGCCGAATTCTCTTCGTTTTGTGCATCATTTCGCGGCTGGCGTTCTGTGGGGATCAGGTCATTGCGCAGGACGACGTTCAAAAACTGGCTGACAGGATCGACGAACTGATTGCCAGGAAGTGGGCGAAGAACAGGGTCGTCCCAGCCAGTGCGTCGGACGACTCCGAGTATCTGGGGCGTGTGTGGCTGGATATCGCCGGAAAGATTCCCACTGCGGCGGAAGCGCAGGATTTTCTTGACGACACAGCAATCGACAAAAGACGACGCATTGTCGATGAGTTACTGGATGGTCCGAACTATGTCGTCAACTGGTCAAACGTCTGGCGGAGAGTCCTCATTCCGGAAGCAGACAGCGATGTCAATATTCGCTTCATGCTGCCCGGCTTTGAAGGTTGGCTCCGGCAGCAATTGGACGAAAACAAGTCCTATGACGACTTTGTCAGAGAGATCCTGACGACCCCGGTCTCAGGCGTGAATCCGTATCAGGACCAGAACGGCCTCAGCCCGTTTGCCTATTATCAGTCAAAAGAGATCAAGCCCGAGAACCTCGCCGCCTCGACGTCGCGCATGTTTCTGGGGATTCGAATCGAGTGTGCTCAGTGCCACGATCATCCCTTCGACACCTGGAAACGAAAAGACTTCTGGGGCTACGCCACGTTCTTTGCTGCCATGCAGCGACAGCCGGGCGGCAACGGATTCCTCGGACAGCTTCAGGAATTATTCGTCCAACAGACGCTGACGGTTCCGGATACGAACGAAGTGGTGAACGCCACCTATCTGACTGGCGTGTCGCCGCAAATCCCCTCCGGCAGCAGCGCCCGCCTGACGCTGGCGGACTGGGTGACTTCAGGTGACAACCCGTATTTTGCCCGCACGGCGGCCAATCGGGTCTGGGGTCACTTTTTCGGGACGGGGATCGTTGACCCGGTCGATGATTTTTCAGAGTCCAATCCGCCGAGTCATCCGGAGTTGCTCGACCTGCTGGCAAGGGAACTCGTCGAGCACGACTTCGATCTGAAGTTCCTCATGCGGGCCATTACAGCCAGCCGGACGTACCAGTTGACGAGTTCCGTTCGTAGTGCAGACACCGCCGCCGAACCATGGCTTTTTTCGCGAATGGCGGTGAAAGGCATGACGGCTGAGCAACTTTATGACAGCATTGCCCAAGCAGTCGGAACTCATGAAACGTTTGACACAACGCTGCAGGCACGCTTCGCGGTGACGGGGAGAAGTCAGTTTGTCGAACAGTTTTCCGACAGTCGCAGCGGACCCACCGAACGGCAGACCTCCGTGCTGCAGGCGCTGGCGATGATGAACGGCGGCATGATCACGAGAGCAACAGATCTCGAGTCAAGCCGAACATTTGCCGGAATCATCGCTTACCCTGGTTTCGACACGGCCCGACGCATCGAAGCGCTGTTCTTGTCCACATTACATCGGCGGCCACTCCCGGATGAATTGGACCGCTTTGTAAAATATGTGGAATCCAATGAAGAAGAAAGTACAACAAAGACGGCGCTCAGCGACGTCTTCTGGGTGTTGCTGAACAGCAGCGAGTTTTCGTTGAATCACTGATCCAGTTCAGTAAACGTTTAGAGTTTTGTTTTCGTGAGAAGATTGTCGCAAAGCGACAGATGTCCGCCGACGGAGCGGCGGACCTACGTGGGCGAGCCGCTCCGTCGGCTCGTACCAGAAACGGCGGCGAGGCCAGGTATGCGACACCGTGAGGTTGGGTGGCGGGCGAAGCCCGCGCCAAGAACTTTTTAGATTCAAAAAGGCGAGCGAGGGATGTAAATCCACTGATGCTGTGTCCTGGGCGATCCGTGTGTTGTGGCGGTCTGTTGATTTAATCGCAGGGTGCGTGAAACGGAGCGTAACGCACCACTTTGGGACAGCGTGAGAAAACTGGTGTGTTCCGCTGGCGCTGCACACACCCTACTGGAATCACTAAATCAACAGAACGCTGGCTCACTCCGGCTGATACCTCGATCTCAGCGGCGTGAAGAATGTTTTTCCGATCGACAGAGGATCTGAACTATGACGACACACATCAAATCGAAATCTCAGTTGGACCTGTGTTCGATCCGACGACGCGATTGGATGCATCTCATGGCGGCGGGAGTCACCGGAACATCGATGTCCGGCTGGATACAGCAACTCGCGGCGCAGACAGCAACTGACACCAACCGGCGGCGGTCTGTGATTCTGCTATGGATGAGCGGAGGACCAAGTCAGCTCGACACATTTGATGTCAAGCCTGATCACGGCAATGGCGGGCCGCTCAAGCCGATTGACACGTCCGTGCCGGGAATGCGGATCTGCGAGACGATGCCGAAACTGGCGCGGATGATGGAACACGTCGTCCCGATCCGTTCCATGTCGACTAAAGAAGGTGATCACTCACGGGCTACGTACCATTTGCGGACGGGATATCTGCCTCAGGGACCCGTTGATTATCCGACGCTCGGGGCGCTGATCAGCAATGAGCTTGGTGCCGACGATTCAGAGTTGCCGAATTTCGTGAGCATTGCCCCGTTCCGCGCCTTCAGCCCGGCAGCCTACAGTCCTGGCTTTCTCGGACCACAAAGGTCACCGCTGGTGGTCGGTGAAGGCGGCCGCGTCCTGTCGGTCGATGACCAAGCCAGTTACGGCCAGTCTCTGAAGGTCGAAAACCTCAAGCAGCCGGACAGCGTGACTTTGAGCCGGGCGGATCGCCGCCTGGCATTACTCAGGGATTTTGACGCTGGATTTCGTGACGTGCATCCGGGGCTGCCAGCCGGAAGTCACGAATCCGCGTACGCGCAAGCGGTGCGTATGATGCGGTCGTCGGCTGTTAAGGCGTTTGAACTGGACGAGGAAGACGACACGCTTCGCGAAGCATATGGGAAAAACCAGTTCGGTCAGGGCTGTCTGCTTGCGCGGCGACTTGTGGAGCGTGGAGTGCCGTTTGTTGAGGTCTCCCTCAATGGAGTGCAGGCGAATCAAAATTTTGGCTGGGACACACATGCGAACAATTTCGAGGCGGTCAAGCAGCTCACGTCGGTACTTGACCCTGCATGGGCGACACTGCTTGAAGACTTACGGCTTCGTGGCCTGCTCGATTCGACGCTGGTCGTGTGGATGGGCGAGTTTGGCCGCACGCCGCGTATCAACGGCAGCAGCGGACGCGATCACTGGGCCGTCTCGTGGACGACCGTGTTGTGCGGAGGCGGGATCAAGGGCGGCCAGTTCTTCGGCGAAACTACTGAGGACGGCATGGCGGTCAAGGATCGGCCAGTTTCAGTCGCAGATCTACTGGCCACGATCTGTCTTTCCGCAGGTGTTGATCCCATGAAGCAAAACATGTCAAATGTCGGTCGTCCAATCCGAATTGCCGATCCCGACGCGAAGCCCATCGCGGAGATCCTGTCATGATGGGACGTTTGCTGTCTTTTACGAGTATCGTCTTTCTCACGGCAGGCGTTCTGTTTCCGGACGAGCCACAGCAGGAGGCGTCGGCCTCAGATTCTGCCGCAGCCACCCGCGACATCATTTATTTCCACCGTGAACACCCGATCTTCATTCGCGTGCGAATCGAGATCGACCAGACTCCCTTTGAACTTCCATGGATTGCGTACGTTCAAGCGTTGTTCGGTGAACTCGACCTGGACAGAGACGGCAGTCTGGGGCCGGAAGAGCTCTCCGTGACGGCAAACGTTGGCAGCGACGAACCTTCACCCGAAGCTGTGCGGCTGGCGCGGGACCCCGATCTCTGGTCTGCAGACAGAAGTCCGTTTGACCAGGCGATCACAATGGACGAGCTGACGGCGTTTCTTGTCTCCGCTGGTCGCGGGCCGTTTCATACTGTGGACGCGGCATCCGCACCCGTCAGTAATGATTCAGTCGGCATGACCCTGTTCGGGCTGCTGGATCTAAACTCAGATCGCATCCTTTCCAGAGAAGAGCTGGAGTCGGCGCTAACGACGCTGCGTCGCAGAGATCTTGATGACGACGGGACGTTTGGTCCGCTGGAATTGGGAGCCTCAGGAAATTCGTATGTCGCGCCGCTTGCTGGCACACCGGGCGAAACTCCTCGACCTTTCGCCGCGTTGACTCCTGGCTCAGCACCGATTGCGATCCTGCGAGAACTCGAACGCCGTTACGCAAAAATACCGTCGGCAACATCCGCAGGTCGCAGCACTTTGAGCCGCGCCCTTGGGAGCGAGGAACTGGGACTGGAATCCGAAGTATTCGATCGATACGATTTCGACTCGGACGGTCGTCTGGATCTCGATGAGTTACGAGAATTGGTTCGACGTCCGCCGCCCACTATGGAACTGGTCGTGCGACTTGGCATCCGGGCAGAAGGTGCTCCTGTCGTGGAAATGATCAGCTCCGCGAAAGGGCAGAACATCGCCGTGCGACGCTCAGCAGATGGACTGGCGAGCATCGTCATCAACGATGTGCAGATCGAAATCGCCCCGGCCACGAGCGGGCCGGACGTCGCGAAGCAATACCTGCTCGGGCAGTTTGCGGCAGCCGATCTCGATAAGAACAACTATCTTGACGACAAAGAAGCTGGTCGCAGCGGCACATTCAGGGAATCGTTCGCTGAATTTGATAAGGACGCTGACGGTAAACTGTTTGAAAACGAGATGACGGTCGTTGTGGATGGCCGCATGAAGGCTGCTCGCAGCCGCACGCGGATGGACATCAACAGCCGTGGTCGCAATCTGTTCGGAATTCTCGATCTGGATCGGAATCGCAGTCTCAGCCGCCGAGAACTCGCTCAGGCGGTCAAACGAATCGCACTTTGGGATACCGACAGTGATCGTGCCATTTCGGAAGCTGAGATCCCGCAACTTTATCAGATCTCATTCGGACCGGGGCAGCCTGAGTTTCAAGGCGTCCAGATACCCGGCCAGGTCCAACGTTCAATCGGGGATACGACATCTCCGCTTTCAGCCGCGCCCGTTTGGTTCGAAAAGTTGGATCGAAACCGTGATAGCGAACTGACACGGCGAGAGTTTCCTGGTACGATTGCAGAGTTTCAAAAGCTTGATCAGAACTCCGATGGTGTCGTGGATACCGCAGAGGCCACTTTGGTGAAATAGGGAGTGCATTATCATGTCATCGCAACGGTCACAACTTTTTCTGGGACTGCTTGCCGGAGCTTTCGGCATTGGCCTGACACTCACGCTTGCCGCGACCTCCACGCAGGACGACAAGCCGCGACCGGTGGAGGAGTTGATTCCAGCCGGTACCGTGCTCTTCGTGGGGCAGGACGGAATGGAGAAGCATAAGGCCGCATGGGAAGATACGGCAGCGTATGAATCCATGTACGAATCCGGCATGGTTCGCGTTGTGGAAAAAGTCTTTGAATGGGTTGGGCAGGTGTCCGGATCGCAGCAAAACCCGGAAGTCGAAGAAGCCATGAAGCACCTGGAAGCTCATGGTTTGACGATTGCCGTTTCGATGCCGGTCGCACAGGGTCCGCCGATTCCACAGGTGACGATTGTCCTGCATAGAGCGGCGAAATACGAACCGATGCTCAGCGGTCTGGTGCGCAGCTTCGGTGGCGCTTTTGGTTTACAGTTTGACCAGAAAGAAGTTCAGGACAGAGGCGTCACTCGCGCAATGATTCCCAACTCGCCCGGCATCGAAGTCGGCATGTGGGCAGAAGGCGAACACCTTGTCGTTATCGCTGGCCGGGACGCGGTCAGCGCCGGGATATCGGTGGCCCAAGGCGATGCACCGAATCTAACAACAAACAAGCTGTGGGCGAAATACAATTATGACACGAAAGGATTCGAAACTACTGCAGTAGGCTGGCTCGATTTCAAGTCGCTGCGGAACACATTCGGCCAGATGCCCATTCCGGAATCTTCCGGCAAGACAATCAATGACGTATTGAAAACCGTCGGGCTGCATAATGTCGATACGATTGCCGGACAATATGGATACAAGGGCAAAGCACTCTGGTCGGAAACGGCGGTCGATGTCGACGGCCCGCGATCTGGTTTGCTGGCCCTGTCCGATCAGAAGCCAATGACGCTGTCCGATCTGCCGCCGCTGCCAGTGAACACAAACGGCTTCAACGCAATGCGGGTCGAACCGTCGGTGATGTGGGATACGCTGACTCAGCTTGTGAGAGATGGAATGGCGTTCGCACCGCCTGAAGCGGCTGATCAGACCGCAGGGGTGCTGGACAATCTGCCGCAGATCGTTGGCTTCGATCCAAAGACGGATTTGTTCGCCGCACTTGGCGATATCACCTGCGTGTTCGCCGATCCGGATCAGGGTTTCTTTGGCACAGGTATGGGAGCCATGATCAAGGTCGTGGATGCAGAGAAGGTCAAGACATCCGTCAACAAACTACTGTTGATGGCAGAACAGGCATCCCGCGGCGAATTCCGGGTCCACCGGTCGCAAAAGCATGGCCGGGAACTGATGGTCTTCCAATTCGGCCCTGTTCAGGCGGGAGCCTTGACGATCGACAATGGCTGGCTCATCGCCGGTCTGATGCCGCAGTCCGTCGAAGCGACTCTGTTGAGGATCGATGGCAAGCTGGACTCCTGGAAACCAACACAACTTCAGAACGAGGCATTCGACGCGCTACCGAAGTCATTTACGTCAATCACCGTCGGCGACCCGCAGGGAAGTTGGCAGGCTTTGATCAAGTTGGCACCCATCATCCTGTCGGGCGGTCATGTCGCTCTAAGAGAACAACGAATCATTCCGCCGGGCATGGATTTGCCCATCACGATTGCCGATATTCCGCCGGCGGAACTTGTCGTCCGGCCACTGTTTCCGAACGTGGCAGTCACGACATCGGACGGAGTTGGAATTCACATCACGTCGCGACAGTCACTTCCGGGCATCCCGATCATTGGTGGGCTCAGCGAAGGTAACGGAGTGGTGACCGTGGCCATCGGGACGGCATTACTTCTACCTGCCATTCAACAGGCTCGCGAAGCCGCCCGTCGGACGCAATCGAAGAATAACCTGAAGCAGATCGCACTGGCTCTGCACAACTTCCACGATGTTTATCAAAGTTTTCCCGCCGGAACGCATGCGAACGAAAAGCTGAAACCTGAGGAACGACTCAGCTGGCAGGCTGCGATCCTGCCGTTCATTGAGCAGTCTAACTTGCATCAGACGATCAATTTTGAAGAGGCTTGGGATGACGAATCCAACAAGAAAGCGGCAGAGGTCAGAGTTCCGGTTTACCTGAATCCTGGCTATCCGGCAGCTTCGGTCGGGGCGGCTGAAACTCACTATGTGGGGATTGCCGGACTCGGCAAAGACGCGCCGATGCTTCCTGCAAACAGCAACCGCGCCGGAGTGTTCGCGTTCAATCGCAAGACCGGTATCCGGGACATCACTGATGGAACGTCCAACACAATGATGACCAGTGAGGCATCCGGGCAGTTTGGTTCATGGATTGCGGGCGGCAACGCAACGATTCGACCGCTGACGAAGAAACCGTATATCAACGGCCCGGACGGAATCGGTGGACCATTCCGAGGCGGAGTCAACGTGGGCATGGCCGATGGTTCTGTGCGATTTGTCTCGGAGAACATCGACCCGGTTGTCTTTGAGCGGCTGTCCACGATGGCTGATGGTCAGGTGATTGGAGAATTCTGAGGTTCTGACTCCATCAAATGCTTCACGAGGTTGCCCTTCGTCCCTGCCTGAAGTGGCTGGCCAGTTGTTGAATTTGTAGGGTGTGACAAGCGCCAGCGCAGGCACACCATGTCTGTGATTAGGTGTGCCTGGCGATGCTTGTCACACCCTGCGTCGCTGATCATGCGTGACGAAGTGAGATAAACGTCGACGAATTCCAGGCGGAATCGTCGCGTTGTGACAGGCAACCGCGAGCGATCGGGATTCCGTGTTTGCGAGCGTGGGTAACTGGCGGAAAGGCGGATGAACAAGTACCTTGCGGTGGCGTTGATTCGTTCAACCGCGTGGGCATGGCCCCGCGCTGTGCAGCACAAGCGCGGCCCGATGGGCACGCGGTTAAACTTATTACCTCTTACATCTGAAGGAATCGCTGAGATGCTCAAACATCAGACGCAGGCAATTCAATCGCTGCTTCATCGTCGTGGTCAGATGAGTACCACAGCGATCGTGTTTCTGGTCCTTGGGATTGTGTTTTTCGTGATGGTTGTTGTGGGTGCCGTTCTGCTTGCTCTATTGCTGCCAGCCGTCCAGCAGGCACGCGCAGCCGCCCGCCGGACTCAATCGAGGAACAACCTGAAGCAGATTGCACTGGCTTTGCACAATTACGAATCCGTGTATCACGGTCTTCCCCTCGGAACGTACTCGAATGAAAAGCTGAAACCTGAGGAACGACTCAGTTGGCAGGCTGCAATCCTGCCGTTCATGGATCAGTCCGCATTGCATCAGTCGATCAATTCTGAAGAAGCATGGGATGACGAATCCAACAGGAATGCTTCAGAGACCAGGATCCAGGTCTACTTGAATCCTGGCTATCCTGTTCCTGTCAGCGTGGCTGAAACTCACTATGTGGGGATTGCGGGACTTGGCAAAGACGCACCGATGCTTCCGGCAAACAGCAATCGCGCGGGAGTGTTTGCATTCAATCGAAAGACGGGTTTCCGGGACATCACAGACGGATTGTCCAATACGATGATGACCAGCGAGGCGTCCGGGCAGTTTGGTTCCTGGATTGCGGGCGGCAACGCGACGATTCGATCTCTGACGACGAAGCCGTATATCAACGGCCCGGATGGAATCGGCGGTCCATATACCGGAGGCTGTCAAATCGGTCTCGCCGATGGTTCAGTACGTTTCGTATCGGAGAACATCGACCCGGTCGTCTTTGAACGCCTTGCCACAATGGCTGACGGTCAGGTGATCGGAGAGTTTTAAGGTTAAACGTCATTATCTCGTTTAACCGCGTGGGCATCGCCCCGCGCTTTGCTGCACAAACGCGGCCCGATGGGCACGCGGTTAAACGAATTACCACTTACATCATGTTACATCATGAAGGAATCCGTCCCTTGATTGGAGATCCGCAAATGCCTCGCCAACACTGTGTTGTTTCCGGAATTGCTCGTTCCATACTTCTGACCAACATGGCTTCACTGTTGATTGGCTGCAGTGAATCAAATGAAGCCTTAAATTCGCGGACTGCGACTGATCCGTCGATCGTCGAATCATCTTCGCCCGTTACGACCCCGGTTGACGTCAAGGTGACGGAACCTCCAGCCGAAGCCATCCCCGAAATCGTAACGGTCCCGGCTACACCCGGCAACGTGAAGGTCGCAACCACAACCCAAGTCCCAGCGCCTGTCGTGACTGAACCCTCAAAGCCCAAACGGGAACCGATCTATGTGGAAGAAGCCAACGGAAAAGAGCTGATTGCTGCGGCATTGAAAAAAGCTCAGCGCGATCATAAACATGTGCTCATTGAATGGGGCGGCAACTGGTGTGGATGGTGTTACAAGCTGCATGATGTTTTCCACAACGATACTGATGTGCGTCCGATCGTGCATGAAGAGTTCGAACTGGTATTGATTGACTCAGGCAAAAACGAAGATCTGATGCGTGAGTATGGCGGACAAGAACATCAGTACAGTTTCCCGCATCTGACGGTGCTGGACGAACAGGGCGCGGTGCTGACAAATCAGGAAACGGGTTCGCTCGAAGAAGGCCCGAAGCACGATCCAAAGCTTGTCTCTCAGTTCCTCCGTACATGGATTCCTGAAAAAGTCGATGCTGAACAGCTGCTGGCGGACTCACTGATGAAGGCGGCGGCGGAAGACAAATGCGTACTGGTTCGAGTCGGAACGCCGTACTGTGCCTGGTGCAATGTATTGGCACAGTTCGTCCAGGACCATGAATCACTCATTGCAGCCGACTATGTGGACATCAAGATCGACACGATGCGGATGACGAATGGCGAACAGACAGCGGCACGATTGGCCCCAGCGGAATCCGGTGGTGTTCCATGGATGGTGGTTCTCGATGCATCGGGAAAGGAACTTGCGTCATCACACGGTCCGGATGGCAACATCGGATATCCCTTTCAGCCGAATGAGATCGCTCATTTCATGACGATGCTCCGTGACACGCGCACGCGACTGACGGATGCTGACCTGGACGTTATCGCCGCCGATTTGAATTCCTACCGGGACAAACGTGAGGCGAAGGGGAAGTAGCCTTTACGCGGCCAGGAATGAGGCAGCGGCGGCGAGCGGCTGGGCGTCAGCCCTCCGAGTGTTCATGCGCGGGCCACGGAGGGCTCACGCCCAGCCGCTCGCCATTGTCAATTCGCACCGCGCGAAGAATAGCCATCATGGAAACACGATTGTCAGCGGTGTCGTATAAATCGGCTGAGCGATGCCAGTGTTAATTCCTGGCAGGCTGATGTTGGCGGCCTCGGTGCTGTCGAACAGGCTTTCGATTTTGAGAACGCCAAATTTCGGGATCAGAGAGTTCAGTGCGGCCGGGATATTCTCAATCAGAATCGCGGCCGGAGCCTGAGAGTCGATGAGATTCGTTGTCGTGCTGTTGATGGTTCCTGTTACGTTGTTCAGATGGATGCCGTGATTCGCTCCAGGACTGTTTTCCGACTTCAGCGATAAAAAGTTCAATGCGGACTTCATGTTGCTCAGGTCGAGTACTGGACCAATCTGAGATTCCATCGAGCTCAGCGTTGTGCTGCTGACAGTCAGGTTTGGAGAAGTCGCCACATACAGACCGGGACCATTATTGTTGAAGATCCTCGCCACACCGAGATTCAGGTCACCCGTGGAATTCTGAATTGAGACACCGGCACCCTTCACATCGGCGGCTCGGACACCAACGCTGAGTATGCCAGCGGTAACCGGCTCAATGGTGGCAGGCGTCAAAGGGTTGGAGTCGAATGTCACAGTGTTGAACAACACGCCCCCGGTTGTTGCTTTCGTGACCGAGTTGCCGGCGAATCCGCTCACCCACATCGTCCCGGCTCCGGCACTGCCGTCAACAACGATTCCCGCACCGGAAGTCGAAGAAACAGCCAGCGTGTTGAGCAGCACGACCGCATTGCCGGTTGACCCGGCGCCGGTCGAGACATTGACGGCATCCTGTTGGACACTGATCGAGTTCGTGGCTATTGCGGCACCCGGGATCGCGGAAATACCAAGCAGCAGATTGCCAGCCCCGGTCACGTTCGCATCAATACCCCTGATGCTTCCCACGGTATTTGTGATTTTGAGGCCCGATGCCGCGACAATCCCGCCGATGGCAGTCGTATTAATCTCAAGTGCGGTATTGCCCGAATTTTCAATTGTGACCGAAGACAGAATTGCCGACGAATCATTCAGCAGGATCCCTCGTTGCAACGGATTCGCGATCAACAGGTTATTCATGCTCACGCCAATGGACGATGTCAGGCTGATCGCATCAGTCGGAGACGACGCAATCCGATTGTTTGCAAGCGAAACTCCCAGAACATTCGTCCCGGTGACTCCTCCCTGGACGTCAAACCCGTTCAGGACCGTGATGTCTGCCAGCGTGACATCACCCACAATCGTTGACGGCAGCGCCGTCAGGGAACTGTTGACACCCGAGAGCGGAACTTTGACAGAACCGGCATTCGTGGTCACGAACTGAGTCGGACCATTGGAAAACAAACTCGAACCCGCTTTCATGGTCACGTTTTCTGCAAACGTTCCGCCGTGTGGCGTGTAGACCACTCCCGATGCGGCAAGCGGATTGAGCATTGCGTTCGAAATTGATCCATAGGGATTCTCGATCGTGCCGGTCCCGGCACCGCCTGGGACAACATGCAGGAAGTTGAGCGGAGTCCCGCCAGGTGCTGTGAGTCGAGCACTCTCGTCCTGCAGCACGATGTTCTGCCGACGGTACACAGGATCCGCGAGACGGTGCCGCACTGTTTCGCCGTCGCCGGATCCGTCGGCCTGACGAAACTTGTGCCGCATGGAACGTCGTGCAGGAGTCGTGTTGTGGAAAACTGTGTGGCGCAGTTCGATCATTCCATTCACGGTCTGGCCGAACAGGTCGTCATCCTGAACCGAAACGCCAACGACGACACAGTTTCGAAACGCGGCTTCAGCCCGTACGCGCCACCCGGCGGCTGCACTCGAATGGTTCGAGTCGTAGTAGTAGCCACCGCCAAACAGACTGGTTGAGATCTGATAGAACGTCGGAAAATTGATACCGGTTTCTGCATCCACACCTGATAGCGCGGCGGTGGAGGGCAGGATGAGACCGTTGCCCTGGAAGTAGGCGTTCCCCTGTTGATACGCATCGTTGACGGCTGGCGTGTAAGCGTTGGCCCGGAAGTCAACGATCTGACCGAGCGATTCCACGCCAATTCCCGCCTGATTGAACAGCAGTGAATTGCTGTTGCGCGTATCCCAGTAACCATTGATGCCGTAGATGCGATTTTGATCTTCTACGAACCAGCGGTAACCTGTGCCCACATTGCTGCCGAATTCTGCGTCGTTGAAAATCAATCCGCGAAAGTCGCCGAACCACATCGTGGAATCGGATTCGGCCGACAGTGGAAGAAACCAGTCAAGAGAACTGTAGCCCATCGTGTGTCCAACGCCCGCCCCCGACACATGCCGCGCTGACAATCGCGTCATGTACGGTGCTGGTGCATCCTGCGCTTCGGCAGTTTTCGCCGCTGCGAGCGTTGCGACAATGAAGAAGATAAGGAACCAGCGATTCATGTAGATCCGCAGCTGCGCATAGGCAAAAAAAACGGAGTTGTTCCTGTTGTATCGGCTATGACAATCGTTCCGAACAAATAGAATTTTCGGCCTGAAGGATCTCCCGAAAAAAATCCTGCAAGGATTCCATTTTGGAGAGCAGGCCAGAAATTCAATGAATCCACAGGACAGGGGGTGTCGGCAATCTGTACGGCGCTCGCGGCACGGTCTGCCATTTAACGACAATGCCAAACGTGTAGGGTGTGACAAGCAACGCGCAGGCACACCGAATGACAGACATGGTGTGCCTGCGCTGTCGCTTGTCACACCCTACAAAGTCATAAACTGGCCAGCCGTGACGCTCGCAATCGTACCGAACGTGTATCGGCACAGGCGTGTCTCAAAGGATCTGAAGGCGTGCATTCGACGAATCACCGCGATTTGACTAGATTGCCGCTTCTACACGCGGGCATGAACGTGAGAAATGGCGAACGGCATGCGTCAGCTTGCCGGTACAAAAACGAGGTACCGGAGGGCTCACGCCACTCCGCTCGCCGGACTCATTTCTGGCCGCGCGGAGTGTACACCTCGCCTTCACGGCACGGCTTGATTCCCCTACATGCAAGTTTCCTCGTTCCCATGACCACAGAACTTCCCAAGACGTACGAACCCGCGGCCGCACAGAATCGCTGGGTTGAACACTGGCTGAGCCACGGCTACTGCAACGCTGATCCGACTCCGGGCAAGGAACCGCATACGATCATGATCCCGCTGCCGAACGTGACGGGAGCCCTGCATATGGGGCATTGTCTGAACGGCACGATTCAGGATCTGCTGACTCGCTGGCGTCGCATGCAGGGCAGGGCGGCGTTGTGGATGCCGGGCACTGATCACGCTGGCATTGCGACTCAGGCGGTGGTTGAACGCCGGATGCTGGAAGAGGAAGGCCTGACTCGTCACGACATCGGCCGCGATGCTCTGGTCGAACGCATCTGGAAGTGGAAGGACGAGTACGAAGCTCGCATTCTGAATCAGCTCAAACAGATCGGTTCCAGCTGTGACTGGCGCCGAGTCCGCTTTACGCTGGACGAAGTCTGCAGTAAAGCCGTGCGCCGGACCTTCTTCAAAATGTTCAGTGACGGACTGATCTATCGCGGCAAACGCCTCGTGAACTGGGACACGTATCTTCAGACGGCTGTGTCCGACGATGAAGTGTTTCACGAAGACATCGCCGGGCACTTCTGGACGATGAATTATCCGGTTGTTGAAAGGCGAGCGGGGGGCGTTAGCCCTCCGAGTGATCTGACGGACAATTACCTCGGAGGGCTAACACCCTCCGCTCGCCAGGACTGGGTTCCCACCGGTCAGCGCATCAGTTTCTCCACGACTCGTCCCGAAACGATGCTCGGCGACACGGCCATCTGTGTTCATCCCACCGACGAACGCTACACCGACCTGATCGGTAAGCACGTTCAGATCCCTGCCAACGGTCGCATCATTCCGATCATCGCCGATGCGTTGCTGGCCGACAAAACTCTGGGTACTGGTGCCGTTAAGGTCACGCCGGCACACGACCCGAACGACTACGCCTGCGGTCTGCGCAACAACCTCGAAATGATCAACATCCTGAACACGGATGGCACGATCAATGAAAACGGCGGCGAATACCAAGGCCTCGATCGCTTTGAGGCTCGCAAGAAGATTGTGGCTCGGATGGAGAGTCTTGGACACTTCGAGAAGGTCGAAGACCGTGTTATCCCGATGATGTACAGCGATCGTTCCAAGACGGTGATTGAACCGTTTCTGAGCGATCAGTGGTTCGTGAAAATGGACACGCTGGCTCAAAGCGCGATGGATGCCGTGGAAGATGGTCGAGTTCGCTTCTTCCCGCAGCGGTATGCCAAGACGTATCTCGACTGGCTGGGTGAGAAACGCGACTGGTGCATCAGTCGGCAATTGTGGTGGGGGCATCGGATTCCGATTTGGTCGAAGAGGGTTGAAAGATCTCACGATCCACTGCCTGAGTATGCCATTGAACGGTATCAGGCAGAGTTGTTTCCGTATGCAGGTACAGTGACTCCGGACGGGCTCATTGAGGTTCATGATAGTTTTCGCGACAAAGTCTTTGCGACGTTCGCACCTAACGACCCGACGTTGCTGCTGATCTGTGTTGCAGACGGAAATCCTGAGATTGAGCAGCAGCTGGAGAAAGCCGGGTGCACTCAGGATCCCGACGTCCTCGACACCTGGTTCAGCTCCGCGTTGTGGCCACACGCCACGCTGGGCTGGCCGGATCGGGAACACGATCCACCAATGCAGCCAGCCGCTGGCGCGGCATCTCAAATTTCAAATTTGAAATCTCAAATTGACGGCATACGGAGGGCTGACGCCCTGCCGCTCGCCGGAATATCCGAAAACCGAAAACCGAAAACCGAAAACACGGCGAATGAAGTCCTCGACTTCTTCTACCCCGGTTCCGTCCTCGTCACTTCCCGGGACATCATCACGCTGTGGGTCGCGCGCATGGTGCTCACGGGACTTTACAACATGGGCGACGTGCCATTTAAACACGTCTACATCCATCCGAAGATTCTGGATGGGCTCGGACAGACCATGTCCAAGTCCAAAGGCAACGGCGTCGATCCGCTGGAACTGATTGAGAAGTACGGAACCGATGCGGTTCGCTTTACGATTTCCTCGCTCGCCGGGGAAACACAGGACGTGCGGTTGCCGGTTGGTTACGAGTGTCCGCATTGCCAGGCCATCACACCGCAGACCAGAGAGCATCAGGAAATGCGGCCGATGGGCGGAGCGACTCCGTCACTCAAATGTGCCAAGTGCAAGAAGTCATTCCAGTTCCCAAGCCCGTGGTTCACGCCGGACGAAGGTGCTCCGGTCGCCCGTATCGTCAGCGAACGTTTTGAGTACGGCCGCAACTTCTGCAACAAGCTTTGGAACGCCTGCCGTTTCGCGTTCATGAATCTGGAAGGTTTTTCACCAGCGTCGGTCGCAGTGGCCGACCTGCAGGTGGAGGACCGTTGGGTGCTCAGCCGACTGGCGACAACGGTCCGCGAAGTCACCACGATGCTGGATCGCTATCAGTTCGACCAGGCGACTCGCGCTGTTCGCGAATTCACATGGAACGAATTTTGTGACTGGTACCTCGAGATGCTGAAGCCTCGCTTCCGCAACGAGGCCACTCGTCCGGTGGCTCAGCGATGTCTGGTCGTGGTGGTCGATACGCTGCTGCGACTGCTGCATCCATTCGCACCGTTTATCACGGAAGAACTGTGGCACCTGTTCGCCCAGTTTGCACCCGTTCGGCCATCAAACGGGGTGGCCGGGGCTGGACCGAGCGCAGCGAAGGAAGCCCCGGGCGTGTTTGGTGAATCAATCCAGGCCACCGAAAGTGTCATGGTCGCTCCATGGCCGGACATGTCGCTGAGCATGATCGATGCGGCATTGGAAAAACGTTTCGAACGCCTTCAGGAAACGATCGTGGCCGTGCGCAACGTGCGATCATCGTACGGGATCGCTCCCTCGGCTCAACTGAAACTGTTCATGCGCTGTGCTCCGGATGTGGCGGAACAACTTCAGGCGGTTGCAAGCCAGTTTGACTTCCTGTCAAAGACCATGCTGGAAGCGGCCGGTCTGGATGTGACTGCGCCGAAAGGCTCAGTCAGCTTTTCACTGGGTGACGCAGACGGCTACCTACCGGTGGCAGACCTCGTCGATCTCAACGCCGAGCTGGTTCGTAAGAATAAGGAAGCGGAGAAACTCCGCGGCTTCATCAAGAGTCAGGAGGCGAAGCTCTCCAATCAAGGCTTTATGGCAAAAGCTCCGGCGGATGTCGTCGAAGGCATCCGTACGACAAAGGCCGAGCAGGAAGCTCAACTGGAGAGCATCGAAAGGATCGTTCGGGAGCTGGGTGGATCGACGTAATGCTGTTTCAATCGTAGGCCGGACCAAGCGCAGCGCCGTTCCGGCACATGCCATGTAAATGCCGGAACGGCGCTGCGCTTGGTCCGGCCTACTTCTTATCGAACAGCCAACTTTGAATTCCCCAGCGTCAGACACAGCGCGAGCAATTGGGACTGCATTTCAAGTCGATCTCCGATTGCTTTTGCAGTCATCACGGGCGGGGCGGGATTTTCCGGAAGAAACGGATCATGCGACGCGGGGTCGATAAGTCGCTGTATGTCCGCGTCATCGGACCTGCGACCGGACGACTGTTTCATGTGAATCAATTCGTCTCGTGAAACGACGCAGCAACGTTGATCATCAACGTTGAACCATGTTCGCGAGTCCCATGCCGACTGAATCATTGGTGTGACTTCCAGAAAGTGCAGGGTGGTTCTCTCTGAGTTGCAACCTTTTGACATGGACAAAACTGCGATCGCTGGTCGTCGTTTTTCATTGGACTGCAGAAATCCAAGATTGGAAACCACGTTACCGGCAGCTTCGATTGCGCTCAATGGCATCAGGAGATCAACTCCCGGCGTCGCTCGAACGAATCCATGAATTGCCAACGCTACCGCCCCACAAACCGAATAGTCGATGTGCTGCTGTTGAAGTGCGTTCGTGACAGCCAGCATGTCGTCTTTGAAGATCATCGCTATGCTTCCTCAGATCTGTCGGTGTGCTTCAGACCTCGAACAACTCGCGAAACCAACGAACAAACGGCTCCGCAGCAGGCGAGTTTGGATTCAGGATCGTCTCAGAAACAGCCTGATGCAACTGCCGTCCCGGTCATCCTGCCATGCCAGCCATGTATGAATCTCGGCCTTTCGGACATGGGTGTCTTTGTACGGTGCGTCCAGGTTCGCTTTGGCGTGCTGGCATGACTGCCTTGCGTAGATCAGCATCGGATCGGCTTCGCCACCCGGAACCAATTGCAGAAGAAATGCTTCGAGCATTCCGTGCGATTGATTGTCGGGCATGATCCAGATCCCCAGTTTTTGGTTATCGCTGTTGGAGACGATCAGGCCGTCAGGAGTTGGTACTTCTGGAAGTCCTGGAAAGTACGGGAGGCAGCAATTTCGAATGTCGATCCATCGTTCTGTGAATGCCTGATCTGCATCTAGAATGATACCGGTAATTCGCCGGGAAGTTTCCCGGATCGCTGCTTCGATGACTGCACGATCAACGATATTCTGAAATCCATCTTTGTCTCGAATCTGGACTGACGCATTGGCCTTGTCGTCGGGCCATGCCACGCCGTTTGCTTCCATGAGAAATGGAATCAGACGAACTTCAGTGGCTCCTTCGACGAGCAGTACTTTCTCACGCGGTGGGTACGACATTTTCCTTCGGGACGCCGCAGTCATCGGACTTCGTTCCCGAACTCAGCGACCGCTTTGATGGTTGCCTCAGAATACGAAATCGATTTGGATTTACCGGCTTCAATCCGGTGAATCATGACTTCGCTGTCTTCAAAGACGCCCTCACGAGAAATTGAATCGAGAGCATCGACACAATCACGACTGTGGGTTGTGGCGAACACCTGGACGTTATTCGCCTTCGCTGCTTCGAGTACGAGCTTCCACATCTTTTCCATGACGGTATAGTGAAGACCGCTGTCAATTTCATCAACAAACAGAAATCCGCCGCGTGATTCAACGACTGACAAAGCAAGTCCAAGCAATCGCCGCATTCCATCGCCATATGACCCAATTGGTATGCGTGCCGCGACTCCTCGCTGCCCGACCAGGATTGTTCTTCCGTGCGAGCCGATCGTGCGCAGATCCATAATTGAATCCTCGATACTGCGCATCGCGTCGATTACAAATCCCTCTTCATTTGGATTCCGCAAAACTCGCTCTAACTCGTCGACGATATCATTTTCGCCTAATCCCGCTGCTGGAATGAAAACAGCGGATCGTTGTCGGCGAGGCGTTCTCGGACGATAGGCCAGCTGAAAGCCCCCGGAATATCGACTCAGCGTCGTGTCGGAAACATTCCGCCCTCTCCACGAGATTCGGACATGAAATGGCCATTCAGATGATTCCAATGGAGTACTGCTGTCAGGATCGTCTAAATTTACTACTGTGCTACGTTCTACGTATGCAGCGAATAGGTGAGTCGAGAATTCTCCCGTCTCGTCAATTCCTGAAATCTTAAGTTCAGCACCGTCGTCAATCTGATGACCTGAAAAAATGTGACTGAGGTCATGCAGGGTCATTGCAGGCCGATCTGTCTTCGGCGGAATTTCTATCATTTCGTTGCGGCGGCGAGTGATCTCATAAAGTGGGGCAAGAGTGTCCTGCTCGACGAATACCTGAATGGCTTCAAGGACGGAAGTCTTTCCGCTGTTGTTATTTCCAACGATCAAATTGATTCGGCCAAGTGGCTCAAGCGAGAAATCCCGAAGCCCTCGGTAACCCTGAATGTGGACCGCGCTTAGCATCTTCGTACCTCTGTCATTTTTTTCTCGCCTTGTGATTCCAGTCGGAATTCTTCAATTGAGTTCATGCCAACAGAATAATCCAGATAGACACATCGACATCGCCAACGGATACTTCCTTGACTCCAACTCCGGCAGACGGTGAAAAATCAATGGAATCCGCCAGGGTTTCACGGCAGATATAATCGCCCCATTCAGCAACCATCACCTGAACTGCATTGTCAGCCGAGTGGTACTGAACTCGAATGCGATCCTGAATGTTGAGGTTCGCGTCTTTTCGAAGCTGCTGCACCTGACGAACGAAGTCGCGGGACATGCCTTCGCGGATAAGTTCCGGAGTGAGGACCGTGCTGATCGCGACCTGAATGCCGGAGTCGTCAGAACAGACCCATTCTGCGGCCTGGACGGTGCTGATGAGCACGTCATCCGGTGTGAGATCGACGCTGCTGCCTTCAAGTTCAACCGTTAGGTTTTCGCCTCGCCGAAGCGGCGACAGGACTGCGTCGCCCAGTTCAGGAAGTCTGGTCCGCAGAGCGTTCAGCAGCTTGCCGTATTTTGGACCGAGCGTTTTCAGGTTCGGCTTGTAGGCGTAGCTGACGAGTGCATCGAGGTTGTCCTGACGCACGACGCGGTGGATGTTGAGTTCTTCGCCGATGACATCGGCGAGTCGTTCGATGGCTTCGGCGGTGCCGACATTCGACGATGCAAAGCGGAGTTCCGCCAGCGGCTGACGGACTCGAAGGTTGGACTCTTCCCGCAGCTTGTGCGCCAGTCGAACAACCTTTTGAGCGGCGGACATGCTCAGATTGAGACCCGCGTCGAGCAGGGCAGTGTCAGCAGTGGGATAGTCGCAGAGGTGAACGGAGGGCGGGAGTGAGTGTTCAGTGTTCAGTGTTCGGTGTTCAGTAAGAGCAACTTCACCGCGATTTTCTGAAAACTGAACACTTTCAACTGAACACTCCTGGCCAAGTACCAGGTTCTGGTACATGCGTTCTGTAATGAACGGGATGCACGGAGCCAGCAGTCGGCAGAGCGTGACGAGAACCTCGTAAAGCGTTTCGTACGCGGCATTCTTGTCGGTGTCGGTGGCGTCTTTTGAACGCCAGAAGCGGCGGCGGTTTCGGCGGATGTACCAGTTGCTGAGGTCGTCAATGAAACCGGCTGCCGCAGCGCAGAACGCCGGCGCGTTGTACTGCGTCATCTCCCGATGAGCGACTTCAATGAGCGACTGCAGATTGGAAAGGATCCAGCGATCGATTTCCTGGCAATTATTCAGGCGAGCGGCAGGGCGTAAGCCCTCCGAGTTCGCGCCGGCCGTTTCCACGGAGGGCTCACGCCCAGCCGCTCGCCGCCGCAAGTCATCACTCGGCACAAAACCGTCCGCGATCGCGTAGTCCACGAAGAATTTGTAGCAGTTCCACAATGGAATCAGGATCTGCCGACGAGTTTCATCCGCTGGTCCGCTGGTGACCATACACGTTGTAACACCCTCCAGCGTCTTTTCGATCGGCCCATCCGGCGTTTGCAGCGTGACGGGTTTGTCGTTGTGGCGCGTTCCGAAGCGAAGATCCATCGCCGGATTGTGAGCCAGATACATCCAGCGCATTGTGTCCACGCCGAGCTGTTCGGCGGCCTCTTCGAACCAGATCGCCGTGCCGTCGGACTTGTGCATCGGCTTGCCCTGTTCGTTTTGCACAAGACGATGACCGAGCAATGTGCGGAACGGTTTCTTGTCCTCGGCGTTATCCGCTTCGTCGTAACGCATCATGGTGGACAGCGACAGCATGGAATAAAACCAGTTGCGGAACTGCCCAGGGAAACATTCGGTCACGAGATCTGCCGGATACCACTTCTGCCATTCTTCCCGGTTGGTGTTGTAGCCCATCGTGCTGAACGGCACGATGCCCGCGTCGAGCCACGGATTGCCGACATCAGGGACGCGCCGCATCCGCTGGCCTTCTTTGCCGGGCGTCTGGCTTTCGATGATGACGCCGTCGATCCACGGTCGGTGCGGCGTGTTGCCTTCGAAATCTCCCCAGCCTTCGATCGATCGTTCTTTCAGTTCAGCAAGTGAGCCCATCACTTCGAAGTCCGACGGATCTTCTTCGTTAACCCAGATGGGCAGGGCGAGCCCCCAGAAACGTTTCTTGCTGATCATCCAGTCGCTCATGTTGGACAACCATTCGATCTCCCGTTCCTGTCCGTCAATGCTGTCCGGCAGCCATTTGATTTGCCGCGTGACATCCTTGATCTCGTCCCGCCAGTCCATGTTGATGAACCATTCATCGACGAGTCGGAAAACGAGTTCGTCACCAGTTCGCCAGCAATGCGGATAAATGTGCGGATACGTTTCGACAGCAACGAGCATGCCTTTGGCCTTGAGCTTTTCGAAGACGAGTTCAGCCGTGGCCGGAGCGATGGCTTCCAGGCCGGCAAAGTCTCCGAACTCTTCGGAGTACGTGCCTTCGTCTTTCAGAGGCGCGATGATCGGCAATCCAAGCGCGACTCCCATTTTGTGGTCGATGTCACCGCAACCGGGCGCGATGTGGACGATGCCTGTACCTTCCCCTGCGACGACATTGGCACTGCCTCGTGAATCCCGGCCGCCATCGATGACGCGATGACTGTTCACGCCGCAACGGCTAAGATTGTTTTCATCGACAGGCACACCGCCTGGCTGCCGCTGAGCTGGCAAGTCGTCAAAGGGACCTTCGTAGTCCCAGCCAATCATCTCGGCACCTTTGATCGTGCCGAGTTCTTCGAAGCCGCCTTGTTCTTTGAAGATCTGGGCCAGGGTTTTCAGCTTGCCGACTCCTTCTGGCCATTTCCATTCCGGGCGTCCAAAGCCATCACGGAATTCGGTCGCCAGTCGCTGGTAATTCAGATTGTCCTTTGCGAAGTAGTAGATGGCGTTGTCGCGTTTAGCCTGAATCCTGATGTAGTCCAGATCGGGGTTGACGGCGCAAGCGACGTTGCTGGTGAGCGTCCACGGGGTTGTGGTCCAGACGAGGAGGTACTCCTGGGCTTGTGATTCTGGCGAGCGGCTGGGCGTCAGCCCTCCGTGTTCTTCGCGGTCATTTCCTCGGAGGGCTGACGCCCTGCCGCTCGCCGAGTCGCGAATGATCGGAAAACGCACGAACACGCTCTTATGCGTCGTCAGTTTTCGGCCTTCGGCGATTTCCATCTGTGAATACGCACTGCCGCCGCGGCCGGACCAGGGCATGACGTCGTGGCCCTGGTAGATCTTGCCGCGTTCGAAACATTTTTTCAGGAACGTCCAGATGGTTTCGTTGTTCTCGGTACTGAACGTGAAATAGCTTCCGCCCCACTCCGAATTTCCAAGTCGCTCGACAAGCTGATGTGCCCTGGCGGTTTCGGTCTTGCCAGTCGGAGTCGTGATCGTGACCTCTTCGTCAGTGCCAAGTTGTTCCGCCAACTGGCGAAGTTGATCGGGGTTGTCCCAGTCCATCCAGTAACCGAGTCGCTGCGATTGTTCGGTCTGTCGAGCCGCAAACCTGAGGACTCGACGTTTGCATTCGTTGACAAAGTTGTCGATGCCGAATTCATGGACGGCGGTTTTCGTGCCGAGCCCCAATTGCTTTTCGACTTCAACCTCGACCCACAGCCCCTGGCAGTCGAAACCATTCTGGAATCGCTGATCATGGCCGGTCATCGCAAAGAAGCGTTGATATGTGTCTTTGTACGTGCGGCCCCAGGCGTGATGGACTCCCATAGGGTTATTGGCAGTTATGGGACCGTCGAGAAAGCTCCAACGCTTGCGGCCCGCGTTCTTTCGTCGCAGTTGCTGAAACGTCTGCTGCTGAAGCCAGAGTTTCAAAACGGAATGTTCGCCGGTGACAAAATTGCTGTCGGTGACAGGTTGAAACATGAGAATGAGGAACCAGAATCTGCGATGGAACAAAACCTTGTGAAAACTACCAGTCGCATATTCTAGGAGGAATCGCCGCCTCGTGACAGGCAACCGTGAGTGATTGAAATTCCGCGTTTGTGAGCTGGGGCAACTGGCGGAACGGCGGATAAACATGTACTTTATATCGGAATTATGATGTTTAACCGCGTGGGCATCGCCCAGCGCAAGCGCGGGGACTGTCGTCTTCATCGTTTAACGGCAAGCCGCAGGCGTCGGTGCCAGGTTCGTCTACGCCTGCGGCTCGCCGTTAAACGAAAATGCCGGTGTTGAAGACAAAAACGACAGTCCTGGCGGCCCGCTGGGCACGCGGTTAAACGAATCACCTTTTGCATCATGAAGGAATCCGTCCCATGCTCAAACATCCGACCTCCGCCATTCAATCCCTGCTTCATCGTCGTGGTCAGATGAGTACCACAGCGATTGTGTTCCTAGTTCTTGGCATCGTCTTTTTCGTGATGGTTGTGGTGATTGGCGTGTTGGTCGCGTTGCTGTTGCCCGCCGTTCAGCAGGCACGCACGGCGGCCAGAAGTACGCAGTCGAAAAACAACCTCAAGCAGATCGGCCTGGCGATGCACAATTACCATGACGTCTACAGCATGTTTCCGCCAGGTGGGATCTACACGAAAAACGATGAACCGTACAACGCCTGGATGACGAGCCTTCTGCCTTTTGTGGAGCAGGCAAACCTTTACAGCATGATTGACTTCAATCAGCCCTGGACTGCTCCAAAGAATCAGCCCGTTTTCCAGTCGGTAATACCAGCCTTCCTCAACCCGAATCTTGGACCGGAGGTTTCTTTGGTCGGCGGAGGGTTCGGGGCATCTCATTATGCCGGTAACTCACAGGTCCTGAAGAAAAACGGAAGTACGAAGATCTTCGACATGGTGGATGGCACGTCAAACACCATTCTCGCCGGAGAAGTTTCAGGTGGTTTTATGGCCTGGGGGGATCCCGAAAATCGGCGTGATCCCGCCAATGGTCTTGGCACAGCACCGAATCAATTTGGCGGTCCGGCAAGCGGACGTGGTGGCGTGAATATGCTCCTGGCGGATGGATCTGTCCGATTCATTTCGGAAAACACTAACCCTCAGACTCTGAAGGCACTGGCCAGCCCCGACGGCAACGAACAGGTCGGGGATTTCTGAATGTTCCGACTTTGCGCATGTATTCACACGCCTTGAAAGAACTGCTCAGTGCTTAAACATCCGGCTTCATCCATTCAATCCCTGCTGCATAGGCGCGGCCAGATGAGTACCAAGGCCATTGTGTTATTGGTGCTTGGAGTGGCGTTTGCGATTTTCTCAATGTTCGCACTGATTGGCATCGCTCTCGTGCTCCCGGCAGTTCAGCAGGCACGTGAGGCGGCTCGGCGAGCTGAGATGAAGAATAATCTCAAGCAAATTGGGCTTGCACTGCAGAACTACCACGAAGTCCACAATCTTTACCCGTTGCCCCGCATTGAAACTGACAGCAAACCAGTTGAGACTACTGAATAATTCTGAATGGAAATGCAACCACGCCGTAGCTTGACTCTCCAGAGTCGAGCATGTTCGGGGATTGCTCGACTCTGGAGAGTCAAGCTACGGTCTCCTGAAGGTCAATATCCACCGACACTGGTGCGTGGTCACTGATCTCCAGCGCGGCTTCGCGATGCACGATCGCGGACCGAAACATCGGACGCGCGGCGGCGTTGCAGAGCAGGTAATCGATTCGCCAGCCGCGATCCAGTTCTCGGGCGCGACCGCGATTGGACCACCACGAATACGGTCCCTGCACATCGCCGTGGTGTTCACGGACCAGGTCGTGCCAGCCGGACTTCAGCATTTTTCCGAACCACTGGCGTTCGTGCGGCAGAAACCCAGAAGTTTTCTCGTTGGCCTTTGCGTAAAAAATGTCTTTTTCCGTGTGAGCCACGTTGATGTCGCCACCGAAGAACATTGGTATGTCACTCGGACGACTATTGGTCCAGCGGCGGAATTTCTTCATCCAGGATTCTTTGACGGTCTGCCGTTCCGGGCTGGAAGAACCTGACGGAAGATAAACGCATGCCAGCCGAATACCCTGAACTTCCGCCTCAATAATGCGTCCTTCATCGTCCTGATCCGAATCTGACAGGGCCAGTTTGACCAAGTTGATGGGAGTTCGAGACCAGATCGCCGTTCCGGAATACCCTGGACGCTGAGCCGGATTCCAGACAACATGCCATCCGTCGGGCTGCTGAAATTCCTCCGGCAGCTGTTCGGGGCGGGCACGGACTTCCTGAAGCAGCAGAATATCCGGCTGAATCGCGTCAATGTGCTTTTTGAATCCTTTGCGGATCGCGGCTCGCATGCCATTCACGTTCCATGTTACAATTCGCATCAGGAATCTCGGTTCTGGGGAATTTTGTGGTCGCCCACAGTTTTTGGGCGATTGGATGAAATCGGCAAAATACGCATTATGGAAGAAAACTCAAGAAATCTGCGTAATCCATTGGACTTGACTCATCTTGTCGAATTATCCTGATTCCTCGGCTGGATTGAAGTGATTGGGTCCAGCAGCTGTCCACAGGGGTTTCCTCCTGTAATATCAGTATGGCTGCAGGTCATTCTTGGCGTTCCGGACATCCTCCGCTATTTTCAACGCGCGGCCAATTCTAAGGGGTTTAGTTATATGAAAACTCTTCGTTTCATCTCAACTTTTGCAATGTTGGCTTTGGCTACCGTTGTAACGGCAGGTTCCATGTATGTAACGGTGGTGGCTGCGGCCCAGCAGGAATCCACTGATTCCGCTGTTGTGCTACCGTCGGCGGCAACGGTCCATGATATTCCAGTCGTTACGGACGTCGCTGACGGTCCCGGTCTAGACGCCGCGATTGAGGGTCTTGAGCCTGCTCTAGATAAGACACAGATTTTGCGAGACCAGCAGAGCCACGTGATCCTTGATGACAAGGGTGGTTTCAAAGGTAGGCTTTCATCACTGCGAAAAGCAGACGGCGAGCCTGTTCCAGCGGCTAATTTGAACGTCACGCTTGCACAACATGGTGCGATAATCGGTTCCACAACGACCGATGTGAACGGGCGATTCTCTTTCACCGGCCTTCCGGACGGTGTTGTTGCAATCTGGGCCGAGGGCAAAGACGCTTTGATGCTGTCGAGTTTTGTCCTGTTTGGAAAAGACACGGCAATCGAAGAAAATGCCGGTCTGGTGGCAGCTCAGGTCGAGCTGGATGTGGACTCTGCGGTCGTTTTTGGAGCTGACATTGCAACCGTGAAGGAGCTGATGTCTCCGTACTTGAACATTCAGGACAAACGGTTCGCGAATGAGCTCGCTGCCGAGGATCAGGAGTTCAATTTTGGCTCGGGCGAAGTATCGGCGACGCTTCGAAATCACAGTGTCAGCCTCCAGGCCGATGGAAGTCTGAACGGCGAGTTAAGCATTCTCGATGACCGTACGGGCCGTGTTCGCGAAGTCCTTGACATGACCGTGCATTTTGTGCGAAATGGCGTTAAAGCGGCATCTTCGGAAGTCTCCAATGATGGAAGTTTCATTGCGAACGGATTGACTCCAGGCGTCTATAGTGTCGTTACAGTCGGCCAGGACGGCATTCTGGTCTGCTCTGTCAATGTTGTTGGCACGGCCTTGGCAAACAACCGTGTTCAGGATGTTGGTTTGGGCGAGTTTACTCCCGCCAGCACTGTTTCGGCATCGTTGATGCTTGGCGGATTTGGTGGTTCACCGGTTGGGGCAGGAAATCTGGGAGCGTTTTCCGGGGCGTCAGGCGGTGGTGGTCTCGGTCTGGCGGGCATGAATTCAGCTCCGCCTGCCAACGGTGCAGGCGGACAATCTGGCGGAGGAAGTGGTGGCGGAACAGGTGGCGGCGGTGCTGGTGCCGGCGGTGCTGGTGGCGGCGGCCTTTTGGGTGCATTGCTGGCAGGCGGCATCGGTGGGGCAATTGGCTATGCCGCAGGAGACAACAACAACGGCAATCCAGCAAGCCCAGGGAACTAGTTGTCGGATCGTATTGAAATCTGATTCAAAGCCCCGGATCCTCAGGTCCGGGGCTTTTTTTTGGGACGGTTGGCGATTCCCTTACAAGTACTCCTGGCGATCCTGCTTTACTAACTGACTCAGAATCTCCTTGATACGTTCGGACTGTGCCGCGTCGGCAACCAGAGTGGCGTCTCCCGTATGCACGATAATCACGTTACGTAGTCCCAGGGTTGCGATCAGATGATCGTCGGTCGTGCGGATGATGCATCCCTGAGTATCGACGCCGCAAAATGGTCCGTCGGTCGTATTGCCTTCCGCATCGCATCCATTCAGGCGTGGCAATGAAAGCCAGCTGCCAACATCGTCCCATTGAAACGGAGCTTCGATCACAACCACGTTTTGAGCCCGTTCCAGCACGGCATAGTCGATGGAAATGCTCTTGAGTGTTGGGAATTCGTGAGCGATGACATCCTTGCCGCGACCGCGATGAACTCCGTCGGCAATCCGCATCAGGCCGGCATGAAGTTCAGGCTCATGCTGTCTCAGCAGATCGACAATCGTCTGTGCTTTCCAGCAGAAGATCCCACAGTTCCAGAAGAATCTGCCGTCGCGAATGTATTCTTCCGCGAGTCCTTGATGGGGTTTTTCCCGGAATGCAGTTACTCGATACAAGCGAGGCGCGACGCTTGAAACCAGTTCTCCCCGTTCAATATAGCCATAGCCTGTCGCAGGAAACGTGGGAATCACACCGAAGAGAACCAGCCTGGAAGCATCGTTTTCGACAGTTTGTACAGCATTTCGGGCAGCGGCGGCGAAAGCCTGTTCGGTGTGAATCACATGGTCCGCAGGCATCACAAACATGATGCCATCCGGATCCTGCTCAAGAATCTGTATGGCGGCCAGTCCGACACACGGAGCCGTGTTGCGGGCGGCGGGTTCCATCAGCACGTTCTGGCGTGGAACTTCAGGCAACTGCGCGATTGTCGCTTCGGCCTGAACTTCGTTAGTGACAATCCACAGGCGAGATTGATCCACCCAGCCTCGACAACGATCCGCTGTCTGCTGAATCATCGTGCGACTACCAGCCAGTCGCAACAACTGCTTTGGCGTTCGTTTTCGGCTTTGAGGCCAGAATCGAGTCCCACTGCCACCTGCCATGATGACGGCATGTAACATCTGCAAATCCCTGAACTTATGAAGGTTGTTTGCCAGCAATTGCCCGTGCGACGGATTCGAGCATCACTTCCATAGCGAACGGTTTTCGCAGGTAATCGACGACACCCAGCATTTCGGCGTACGCCTTATGTCGGCTGCCTTCGTTTGCCGTCATCATGATCACGGGCGGCGCGTCGGGCATTTCCGCCAGAAATTCCAGCACAGGGAATCCACCCATGCGAGGCATCATCATGTCCGTGAGTACCAAGTCTGGTTTTTGCGCCTGAATAATGCGACGACCATCCTGACCGTTATTCGCGGAAAACACGCGATATCCGACCGCAGTCAGAACGCTCTGAATGGTTGCCGAGATATCTCGATCGTCTTCGATCAAAACGATCGTCTTTTGATTCTCTGACATAACTCAGTATCATCCTGAAGGCATGAAAGTTCAGATTCAACTCAATGACCCGCTTCGACTGCAACACGAATTGTCCATCACTCCTGCTCGAAAAGCAACGGTTTCCCGATCCGTACATTGTGAATCAAGCGGCCGGAATCGGAAGCCGCAGCGCGAGCGGCATTGACAAATTCGTAAACACGAGCCGGGTCCTTGATCCCTGGAGACGATTCAACACCGCTGGCTGTATCGATGCCCCACACCGTTCGGTAGTTCACAACGCATGCTACGTTTTTCGGTGTCAGCCCACCAGCAAGAATTAAAGGCGGCCTTTGCTGCAATGTGTAACTCTCCAGAATGCTGAGATCGACGGTGGTGCCCGTACCGCCGAATTCTCCTGGAACAAATGCGTCAAGGAGAATCGCGGCCAATGGTACCTGCGCGGACAGCCGATCAATATCGATCAAAGTGTGCTTGGCGTTTCCAGGATCAACTCGAAACGCGCGAACGATTGGAACATCGGGGCAAAGTCGGTGTATCTCGGTGACGTGTTCAACTGACTCGTCACCATGAACCTGAATCACACTCAATCCCACTTCCTGAACCGCTGTTCGGATGGCGTCGGCTTCCGCATTCACAAACACGCCAACCAGATCGACAAGCGGCAGATGGACGGCCGATCGTCGTACGGTTTCTGCCATGGCACAAGCGATCGGGATGGAAACAAATCGTCGGGAATCAGGAAAGAAATTGAATCCAATTGCGTCCGCCCCGGAATGAATAACGGTCGCGGCATCTTCGGCACGCATTACACCACAGATTTTGATCCACACTGTTCAGTCCTCCACTTCCGGAATCGGCGATCCGGGAAGAATATCCTCACCCTCCCAGTTCACAAGTCAATACGCCGCGTCGCAAAGGAGAATCCAATCTTGCTGCCGGGGACAGGTTTAAGGCTTTTGGCGGGCAACATGAGGAAATGTGCCCCATTCAACCAACGCAAGGTGGCTCTGCTTCTTGACCAGCGGCGATGCAGGTCTCGGACCAACCTCGGCGGGAGGCCCGATGATGTCAAATTCATTGCCGGTTGATTTGCGACCGTAAGCACCGTGATAAATCTTCCCGGCCTTCAGGGTCTCGTAACTATGATTCCGAACGTGCTGGGGAAGGGTGGTCGCGGATTTAAGACATTCGACAGCTCGTAGAGTCGGAGCCAGACCGTAGACGCCGGTCGATGACGGTCGCAACCCCGTCAGGACGCTCGTACGAGAAGGATTGCAGAGTCGCGACTGGCAACGTGCGTTTTGAAACAGTATGCCGCGACTCGCCAGATGATCAATGTGCGGAGTCATGGCTTGCGGATGTCCGTTGAGACAACCCAGCCAATCGTTCTGATCGTCAATGATAATCATGACAACATTCTGAGCACGCTGAGGCGAAGTTGATGGCTGATTCGCGGCGGCTTTCTGGCAGAGGAGCAGGCTATTCGCTAGCGGGACCAATACGCCAATTACCCCCTGGATCGCACAAAACAAGACCGCACGCGACTTCAATTCCATGGTTCTATTACTCCCAATTCCTGACGTCGTGATCCCGCCGTGGTCTTTCCGGACAGGCGAAAAAATCACGCTGACGCACGTTTTCGTGGCAAGTCGCAGAACTTGCCAGCGAACCGACGTCAAAAGTGTGTGCTATTTCGCAAAACCAGCAGGAACAGCAAAATTTCGCTCAACCTGTTAGAACTGGCTCCCGATCATTGGTTGTCCTGCGGATGAAATTGGAACGGGCCAAAGAAACGCCTGAAAGGCAATAATGCGGAGAAATCTGATGTCCATCACTGATTGGCTCTCAAAGGATGGGAAATCCGCAAGTATAAACGTGATCGCTGGACATCTTGCTCAGGTGATGCCACAATGACCGACCCCGAAAACATCTAGAATTCGGGGCGTGTAGCTCAGATGGTTAGAGCGCAGCTCTGATAAAGCTGAGGTCCGTGGTTCGAGTCCACGTACGCCCACTCCGGTGAGAATACCGGTGAATTTACAGTGAAATGATGATGAAGGGGACGTAGCTCAACTGGGAGAGCGCTGCCCTTGCAAGGCAGAGGTTGTCGGTTCGATCCCGATCGTCTCCATTGGTGACAGTGGCAAAACGTCTTTTGACGACAAGCAATTGTTCCAAATGGGAAGGATCAGAAAGAATAAAAACTTTCTGAGCCACAGGGTTGACGGCATCGAATGTTGCCGCTAAACTCCCCCGCTCGCAATTCGGTGCCTCGCGGCAACGAAGGGCGATGTTCTTTGACAATTTGATGAAGTCTAAGTGGCATCTGAAAATGTTTTTCCGAGACGCACGGTTGGTCGAAAGGCTGACTGCGTGTTTCAAAAGTGTTGGCACATTTCAGTTCAGAAGAAATTCTGGCTGTTGATCATGGTGGCCAAGCACATAAGGGCGTGTGGGGGATGTCTTGGCGTCAGAAGGCGAAGAAGGGCGTAGAAGGCTGCGATAAGCCCGGGGAAGCTGTCAAACGAGCATTGATCCCGGGATTCCCGAATTACCGTACACTGAATACATAGGTGTGCGGAGCGAACGTGGGGAACTGAAACATCTCAGTACCCATAGGAAAAGAAAGCA